>JAGQOY010000054.1 GCA_020427005.1 Planctomycetales bacterium
GGGTGTTTGTATCCTACGATGGCCAGTTGTTTCATAGCGGTAGATCCATCGACTCGTGCCAACGGATGCCTGCAAGTCATCCCGGGCTCTCATATGCTCGGTCGGATGAACCACATGAAGGTAGGAGATCAAACTGGAGCGGACCCAGAGAGGGTCACGGCCGTGTTGGAGAGATGCTCTGTAGAATATGTGGAAATGCAACCTGGTGACGGGGTGTTTTTTCACGGCAATCTCCTCCATCGAAGCGATCAGAATACGAGTCCTGACCCTCGTTGGTCACTGATTTGTTGCTACAACACTAGAAAGAACGATCCTTACAAGCCGTCGCGTCATCCTGGATATCGGCCGCTCGAAACAATGTCCGATGAGCAATTTCTTATGCTGGCCGAGCAGCATCTCCAGCGGTTGCAGAGCTTTTCGGGGGCATAGGAAGGCTGAGCTTCGTGCGACTACTGATTGATGGCTACAATCTGCTGTTCCAAAGCCCGTTTCTAGGAAGGGGCGGGGGTGCAAAATGGCTCGAAAACGCCCGTCTACGTTTGTTAACACATTTGGTTGAGCGACTACCAGCAGATATGCGGGCTTTGACTACGGTAGTATTTGATGCTTCCAGACGTACTGAATTCACTCAAGATTTTCAAGTTTCCGACATCCAAGTTTACTTTGCCGCAGAGCATCCCGAGGCCGACGATCTCATTCTCTTCCTCTTACGACAGCATTCCCATGCAAAACAACTGACAGTCGTGTCAGGTGACCGGCGAATACGTGACGCGGCCCGTGCCCGTAAAGCAGTATCCGTAGCCCCGGAGGATTTTCTAGACTGGTTGGACCGGCAGGCTTCAGTAACAACGACCGAAGATGGTAAAGAGCCTAGTGACAAGGAACTTCAACGTCATACAGAAGATGCCTTGTCTGACCAGGAGGTCCAGTACTGGTTGGACAAGTTTTCTGACCGGTAAGTTTGCTTGTGCACCGAGTGTTGATGCGGGTTGCTGAAGTTTTTTGAACACGCATGCATTAAGCACCGCGAGCTCAGTCATTTGGCATCAGCCTGCGGAAGCCAATTGAGTTTTTATAAATCTGGCCGTCTGAGTGGCTGCATCAAGAGCCGTTATGTTGTCGCCTAGGGGAGCAGACTGGTGGACAGTTATTGGACCAGTATAGTCAACTGCGCTTAGGCCCTCAAAAATAGAGGCAAAGTCGATTCCCCCACAGTCTGGGATCTCGCATAAGTCGAACTGAATTGACCCGCGACACCAAGTGTTAAGCGTTAAGGATCCAGCCGGACTTAGTCTCTGGTTTTGTAAGTAGACGTTTCGAATCCAGGGCTTCAATTCACTAATGGTGGTCGGTCCATACGACTGTCCGCACTGTTCCAAATTGGCAGCTTCGAAGATCAGACCGAAGTTGGCGCGATCGATCGCCTGCAGACAGGCCTTGATCTCCGGAAGAGTCTCGAACAAAGACTGGATGTGGCATTGGTGAAGCAGATGCATTCCGCGTTCAGCTGCCTCGTCAGCGGCTCGCTGCGCGGCCGAGATATCCGAAGATTTTTTAATACAAACACGCAACAAGCGAGCTCCCAATTGTTCGGCTAGATCTAGATAGGGCGTAATATGTTGCAAACAATTTGGTCCCGAATCGTTGTTGGAAACGATATCGAAATCGCCAGTGACCATTGTCACCGCCAATTCCCGTTGATCTAAGATTCTTTTTGCATTTTGTACAGCGGCAGGTGGCGACTGGATGCCAATCTGCGAGGCCCGCATGCAGATAGCCTCAAAGCCCGCTTCGACCGCCAGATCGGCCAATTGTTCCAAAGACAAGTTGGCAACCTCTTTATTTAGAAAGCTTTCGGCAATTCGACAAGAGAGGGACAAGGGCATCATCTCATTTGCTCCGACTTGAGCATCGACAAGAACTCTTTTAACACTGCTGTATTCTGTTGATATCCTCGACCGGTTACAAGTTTTCCGTCGACCACTACATCTTCATCTACATAAAGGGCTCCCCCTTGTTGACCGTCAATGGCACATTTAGGAACCGTAGTGAAGCGTTTACCTTGAATACAATCGGCGGCAGTGAGGATCTCTATTCCGTGGCACAGGCAGGCGATTGGCTTGTTCGCATGAGCTAACTCGCGAATCACCCGGCACAGATCGCGGTCATAACGAATGTATTCTGGAGCACGACCACCGGAGACGAATGCACCGACAAAGTCAGCTTCAACCAAGTCACGAAACGCCACGCTGGCCTGCAAGTGATAGCCAGAACGCTCTTGTGTAATGTCCCACGGTACATCCGGGTTGGGCGGAATTTCGTGCAGTACCGTGTGATACAAACGAACTTCCGGACCGGCGACTACTACTTCAAAACCGTCTTCAGGAAGCCGGTAATAGGCATAAAACGTATCGAGAACTTCAGATCCGTCGCCAATGGGCATCAAAATCTTGGGCATGATTCAGTCCTTAGTCCTCAAACCGGCTGGAAATCCGAGCTGAATTGTTCGCGGGGATAATCGAAGCCAAAACCGTTCCGATCAAAACAATCGACGACGTCCCAAAAATAATTGTCAGGAATGAATGAAAAGGATTCTTCCAGTTAGATAAGTTCTCTGGCCACATATCTGTGTTGGAGAGTGAAAGCCAGAGTATCAAAAGGATTCCGACGATCGCAGCTAATATTGCGTGGGCATTCTTGGCATGCCGGCAGATCAATCCCAGCAAGAACAAACCTAACATGCCACCTGTGAACATCCCTTGGAGATTCCACCATACGTCCAAGGCACTTTTTACTCGAATCATGGCTAAGGCTGTGAAGGTGCCCACGACTCCAAAAAACAACGTCGAGGCGTAGAGCACGATCATGGCTTCTCGTTCACTGGCCTTAGGACGCAATAAACGTTTCCAAATATCACACAAGACAAGAGTCGCAGAGCTATTCAGGCTGGTATCCATGCTACTCATGGCAGCTGCAAAGATGGCGGCAATCATCAATCCAGCCAAGCCCGCCGGTAGTTTTCTAACGATAAAGTGCGGCAGTACCTTATCGCCTATTTCCCTGTCGCCTATGTCACTGTCCCGTAACTTCGCAACTTCTGCAGAGATCGTTTCTTCGGTCAGCTCGAGGCCTTCACTTGACACACGGGCTTCAGCCACTTGACGACGCACCTCATCCAGCAATTGTGTGTCTGCATGGTACAGACTGTAAAGTCCTGTACCGATAAAGAAAAACAAGCACGAAACAATGGGAAACATTAGGGCGGCTAGCCAAACGCTAAAAGAGGCATCCCGGTCGGTTTTGGCTGTTACGTAGCGCTGAACAAAGCTCTGGTCAATGCCGAAATTTTGTAAGTTAATAAACG
This sequence comes from Planctomycetales bacterium, assembly GCA_020427005.1. GTDB lineage: Bacteria > Planctomycetota > Planctomycetia > Pirellulales > Pirellulaceae > Aureliella. The sequence continues at coordinate 3,365 of JAGQOY010000054.1, forward strand.
TGCCGTATAGGATGACGATCCAAAAAGTTGGATCCTTAAGAAACATAGTATCAGGGGCGAGGCTAAAACTCCCTAAACTAAATTTGTTTGCAGTGTGCGCGATCGCAAACATCTGCCCGGGGCCTTCCGGCATTTCGAAAAGCACGACCAGAGCACACAGGACAGCGCCTGCCGTCAACACAATACTTTGCGCGACATCAGTCCATATCACAGCCTCGATTCCACCTACCAGCGTGTAGAAAGTTACAAGCAGGCCAGTTACAAAGATGATTGAAATGACATTCCATCCCGTAAGCGGCGCTAGGGCTAACGCGACCAAATAGAGAATTGTTCCCACGCGAGCCAGCTGTGTAAGCAAATAACATGCCAGTGCATAATATCGAGCCCACAGTCCAAAGCGGATCTCAAGGTGCTCATAGGCCGATACGGCGCTCGAACTTCGGTACAACGGGATAAACCACTTCATTGCCACCAAGGCGGCCAGAGGTAGCGATAAGCCGAAGACCCACGAATTCCAATTGTCTCCAAAGGCCTTGCCCGTGTTTCCCAAAAAACCAATGCTACTGACATAGGTTCCAAATATGGACAGTCCGACTGCCCAACCTGGTAGGGAACGCCCAGCAGCCATAAACTCTTCAGTGTTGCTGCTTTTTCTGGAAAACCAACATCCCAGTGCAAACACTCCCGCCATGTAAAGCAACAGCACGATTAGATCAAGAGTTCGCAATTCAGTACCCAAATCGGTTGCCTCTACGTACGAGTGCTTATTGTTTAGGGTTGCAAATGGACGCGTACATTTCGGGACGTCGATCCGCCCAGCGATCAATCGAGTGTTTGCCAGGCAGACGCTCTAGGCGTTTCTGACGTGCAATAGCAGGTAGTACAGTTGACAGTAATACCGACTCTTCAGTGGCACCGGCAGACGCCACGATGCGTCCAGTCGGAATGCAAAACTTGCTTTGACCAATGAATTCAAATTCTCGTTCGATTCCCACGCGATTCACTGTCAGAAAATAAATATGGTTCTCCATGGCACGTACTGACGGTAAGTGCTCGGCGAACACCTCCGAGCCTGGTGGCCAATTGGTTGGCAACGCAACTAAATCCGCACCTGAGAGCGCCAGTACACGAATGGACTCGGGGAACGATCCGTCGTAACAAATCGCCAATCCCAACTTCAAAAATCCCAGATCAAAAACCGGAAAGCAATCGTTTCCTGGTGACGTAAATCGATCAACTCCCAGGTAGGGTAGGTGGACCTTCCGATACTTGCCTACGATTCCATTCGGTCCTACTAAAATCAAAGCATTGAATAGGTCCTTTCCGTCTCGCTCCAACATGCCAACCACTAAGTACTTGTTGCTGGAGCGGGCTAAATCGATCACGGCTTGGGTCGTTGGTCCCGGGATTTTCTCTGCGACAGGCCAAGCCTCGTCTTTCGATTCGTAGCAATAGCCCGTAAGCGTGCATTCGGGAAACACGACTAGTCTAGCCGTGGCAAGTTGCGGTGAATGTATAAGACCTTCGATCCGTTGCAGATTACTGGAAACATTACCAAAAGCAATGTCCATCTGTACGCCAGCCACGGCAACGGAAGTTAACGGGGAGTCTGTCATGATTTTTCAATTTGGCGCCATGCCACGTAGAAGACGATTCCAATTCCAAAGGTGACACACATGGCCCTAAACTCGTCGGCATGCGTAGTATAAGAAGCAGCAAGAATGCAGGCCGTAACCGCCAAATAAACGATTACTGCTACTAGCTCGAGAATTGACAATGGCTGTGCATCGGGGACTCGACGTTGAATCCACCATAGTGAAAGAACAGCCAGGGCTCCACAGGCAGACAACGTCAGGCCGAGATAACTCATTAACTGAAACAGGCTGGCCATATGGAGAACAATGATAGCGAGCAAAGCCTGAACTAAGGTTGCTAACTGAGGCCACCGCCCGGTAGAGCTCAGTATGCGTGGCATGACCCCATCATCGGCCATCTTCTGATATACGCGCGGCCCAGCGAGCAACAATGAGAACACGCTGCTAGTCATGGCTAATACGATCGTAATCCGCATCCAAGTGGCGAGAGTATTTCCCCCCACCGCTTCAGCGGCTATGGCCGCAACCTCCTTCTTTCCAAGGATAGCATCTGCATTTGGTGCGTAAACGAATATGTAGTTCAGCAATAAATAGATGACGGTGACAATGATTGTGCCTACCAACATGGCTCGTGGGACATTGCGTTCGGCATGCTGCGATTCATCGGCAACATAAACGGCAGCATTGAATCCCGTATAACTAAGTGCAATCCATGACATGGCCCCTAATACCGTAACCCAGGCGTTCCAGTTTTCTGGCCACCAAGGACCTTCTTGATCGCTTGGCATACCGAGCCACTGATCAGCTGGTAACCAGACAAACGCCCATAGAACAAAGGCCGTTAACAAAGCAATCTTCAGTCCCACAATCGTATTCTGGACCCAGGCACCGACTTCTGCACGAACCACATGGCAAGTCGTAGCAAGAAAAATAATTGTGATTGCAACGCCACGAAATAACCAATCGGACTCTTGACTCTCGGGCAGACTATAGGTGGCTGCCCCCTTGGCAGCGATGACGATAGGTACTGTAAATCCAGCTACTAACGAAATCCAGCCCGCCATGAATCCCAATGCTGGATGCACAAGCCGGCTAAGAAAAAGGTACTCGCCACCGGACAAGGGCATTCGCTTGGCCAAGGCGCCGTAGGCAATCGATCCTGCAATTGCCCATCCAGCACATAGGACCCACGTCAACATAACGCGGCCTGGATGGTTGAGCGCTGCCATCGAAAAGCCGCTGGATGTGAACACGCCAGCACCAATCATATTGGCAACGACCAAAGCCGTTAGCGTCGGTAGGCCGAGGTATTTTCGAATCGGAGGGTCGTCAGTTGTTGCCAATTGAGAACCTTGCATGCTACTTCTTGGTGAATCGCAATAAGTAGTTCTCTTTAAAGCCCTCTACGTTGACTTCTTCTTCTAGGTCAAAACCAGCATCCTCGATTTCTTGCTGGAAGACTTCTTTTGGTGCGCGGATGTGATTGTTTAGCCACTGACCACGATCTCCTTCACCCTTATTGGTAAAGTCTACGAGAATTAGCTTCCCTCCCGGGCGAAGTGCTGCGTGAATGGAGGCTAACGTGCTAGCAGGGTATTCGAAATGGTGATAGGTATCGCAAATAAAGACCCGATCCACACTGCCAGGTTTCAGATTGGAGTTGCGATCATTACAAAACACAACTTCTACATTATCAAGTCCTTCGTCCGTTGCACGCTTTCGCAAGTGTTTTACGAAATTAGGGGAAATATCAACTGAATACACATGTCCACTCTCACCAACACTTTTGGAAAGTGCTTTCATATATAGACCGGTCCCAGCTCCCACATCCGCTACCGACATGCCTTTTGACAACTGGATCGATGCCAAAATTTGCTCGCGACACGCAAAGACTTCTCTGCTTTCGACTTCAAAACGCTTGATAAACTCTTCCGGGTCCAATTCCGGGGACAAAAAGTTATCGTTGATCCCAGATGGCAGGTTAGCCGCCCTCTGAGTGTCATCCGCAACAGTGGCCTGCTGCGCCTGCAGGCTTGGGGTGAGTAGAGACAACAGGAGAAGCCAGTGACCAGTGACACGAAAGGACGCAATGGAGAACATTTTCATCGGAATCCTCGGGCAAGGCAGGTAAAAATTATAGTGAATCAAAAAGGCGGGAAATGAGGATTATACTCCACAATCGTCGACTCCACACGACAACCATTCGGATTGCATCGGACCGCAGATGCTTTCAAGCTGGAACTCAAGGTGAACAGGGCAGTGCGGCTAGTCCTGGGCAAAGACGGAAAACAAACTATAGTGATTGAATCCCTGGCTGCTGGCGTAGGCTCAATTAACATTCAGGGCCGTTTTGGTTTTTTTGGAAACGCCGACTTCCAGTTTGGGTGTTCCTGACATTGTCTCAGTGATTTCTTCACGTGGATTTTGGGGCGGCCCGCCGCTCTTCCTCTCCCTTTGACGATACGATCTTGCCCGACAACATTAGTCCTGAAACCGTCAAACACTCTTGGCGGGCCGACCTATCATTAATGGCAACAGCACTCATGTGGGGTGCTAACATTCTAGTTTTCAAAGACGGCATAGGACGCATTGATCCTTGGGTGTTCAACGCAGTTCGTTTAGTACTGGCAACGCTCACCTTGAGCATTTTGGCAGCCTTAGAGGCCAAGATTTACCCTATGCCAGCAATCAACACTTCCGAAAGACCTGCTAATTACTACCAACGAGTTTTGGCTTTCAGTTTTTTAAGCGGATTCCTTTATCTGATAACCTTTGTACGAGCTATCGATTTGACCACGGCCGGCAATACAGCCCTGATTCTAGCCTCCATGCCTATGTGGACAGCCATCTTGTCGATGGTTTTCTTGCGAGAACGCTTGCCTCAGATAACTTGGATCGGCCTCTTAGTGACCTTTATTGGGACAGTCATAGTCACTACACGAAGCAGTGGAGCCGTCAGCCTATCCAGCCAATTCTTCGTCGGTAACTTGCTAATGCTGCTAGCGAGCCTGGCTTGGGCAGCCGCGACTGTGATGAGCAAACCCCTGCTAAACTGGATCTCACCACTGCGTCTAGCTGCAGTAAGCGCAGCGTTGACCACTCCGCTACATATTGCATTGGTAGCGACTCAATTACCAAGTGCGATACCGGAGATTCTGCAACCAGCCACTCTGGCCGGCATCGTCTATTCAGGAGTTTGTTCCACGGGCATAGCCTACGCCTTATGGCATGCTGGAGTTCGAGCGGTTGGGGGCTCGCATGCAGCCGTTTATCAAAACGTTGTCACCTTGGTCGCGGTTATCGGTGGTTGGGTTGTACTGCGCGAGACTCCGATGTTCGCCCAAGTCCTTGGCGGCTGTTTGACAATCTGCGGCTTGCTCCTCATGCGGCGAGGTCGACGCTAACGGTAGTGAAGTTTCGCTATTTGAAAATAAAAGCGAGGTCCTGTTATTGCCCGCCTTCTTCCAAGGCCAATTCGTAACAAATCGCTTGACCGGCGTTGCGGGCATATAACCGATTTCCAACTACTACGGGGTGATTCCACGTACGACCTTGTAGGGCCGGCAATTTTGCCAGCTCTTTCAGACCGGTAGCTTCCGCCGCTAACAGGTAGATGTCGCCCTGCTCACTTTGAACAATCAGTGCGTTCGAATCCACTAACAAGAGAACCTGCCCCTTTCCGTAGCGGCCACCCTTCCAAACGCGTTTTCCAGTACTTAAATCAACACAGCAGAAAATCATATTGTCGAATCCGTACATATGATTGTTGTGGACAACGAAATCATTGAAATCTGGTTTCAGGTCTCGCGATGTCCACAATTCTTTTTCACTCCACTGTTCCCCACTTTTCGAAACCTCAATCAAACGAGTTCCTATACCAGCCCCGGTCGGGATAAGGAGCTGATTGCCGTTGATTACTTGCGGTTGCAAGGCGCGGTAATTTAAGCACGCCCAATCGTGTTGCAAAAGCGTCGTGCCGTCTGTCGGAGACAACAGTCGTAGGCCTTTCTCAGACAACACTCCTAATACAGTTTCGCCCTGCAGTTCGATTGCTTGAAGAGAAGAATAGGGGTGTAGCCCCGAGGGTGATGACCATAGCAATTCTCCATTCTGGCTATCAATGGCTAGGACACTCTTGTCTGTCGTGCTTCCAGCATGAACATATACTTTTCCATCCAGCACAAGCGGAGACGACGAGAATCCCCAATCCGGCGGCTTGCGATCAGCAATTTCCCGCACATCAACTTTCCAAATCTCGTTACCGGTTGCTCCTTCGAGCTTCGCCAGCCATCCCTCAGCACCTTGGGCATAAACGTATCCCTCCGCTAGAGTCGGAGTTGCCCGGGGGCCGAGACCTCCCAATGCCTCAAAAAAGCGGGAAGCGATTTCATGTACCCAAATCTGATTGCCATTCCTGGAGTCATAACACACAACGCATTCTGAATCCCCTCTTTGTTCTTGAGTAAACAAGAAAGGCTCTGCAACCGCGAAAGAGGACCATGCGGGACCGACTTCCATTTGCCAGATTTTCTTTGGAGGATGCGTTTCCCAATCGGTGTCAATACGAACGCTCTCTACGCGGCTATCTCGCCATTCGCCGCGAAATCCAGGCCACTGAGGAGATGCGAGCGCGGTTTGCAGTTCTGCTACGTCAGCTCGCTGATCATTTTTTGCCGGAGAGGCTTCTCGACTGGCAAAGAATTCATCTTCACTGCTCTGGTTCCAGCGCCAATCAAGGTCAAATGAAAAATCTCCCCACATACCGTAATTACGAAACAAACAACTCGGCAAGAATCCCAAGATAGCAGCTAACACTGCGATAACTGTCCGCCGAATGGTCAGTGTGTTATGTAAGAAAATCAGCGCCATTGCAAATAGCGCAATACCCAATGGAAACGTTATCACAACAACCGGGGGGCCGATCATAGACGGGTCGCTCAAGGCCACACAGGCTACGAGTCCAGCTACTACTCCCACCAATCCAAGTAACCTCTCGGTCCATCGCGCACGGCTTAGAGTCAGCCACCACAAGAGAATAATTATGCCCAGGAGGAATGGTCCAAAAGCAGAGGTCATCCAAATCATTGCTGGTCCATCTTCGATGAGACCTGGAATGAATCGCATTAGTGCCATGAATGGAAGTACCAAAGCCGGAATCCACCAACGCAACGGTTTGAGTTCCACAGCCATTTGTTGCTCAATCAGTTAGGGAAGTAATTATTTATCTTAGAACTTTGCGCGGACCAGAGTGGACTCGCCGTTTGGTTCACAACGCAAGAATATTCTCTAGGTGAGTCTCGCCCACAAGCCATTCGTTCACGATTGTTCAATATTGACATGTTCCGGGGATGTTACGGAACTCGGCGGAACATTAGCAGTCGCATTTCGGCAGCTTGTTTGCCAGGAATCTTGGTGGCACGCAAGGTCAGTTCAGCTTTTCCTGATGGTAGTTCTATTGTGCCCAAGGCCATTGGCTTAAAGTCCTTAACCAGCGATTCCGTGTGCCTTGGAACCCGATCGTGTTCATTTCCGAGCGCCGGCGGATTGTGAGCCACCGATACCACTTGGCTAAGTCGGTTGTCCCCGATACTTAACAAGATCTCAGCTCCAAGATCTTCCTCCGGGCATGCGTAATACATCTCAACAGCGTAGCGACCTGGCTTCAGAATTTCGACGGGCCAAGTCATGCGGTCGTCGGTGCTGGTCCAATTTGTAAAGTATGAACAATTGGGGGCCTTGGCTGATCTGGCAACTTGACCGTGTGGTGTGCCATCGCGCGCAGGTAGTTGAGTCAGATTGAAATCAGGGTGTCCAATGGGAAACGGTCGTTGGTCATCGCGCAATCCCGGCAACAACTCATTACTCCATTGTTCAACTTCCGCATGAAGTTGTTTGGTCACGTCGGGGTGTTCTCCGGCCACATTCTTTTTTTGGCCCGGATCAATAACCATATCGAACAGGTGTCCTTGGTGATCTAAGCGGAAGTGTTGCGTCCGGACACTTACCTTTCCATTCCAGTGGCTAAAAATGCGACGGTCGGGGATGGAACTTGCTTGGCCAGAAACGATTGGCGCCAAAGACAATCCGTCCAATGGTTTTTCAGTGGCGATTGGGATCTTACACAGGTCTGCCAATGTCGGCAGTAGATCGATGGCTCCACAGATCTGAGCTACTACACGGTTGGATTGAATTCCCTGCGGCCAGGATACAAACAGAGGTGAGCGCACACCGCCTTCGTCGGTCGATCCTTTCCTGCCTTTCATGTCACCGTTATAACGGAAGCTATTAGGTCCATTGTCGCAAAAGAAAACAACTATGGTGTTTTCGCGAAGTTGCAATTCTTCCAGCTTTCGCATTAGCCTACCGACATTGTCGTCAATGCATTTGACCATCGCCAATGCTGCACGTGTAAAGTCTTCGTCTTCAAGGTCCTCATCTCGAGCTTTACTACTTAGTGTGCGATTCTCCATTGCAGACCAATAGGCATCTGGTACTTGCATGGGTGCATGTGGTGTGGGTAGTGGCACGTATACGAAGAAATTCTCTTGAGCATATTGCTCGATGAATTGGATGGCGTGGTTCGTGAAATCTTCGACTAGGTACCCATTGCCCGTGACCAGTTGCCCATTGTGATCCAAGGGAGGAGAAAAGTAGTCACCCCAATGTCCGGAACAGTAACCGTAGAATTCGTCAAAACCACGTGCATTGGGATGGTAAGGATATTGCATACCGTTATGCCATTTGCCAAATGCGGCCGTATGGTATCCGGCAGCTTTGAATGATTGCGCTATAGTTCGTTCATCTAGGTCAAGACGTTCTCCTCCCTTCGATGTATCATAGACTCCACCACGTGGATGATAGCGGCCGGTTAGGAATTCTGCTCGGGTTGGCGAACAAACAGGGCAGACGAAAAAACGATCAAAGCGAGTTCCAGATCTTCCCAGGGCATCGATATTCGGTGTGGTGAAATTGGTATTGCCGTGGATACTCAGATCTCCCCATCCTTGATCGTCGGTTAAGATGACAACCACATTGGGACGTGTGTCAGCTACCGCGTTGGCCATTGAACAAAGTAACAAAAAGGTCGTGGCCAACCATTGACCTCCCGTTAAGAGTTGGCAACCGGCGTTCAGAGATGTGCTTGGCTTCATGAGAAAACCTGCTGGAGTAACAGACTAGAGTCGGAGAATGAAACGTTGAGTCTGCAATTGTAACAAACGCTGCTCGAAAGCGTGATTTTCAGGGTAGGTAAGCAAAATAGCCCTGCGAAGTTCTAAGAAAAGGCGTTGTCTCGAAAGGGGGCTTACCCTTCCATTCCGAGCAAGGCGAGAGATCCGGAGGAGCGAGCAAGAGCTAAGGGAGGGCCAATCGTGTCTAGAGAAAATGTGCCACCCTGGATGATAAGCAATATGGCCACGCATGAAAAAACGAATCGTCATCATTAATCCAAAATTCGAAGCCTCCTACTGGGGGCTAGAATATGCAATGCCGTTATTGGGCAAGCGAGCCAATTTGCCGACAGCTTGCCTACCATTGTTGGCGGCCCTTACGCCGCCTGAATTCGACGTTGAATTGGTGGATGAGAACGTTGAGGAATTAGATTTTCAGCGTTTGGCAAGTGCCGATATCGTTGCTCTAACAGGTATGAGTGTACAACGACATCGCATGCGCGAGATTCTGGGAGAGTTTCGCCAGCGAGGCAGTTTCTTGGTTGTAGGCGGCCCCTGGGCTACGGTTCGAGAAGACTACTTTGGTGAGTTAGTGGATGTCGTTTTCGTGGGCGAAGCAGAGGTGACCTGGCCTCAGTTTCTCAGCGACTGGATTTCAGGAACTCATGTTCAGCGTTACGAGCAAGCTCACAAGACCGATATGACGACAGTGCCTACTCCACGTTTGGATATGTTAGATACCAGGCAGTATGCCTTTGGTAGTTTACAGATATCTCGTGGTTGCCCATTTCAATGTGAGTTCTGCGACATCATTGTCACCTTTGGCAGACGACCAAGGCTAAAGTCAGTTTCCCAAGTTATTCACGAACTGGACGCTATGCGGCGAGCCAAGCTGCAGATCGCGTTCATAGTGGATGACAACTTGATCGGAAACAAGTCAGCTATCAAACCCATCTTGCGAGAAATTGCGAGTTGGCAGGGCGAACACGGTTTTCCTTTTTCGTTTTTTGCTGAAGCTTCATTGGATCTGGCAGACGACGATGAAATGATAGCTCTATTGATTCAATGTAACGTTCAAGCTGTTTTCGTGGGTATAGAGACTACGAATCTGGCCGCGTTGCGTGAAACCAAAAAGTTTCAAAATCTGCGCGGTGGAGGGACGCTGTTAGAAAAAGTTGAGCGGATTCAAAAACAGGGCCTGGAAGTATGGTCAGGGATGATGTTGGGTTTTGACTCGGATACACCAGAAGTTTTTTCGGCTCAAGTTGAGTTTGTCAGTTCAGCTCGAATTATCCATGCGATGTGCGGCATGTTGTCGGCTATACCTAAAACACCACTATATGAGAGGCTGAAAGCTGAGAATCGCTTAAACCCGGGCGATGAATTGACGTATGGAACGAATGTGGTGCCTAAGCAAATGACCCAAGAGCAATTGTATGCTGGGTACAAGGAAGTGATGCTGGAGTTGAGCTCAGCAGACAATTATTTTGATCGAGTTGACAGCCTTTTCCTCGACCCGGAATTTGTCTTCAATCAATCGCAGCGGCAATACTGGCAACGGCATCCGCTGCAGCGCCTTTCATACGAGGTTCGTATGTGGGTAATTTGCCTCGTTCTAAAGCGGCGGATACTCAGCCGAATTGAGGACTCGCATTTGCAGAAAAAATATCGCAAGCAATTAAGACAGGCTTGGCGACGACGTCCCGATATCTCCGTTTACTTTGTTTATCTTTTGAAATGTGCCATTCACTTCCATTACACACAGTTTAACTCACGGCACCTGCAAGGTTCCGTCGTGAACACCTTCTAAGACTAATGGTACGTCTCACTTGCCCTGCGGGACGTACCACTAGCATTCAGCCTTTAGGGGCTAGTTACTTGTCTTTTACTCGCTCAACTTTTTCAATCGAAATCGTTTCTACTGGCACATCTTGCATTCCGGACTTGGTCGTGGTCTTGACGCGGCTCATTTTGTCAACCACCTCGATTCCATCAACCACCTTACCAAAGACGGCATAGCCTACGCCATCACGAGCCTTCTTGCGGTCCAAGAAGTCATTGTCGACAGTATTAATAAAAAACTGACTGGTTGCACTATCGGGAGCACTGGTACGGGCCATAGCCAGTGTGTACTTCTTGTTTTCCAGTCCATTACTGGATTCATTCTTGATCGGCGCGTTGGTTTTCTTCTGCCTCATGTCGGCACTAAAACCACCACCTTGAATCATAAAGCCGTCAATAATCCGGTGGAATATCGTACCGTCGTAGTGCCCAGATTCGGCGTACTCGATAAAGTTCTTGGTCGAAAGGGGAGCTTCTTTTTCGAACAACTCAATGGTGATGTCACCGAGCGACGTCTTCAACACTAACACTGGATTCTCCTCTGCGTACGAAATGCCCGCACCTAGGGACAAGAAAAACAAAGATCCTAACAAAAAGCAAATTCTAAAGGTTGATTGCATAGGGTTCCTCATCTGGCCAATAGAGTTCAACACAAGTGAGCTAACTGCTACCAAGGCAGCAAATATTCCGCAAGATGCGTTCTCTAAAAACAAGCTTTCTTAACTAAATTGCTGTGCAGCAATTGTGATCGGTGAGCCAAAAGCCTCGGGTGGTACTCGAGCCCCGGCCGCTCACGCATCACAGCTTACATCCAATCACAAGTTCATCATTGCGCACGTTCATTTGGAATCACCAAAGTCGACATTCACAGCCCAAGGCGTAATAACCGCAATGGACCACCAATGCAGCCTGTTAAACCGCTTTTCCGACAGACCTTTCCTATCTTATCGATTGATTGATGTAAGAGAATGGGGCAAAGTCCTTGTAGGTAGCGAAACCACGCTCAAAGTGGAGTATCATAACCATTGCTATCAGGGTTGTTTTTGTACATGGAAATGCTGATCTGGGCAAACAGGTCGGTCGTTTGCTGACATCGCTAGATACATATATTGACAGGATAAGAATATGCCAAGTAAGTTCGCGCGCTGGACGATTGGGCAAGTCCTATTGTGGACCGTCTTTTATTCATTCTCGGCACAAAAACTCGTAGCCCAAGATGTAACCCCCATTCAATCACCGCCACGTCCTAATTTTTTGTGGATCACGTCGGAGGACAATGGGCCAGAGCTTGGTTGCTACGGAGACGCATTTGCGGATACACCGAACATCGATGCGTTGGCTGCCAAAAGCATGCGTTACAACAACTGCTGGTCGAATGCTCCAGTGTGTGCGCCAGCAAGAACCACGATCATCAGCGGCATGTTTCCAACCAGTCTTGGTGCTCAGCACATGCGCAGTGAAGTTAGTCTACCGCCAGGCGCAGAGTTTTACCCTCAAATCCTTAGACGGCTAGGTTACTACTGCACCAACAATTCCAAGGAAGATTACAACCTTGCGCAACCCAGCAAGCCAAAAAGAGGAAGCAACCAATCCCAAACGAATTCAATTTGGGATGAATCTAGCAACAAGGCACATTGGCGAATGCGGAAAGCAGGCCAGCCGTTTTTCGCCGTTTTTAATTTTACAATCAGCCATGAAAGCAAGCTCCGAACTCGGCCACATAAGGCTATCCATGATGCAGCCAAAGTTACAGTACCACCCTATCATCCGGATACTCCAGAAGTACGGCAGGACTGGGCTCAATACTACGATCGACTAACAGAAATGGATGCAGAAGTAGGCGCCGTGTTGCAACAATTGAAACAAGACGGTTTGGAGAAAGATACGATCATTTTCTATTACGGCGACCACGGTTGTGGTATGCCTCGCGGCAAGCGCTGGTTGTACCAGAGCGGATTACGAGTACCGATGATCGTCCATATACCAGAACGCTTCCAGCAATTTGTCGATGGACAGTATGCAGCCGGGGCGGCCCACGACCGCCTTATTAGTTTTGTAGACCTAGCACCGACAATCATGAGCCTTCTTGGAGAAATACCTCCCGCCAACATGCAGGGCAAAGCATTCTTAGGGAAATATCAAACTCCTGAACCTGAATATATCTATGGGTTTCGCGATCGCATGGACGAACGTTATGACATGTCCCGTGCAGTGAGAGACCAGAATTACCTGTATATCCGAAACTTTTATCCACAGCGACCGCAGGGCACGTTCTTGGAATATATGTTTCAAACACCAACGACTAAAGTGTGGAAACAACTTTTTGACGAAGGCAAGTTAAATGCTGCGCAGAGTTTTTTTTGGCAGCCCAAGCCTGCAGAGGAACTTTATGATCTGAATGCCGATCCCTATCAAATTCAAAATTTGGCCGACCAACCAGCCCAGCAAGAAACGTTGGTCCGATTTCGTGAGGCTGCTCGCCAGTGGATGGTTGACGTGCAAGACACGGGTTTCATGCCTGAAGGAGAAATGCGACAACGGGCCATAGATGGTTCGCCTTATGCCTTTACTCACAATGGAAATTACGACTCGGCGGCGCTTTACGATATAGCCGATCAGGCTACGCGTTTGGATGCGGTCAGTCTCGAACAACTGTTGAGTAATCGTACAAACCCCGACACGGTGGCGCGTTTTTGGTTGGCTTGTGGATTATTAAACCGCGCTATGGCCGATAAGGATCGCGAACAAGTAATTGTGGCTGCTGCAGCCATGACGGGTGATCCATCTCCATACGTGCGATGCATTGCACATGAAGTGCTCAGTCGTTTTGGCAATGTGGCGCAGCGAGGCACGTCGATTCAAGCCTTGTTGATGTTGGCCGATGCGCGACGAGAAGGCGTCTTTGTAGCTATGACGGCGCTCAATAGCCTTGATTGGTGCAAGCCAACTAAGTTTGAACTCGGTTACAGTTTAATCGGATTGCCGGTAAGTGAGCCGGGATTGTCCAGTCGTTATAATTCGTATTTACCTAACTTGATCGAGCGAGTTACATCGATCGCTTCCGAGTAAGTTCTCTCGCATCGGTTGTGAGCGTTGTTAGGTAATTCTAATTTTCCAACAGAACTAGCGAAGGCGAAAAACACGCGCGAAGCCGTCGGGTAGGTAGGCTTCGTCGTGGACATCACGCTACAACAGTTTCTATCGGAAGAAGATCCAATAGGGCCAGGCTTTACCAGTTTCCGAATCCGCGAGTGACACGAGGAATGAACGGCATGATTCTTCAAAAATTATCTCGACGAGTGAAAATCGGCGTCGTGTTGATCACTATCGGTCAATTCCTAACTCAACTGCCAAGTGCTTGTGCAGAACAGTTTGTTTTATTCGATGTTACTTTTGCATACACCAAAGAAGATGCTGATAATTCAAAGCCCAGTAAATCGCACTTCTATGTGAAAGACAATCAACTGAATCCCAATCGCCCCAAAGACTGGACATCACCGGTCGACTACCGCAATGGAACAGTTCATATACGGCTAGAAGTTATCGAAAAACCTCTAGGAGGATATCCCACGACGTGGTCGTTGTGCTACATCCCTAATAAAGGTCAAAAGAACGGTTATGGCTGTACGGGCACGCAAATCTATCATGAAACGGGAGTATATGAACGCGACATGTCTATGACCTCTTTTTGGGAGAACGACTCAATTGTTTGGTCTGAAGGAATCAAGCAGATGGATTTGGTGATCAAAGACGACAGTGGCGGCCAAGGACATGCCCACAAACGGTCGGACTCGGAACATTATTTTCCCACCAAGGTACGCATTACCATGGTGCAGGTTTCGGCAGGTTCGAAGTACGATCCAAGTCTCGTTCCGGACTTAGAAAAGAGTAAGTCGACTCCAAAGAAAAATTGATCACCTGGGGCAAAATCGCGAAAAGCCACTAGGCGATTATGTCACGGACAACGCGCGATGGCTCGACACCGGTCAAGCGAAAATCAAGGCCCTGGAATCGATAGCTTAGTAACTCATGGTCAACGCCCAAGAGATGCAAAGCAGTGGCATGCAGATCGCGTACTTGAACCGGGTTTTCGGCTACGTTGTAACTGAAGTCATCGGTCGCCCCATAGCTCATGCCGGACCGAATGCCTCCGCCACTCAACCACACTGTAAAACATCTTGGGTGATGATCTCGGCCTGCTTCCGGCGAATCCCACTGCCCTTGTCCCGCTACGCCTCGACCAAATTCGCCGCCCCAGATCACAAGCGTGTCATCCAGCAAGCCGCGCTGTTTGAGGTCAACAATCAGTGCGGCAGATGCTTGGTCCGTGTCCACGCAGCGTGAGACACACCACGAACTCAACCGTGAGTGATGATCCCAATCCGGATGAAACAATTGAATAAACCGTACGTCGCGTTCGGCAAGTCGACGTGCCAATATGCAGTTAGCAGCATAGCTTCCCGGGCGACGGGAATCCGGGCCGTATAACTCAAACGTAGATTCAGGCTCGTCACTTAAATCGGCCAATTCTGGTATGCTGGTTTGCATGCGGAATGCCATTTCGTACTGTTCAATGCGAGTCTCAATCTCGGAATCCTGCGATCGCTCAAATCGTTGCTGATTCAACTGACTCAATCCATCTAACATCGATCGCCTAATGCTCCTTGGCATACCTTCAGGGTCATTGAGATATAAGACTGGTTCACTGGAGCTACGAAGCTTGACTCCTTGGTGGCGTGATGGCAAAAATCCACTGCCCCAATAATGATCGTATAGCGGTTGATCACTTCCACGTTTCATTTTGGAAATCAGGACCACATAGTCCGGTAGATTGCGATTCATACTGCCAAGACCATAACTGGCCCAGCAACCAAAACTAGGTCTCCCAGGAAGCTGGTGCCCGGTCAGGAATTTTGTCATGGCAGGCGCGTGATTGATTTGATCTGTCACCATCGATTTTACAAAGCACAGTTCATCGGCCACTTTGGCAATGTGAGGGAGCCACTCGCCTATGGTCGCACCGCTGTAGCCATGCCTCGAGAATTTCGCAATGGATGGCAGAATGAGCTGTTTTTGATCCTTAGTCATGCCCGTCAAACGCTGCCCCTGACGAACACTATCCGGCAGTTCAGTCCCTGCTAACTTGTACAGCTGAGGTTTGTAGTCAAACAGTTCAAGCTGCGATGGTCCACCGGATTGCGTCAGGAAGATGACACGCTTGGCACGGGGCGGTAAATTCGGAAAATGGATCGCCTCTCCTTGCCCGGCGGCTTGACCACGCTCTGCTAAAAGCACTGAAAGCGCCGCCCCTCCCAGGTTAACTCCCGCCTGACAAAGAAAGGCCCTTCGATGGACCGCCCACGGAGTTGTGTTAGCATCCGTGCGTTCACTGCCTAGCATGCGTCTGCCGTTATTCATGCGTCATCGCTTCATCAAGATTGAGTAACATACTAGCCACAATCATCCAACCGGCCACTTCGGGCGAAGTGCTGGCTGGTTGTTGTCCAACCTGCGTCAACAAAGCAATCGCCTCGGGATGAGTCGCGTAATACATTTTGGCCGAATCCCAAACGTCACTCACGGCTTTGAGTTCGACCACCTCAAGCTCTCGCGACAACACCTGTTGGCTTAACCAAGACAATCGGCTCTCCCATACAGCTTGCGGGTTGTCAGTTACTTCAACTTTCTCTGCCGTTGCCCGTTCCGCCAAGACGCGAGCTGCCTCCAGCATGGTGGTGTCGTTGAGCAGCGTCAGGGCTTGGAGCGGTGTGTTGGTTCTGCGTTGTGCCACTTCACAAACTCGTCGCTGGGCGGAATCGAAGAGGAATACGGGTGCGATACTGCGCCGCCAAAACGCATAAACCGTTCTTCGATACTGCTCAGGTCCTAGGCTCGGTTGATAGTCGAAACGCCCCATTGTGATTTCAGCCCAAACTCCGTCGGGTTGATAGGGTTTAACTGGCGGCCCTCCAATGACGGGATTGTAAAGTCCCGATATAGCTAATGCGTTGTCACGCAACATCCAAGCTGGTAAACGATACCTGGGTGCACGGGCGAGCAGCAAATTTTCTGGGTCTACGCTTATGGCGTTTGAGCTGGCATCGCTACTTTGTCGATAGGTTTCGCTGGTTGCAATTACTTTGAGAATGTGACGCAAATCCCAACCACTATCCATCAGCTCCACTGCCAACCAGTCCAAGAGCTGGGGATGGGTAGGAAACGCGCCCTGGACTCCGAAATCTTCGGGCGTCCGGACCAGTCCCCTGCCAAACATGATTTGCCATAAATGATTGACCACTACGCGAGCAGTCAGCGGATTGCGACGATCCACCAACCACCGAGCCAATTCGATGCGAGTTGGAACCTGCTCGGCTGGCAAGTCCAATACAGCCGGTGGGACTGCGCGAGCTACCGATTCGCCGGGCGCATCCCACACACCTCTGACTAATACATGGTTCTCACGACTCATGGCTCGCTCGGACAGAACCATGATATTTCGGGGGCTGCTCTCTTGTTGTAACTGTTTCAATTGCTGATTAACAATGGTGGAACGTCTGAGAGCAGTTTGGTAATCCTCATCATCCAATAAGAACTGTTCAAACAGGCGCTGACGAAGTGCTTCAGGAATCTCGGTCTGGATGGTATCCGATTGGCGTTGGTGCTCATAAAATTCTGACAATGGAGAGGAACCGACGACGGTTCTGACCGGTTCACCGCGTTGAGCGCAAAAGCTGATTCGAAAGCGTCCCAAATTGGCATGACCGTTGGTACTGCGATGACGCAGCATGATGGTTACTCGATCACCAACCTGGACAGTTTCAGGTCGTTGCAATTCAAAGACGGCTCGATGTTCGCTCGGTGCTTCCTCTCCGGCCGTAGTCCAACCATCGCGCGCATCATCGTTGAGAGTCATAATCACAGGACCATAGCGACTATCGAGTTCGCTCTTGTGCTTTGGATCACGTTCGTAATCAGCCTTGGCACTTGTCATCTCAACTTCGCGCTGCGTCCTACTGCCCGTTGTTTGAATTTGCAGGCGCACTCCACTTAGCACAAAATTGCCATCACCATCGCGTGCGTATTTCCCATGCGCGTGCTGCGGATCTGGATATACTTCCAATGACCAACCAGAAATCCGCTCCAATCCTTCCGGTACGGTGAATGTGGCGCGATAATCATCTTGGAAAGGAATTGGACCCGTCGCTTGGACTATATTCTCAGCATTAACGGTGAAATGGGTCCCATCGCTACTTGCCATTTCAGGTGAGAGCGTCCACCACAAACGGTAATTCGTAGGGAGTTGTGTTCGTTGCTTTAGCCAATTATTGAAACGCTGAGTGGCTAAGTCTCTTTCCAATTGTTCCGCTTGCTCACATTGGATTACAAAACTTTGCATCTCCACCATCCGAGCCGCCACCCTTGGGGAACGATACTTGAGATAGGGCTTGGCAGACATGCCTGCCTTGCCATCTTCGTCGATGCTGTTGAAATAGGCTGCGAGAGAATAGTAGTCCTGTTGTGTGATGGGATCGAATTTGTGGTGATGGCATTGAACGCAACCCAGAGTCAATCCCAACCAGACGGTGCCCATGGTGTTGACGCGATCGATAACATAGTCAACTCGAGATTCATTGGGATCGCGACCACCTTCGCCATTGGTCATGTGATTTCGATGAAAGCAAGTTGCTAGGATTTGCTCTGGAGTTGCATCTGGCAAAAGATCACCAGCAAATTGTTCGAGCGTAAATTGATCAAACTTCATGTTGTTATGGAAGGCATCGATCACCCAATCGCGCCAAGGCCAGTTTTCACGGGTTGCGTCAGCTTGAAAGCCGTCAGAATCGCTGTAACGAGCTGCATCCAACCACCACATGGCCATCCGTTCGGCATGTTGAGGGCTAGCCAGTAGACGCTCTACCTCGGCGGACCAGATGTCTGCAGTCAAATTTGTTTTTGGGTCAGGGCCATCTGCCACCTTACTCATGCCAGTCAAGTCCCAGGACAAGCGGCGAAGTTGCGTATGGGTTGGCGCTGGAGGCGACGATTGTAAGGAGACGGACTCTAACTTCTGTCGAATAAAGGCATCGATGGGATGATCGGCCAGTTGAGGTACCGAAGGTCGCTGCGGTGGCTCAAATGCCCAGTGTTTACCCCACGGAGCGCCCGCTTCAATCCAGCGTCGGACAAGGCTCTTTTCCAATTCTGTAAAGGCCGCTCGGTGAGAATCCTTGGGAGGCATTTGCTTGTCGGGATCAGTGGAATTGACCCGTCGCCATAGTTCACTCTCTTCCAAGTTACCTGGCACGATTGCCACGTACTCTTCGTGCATAAACTTGGCATCAGATTCCGTATCCAGCCGCAAGTCGGTCACACGCTGTGCCTCATCCGGTCCGTGGCAGTTAAAGCACCGATCGGATAGCAGAGGAAGAATGTCTCGAGAGAATACTACTGGCTCGTTGGAACAAGCGATTGGCGCGCCGCTGGCAATGGAAACAGCCAATACAACTAGAACTCTTGGTAGCAATCGATGTGAGTTCATTATCACGGGCTTCTGATACCTATCTTTCAAAACCTTATGCGATGGAAGTATCCATCCGTGCTCTGGCAAATAGCAAGCCAACAGCTTATCTCTCTAAAAATCCCAGCGACGGGAGCCATTGCCTGTTTTCAATTCGATCCAATCAATCTCGGTTTGAGTTGTTTCTGTCGGTAGATATAGCCTCAGAATTCCATTTTCTGGCTCCTTAACATCTATGGAAACGGATACCTCTTGCCACTGGTTGGTCTCCAAGTGATAGTCGGTGCTTCGAGGGTTCTTGGCTGAGCCCGTTCCTCCAGGCAACCAATCAACACGCGATTTTCCCGACGATTGAATTCGGAACTTCAGGGTCGCCCCCGGCGCGAGGCGACCGGCTGTCACGCCTAAGAATGGTGTGGTACTGTTCAACATGACCACTGCTACTCCATCGCGCACAGTGGCTTGGCAACCACGTGTTTTCCATCCCTGCATAGCCGGGTTATCGCCAGGATCTTTCGAGGCAGTAGCTGATGATGTGGATGGATTCGGCGGCTTACTGGGTTTCAACTTGGCCACACCCTCGAGTTCCGCATGATATTCTTTGGCGTCAAACTTTGGATTTTCGAGGGGCACGACTGCTTGGGTTGTGTCCAGAAAATCTTCAATTAAGGCGTCAAGTTCGTGCACGATTTGAGGATACTGATCCGCTAGGTTGTAACGTTCTTCAAGATCATCCTTTAGGTTGTATAGCAGATAGCGATGGGGACGGCGTATGGATATGTCGTTGCTCAATCCAGCTCCCTCACGGTCAGGTTCGGTCGCAGTTGGGCTGCCATGAAAAATACGAATCAGTTTCCAGTCGCCTCGATGAACTGAGACACAGGGGGGTAACCAATCAGGAACCGCCGGGGCATGGGGAAAGAACTGAAAAAGAGGTCGCTGGGCCAAACCACCAGTTGGAGCCTCAGCCTGATTAGTCCAAACAGAAAGCAGGCTACAGCCGTCTTGAGCTTGATTCGGCGCCTCTATGCCAAGTCCTTCCAACAACGTCGGCATGAAATCTTCACTCTGAATTGGTATGTCGGTTCGGGATTGGGCTTCAACATGGTTGGGCCACACAACGACACACGGTACTCGGGTACCGCCTTCATACATACAAGCCTTTCCGCCGCGCAGCGGAGCATTACTGGTTGGCACCGTATCATCGACCTGGCTATACATGTTGCCGCCATTATCTGACGTAAACACAATGATTGTGTTCTCGCTGAGCCCTAGTTCGTCAAGTGCGTTCAATAATGTTCCTACGGCGTCATCCATGCTCTCGACCATGGCAGCATAGGTTGGGCAATGTTGCGGGTTCATGGGATCCACAAGTTGCCGGTATTTTTCGATCAACTGGCGTTTAGCATCAAAAGGTGCATGTACACTGAACATCCAATAATTGAGAAAGAAAGGGCCGTCGCGATGCTCGCGCATCCATTGCACTGCTTCGCTTGCCATTCGATCCTCAATATGTTGATCGGGGACATTTGGGTCATGGTCGAAATCCGGGAACTTCCATGGGGCAACATAGCTGCCGGCTGGCCCAGGTCCAGAATGGTGTGGAATATCCGATTCGAATCCTTGCTGCAGTGGCGAGTAAGGGTCTGATCCGAGGTGCCATTTTCCAAAATGTCCTGTCGCATAGCCTGCTGATTGAAGCACTTCGGCCAAGGTGATGTAGTCGGTCAACAAGCGAGTAACTGGCTCTGGTACTGTGGCCATCTGGTCGGGTGCGGCTGTCGTTCGAGCAGTTGCTTTTAATACTACCTGCGGCAAGTGGCAGTTGGGAGTTGTCACTCCAGTTCGAGCCGGACTCAGTCCGGTCAATATGGCCGATCGAGTTGGTGAGCAAAGTGGGCTGGCCGAATAGGCGTGAGTAAAAGTCAAACCACGCGAAGCCAAGCGTTCGATATTGGGTGTTCGATAAAGCTTTGTATGACCGTACAACGTGGTATCGGCCCAACCTAAATCGTCGGCCAAAATGAAGAGTACATTTGGGGATCGAGGCTCATTAGCGACTACGAACGAGACGCTGAATAAGGATACTAGCATTAGGATCCCAAGTTGTTTCGATTCACTTACCATGGTGTGTTACTAGCTTAATTGAAGCTGCCTGCCGCTCGCCCTATCACTGAAACTTCCAAGTCTTAATGAGCTCCCCATTCGATCTGAGCGATACGCAGTGGATGCCACAGGGAGCAGGTAACAATAATCGCAGATGGATTACTTCGTCTGGCGATTCAATGTTTAGTCGAACGCTTTGAGGTTCCGAGGATCCCACGGTTGCGGCCTCGATAGTCTGAGAGGGTACGAAATCCTTTTGCGACTTAGTACGCCACTGGGCACCAAGTTTGCCGGCTTGGTCACACTGCATTTCGACTTCTACACTTAGTGGGGCAGAGGCTTTGAATCCCGTAAACGCTATGAAGGCTCTCTTTGCACTTTGCGGTTGCACGCGCAATTTACCGTCCTCGATCATCGTACTTGCATTGCGCACTACCCATCCTTCATTTTCTCGAGTACGGGCTTGTGGCCGATCTCTCGAAAGGGTGGCGGAGGTTTCTTCCGGTGGCATTGGGCGATGCTCAAGATAGTGATCAAAGTACTGTTCCCAGGTAGTCGACATCCGCTCGGTTGCCAGTCCGGGTGGCTGCAAACTTTGAGACCAGGTCGACAGTTCGCTACGCAATCGTGAAGCAATTTCAGGTTCAGCACTTAATTCGTTACGTTGTTCGCTCGGGTCTCTTGCTAGGTTGAATAGGTACTCTCGAGTTCCTCCTACTAACAATTTCCAGTCACCGCGGCGAACAGCAGCCTGGGCAACCCACCGCCAATAGATTGCCTGGTGTGGGGGTTCTGTCGTCTGGCCAGAGAAATACGGTATCAGATTTACGCCATCCAATTCGTTCGGCTCGTGTTTCGCACCTGCCACAGCAGCAACGGTTGCGGCCACATCTAAACTAATCACCGGATGAGAATAACTTTGGCCTGGTTGAATCACACCTGGCCAAGACGCAATCCACGGGACACGAATGCCACCTTCGGAGAGCATCCCTTTTTCACCGTTCATCGGTTCATTGAGTGAACCATCCCAGCCTGGTCCTCCACCTGGAGCGTCTTCCTTGAAAATCTTGAGTGGAGCGCCATTATCTCCGATAAAAAAAACAAGCGTGTTCTTTTCCAAATCTAGTTCCCGCAAAGTGTCCATGACTTGACCAACCCCATCATCGACAGCCGAAAGCATCGCCAGACATTGGCGACGACGATGCGGCATGTCCTCCGAGAAGCGATCGAGATATTTTGGTGGAGCATCCAAAGGAACGTGAGGTGCGCGATAGGCTAAATAGAAAAAGAAAGGCTCATCCTGGTGCTTGCGAATGAAAGCGCAGGCCGCCTGGCTGTTGGCATCCAAATGATAGTTGGTATCGACTCTTACTCCGCCAGGAATTGACACTCCCTTGAGATCAAAGTTACACCACGTATTTTGAGGTCCGCCTTGATTGCAATACACATCATCGAAACCATGTTGCACGACTTCTCCTGGTGGCCCCAAATGCCATTTGCCACTCATCCCGGTCGCATAACCTACTCGCTTAAGCCGTTCAGCAATTGTTAAAGACTCACCGAATCCCTCAAGTGTTGCACCGTTGCTTTCGACGCCAAACCGATTTTGCCAGCGTCCTGTTAACAGACCTGCACGACTGGGAACGCACTGTGGTGCAGTAACATAACCAGCTGTTGCGTGTACACCACCTCTCGCCAAAGCGTCTATATTGGGCATCTTGAGATCGGTTTGAATTCCGCGAATGCCTAAATCGGACCAACCATGGTCGTCGGTAAATATGACAACTACATTTGGCCGTTCGTCTGCTAGATTACTTCGAGCGCCAATGGAAAGTGAGGCAATCAACACTAGGCAACCAAGGGCGCAGTAACGTAATGACATGATTATTCTCGTCGCTTGAATTTTTTTGGAGTTCGATGCAAACCGATATTCACAGAGAACTTTCATCCATCCCCACCTGGGCAGTCAACTGTCCACAGGCAGCGTTAACATCACTCCCGAGAGACGTTCGGAATGTAGTGCGGACTCCCGACGCGCGGAGTAATTCTGCAAAGGCCTCTCGATTGGCTTGTGTCGAAGGACTGAATTGCGCTCGATTCCCCGCGACATTGTACGGAATCAAATTTACTTCGACATTTAGTCCATGGCAAAACTCAAGCAATTGATGCGCGTGTTGTAAAGTATCGTTTACACCATTTAACAGGACAAATTCCAACCACACGGGTTGGCCTATTTGTAAGTCATTGACTCGTTCCAAAGTTCGGTGCAATAACATCAGATCACTTACAGCTCGTGGCACCAAACGTCTTCTCAGTTGACGATCCACCGCATGTAAACTCAACGCCTGTCGCACAGCCGGAAAAGTTTCTGCCAAAAGGATCATTCCCGATGGTACGCCAGCTGTGGAGACCGTGATATGCCGAGGAGAAAGGCCAAATCCATTGGGGGAGGTCAAAATATCAAGTGCGTGGAGCACTGACTCTTGATTATGAAGCGGCTCCCCCATTCCCATGAACACAACATTGCGCAATCGTCGCTGGGCCTTCGCCGCACACACGCCCGCCCAGTAGACTTGCTCGATAATCTCAAATGCAGTCAGGTTCCCTCGGTACCCAAGTTTAGCTGTACTGCAGAATGGACAGCCTACTCCGCACCCAGGCTGTGAGGAAACGCATGCCGTCGCGCGCTGCGTTTTGGAAAGACCCAACTTCTTGGAAGAAAGTTTTCCATTTGGGAAGAGGACAACCACCTCGGCACGCTGCGCAGCAGCGTTCTTCAGCAACAATCTTAGACTCGTGCCACAACCATCTGCTATGTGATTGTCAACTTGCCACAACCAGGGAATGTCATCCATGAACTCCGTCAACAAAGTTTGTGGCTGAACGTATTGCCGCATAATCCGCCAAGCCAACTTGTTGAGGCTTGTCGGACGACGGGAATCTGTTAACTGCTCCCAAAACTGCTGAGAGACATCGGCTGATGTGCTAGAGCTGGGTTGTGCGAACTCCTTAGCCAAGCGAAAGGGTACCCGTGCTGTCACCGAATTCACGTATATTGACGCCAACGGTTTGCAACATCGCAATGAACAAATTGTTCAGCGGTGTTTCCGTTGGATAGCGTCGGTGGGTTCCTTGTTGGACTGAGCCACCCCCTCGGCCAGCCAACAAGACAGGCAAATCATGATGATCATGCCGGTTACCATCGCGAATGGCGCCGCCATAAACTATCAATGAATTATCCAAAAGGCTCCCATCACCTTCCGGAGTTTCCTTTAGCTTTTTCAAGAAGTAAGCAAACTGTGTCGCGAAAAACTTATCTATGGCCGCGATCTTAGATACTTTGTCCGGATCATTTTGATGGTGGGAAAGTTGGTGGTGCCCTTCATTGACTCCAATCATAGGGTACCGCTTACCGCTACCTTCATTACCTAGCATGAACGTACTGATCCGAGTAGTATCGGTTTTGAAAGCCAAGACCATCAGGTCAAACATCAAACGAATGTGCTCTTCGGCGTCTGCAGGCTCTCTATCCGGAGGCATCTGATCCGACACATCGTACGGCAGTGGTTCGGTCATACGATCAATTCGCTGTTCAACATCGCGAACACTGGTGAAATACTCTTCCAACTTCTGTTTGTCGCGCTGTCCCAACTGCTTTCGCAATTGAGCCGCATCGTCGGCCACGACATCCAGAATTGAGCGTTGGTACAATAGATCCTTCTTTTCCTCGCTGGCACCCTTTGCGCCGTTACCAAATAATCGCTCAAAAGCCAAACGTGGACTTATTTCCTTAGCCAATGGCTGAGTAGCGGTGCGCCAGGATATATTGTCGGAATAGGCACAGGCATAACCACTATCGCACGATCCTGCAGAACGATTGGATTCCGTTCCCAGTTCGATGGATGCTAAGCGGGTTGCGCGACCGTAGTATTCCGCAGCAAACTGGTCAGCACTCTTTCCAACTCGCATATCAGCGCCACTGGTCTTTAGTGGATGCGCTCCCGTCAAGAAAGCAGCGGCACTTCGGGCATGGTCGCCAGGACCATCGCCAAGACTACGTGCGTTGACTTGGGCCAAACCACTTAGTACCGAAAAGTCATTCTTTAGCTCCGCGAGCGGCTCGAGGGAAGGAGTTAGCTCCCAATCCCTACCTTCGGTATTTGGTTCCCAATTGGCAGGGTTGGTACCATTGGGGAAAAATACCCATGCAAGCCTTACCGGCTGGGCTGCCACAATAGAATCCGCCCGCAAACCAGCTTTAGGCAACATCAAATCGAGCATTGGCAAGCCTAAGGCTGCACCAGTGCCACGCAAAAGTGTTCGTCGAGAGATTCTACGAATTGCCATCACTTCAACTCCGCTTATATATGATTTGAATTGTTGTCTCAGCAAATTTTAATTCTAGCGAGCACTGACCCTAAACCCTCACCTACGCCTCCCTTTTCCCAAAGGAAGCTTGTTAAGAGGTTAAAACACTTGATCCTAAACTCCACGCGGGAGGGTTATTTCCGAAATAGAAACCATCAGACCCTCGGCTGCGGGTCAAAAATAGGGTGCCCAATCCTGCTTACTACCAGCTCATCCCAAATCACTCCACGAGCGTCCGACGATTGCGAAATGGTTCGCTTATCACAATTGCTTCAACCAGTGCAGAAACTCGGTATTCGCGGCCTCGTGAGGCCTCCATTACTTCATCCACGGTGCAATTGTCATAGGGTTCTAAACCCCGGCCAAGTGCATAAGTTAGCAGACGTTCGGTAATGTGGCGAGCAAAATAATTTTCGCGTGGCGCCAGCAACCCAACAAGTTCTAGGGCGTTTGAAAATGTGCTTCCATCTGCCAATTTACCTGCTGCGTCAATCGGATGGACACCATCACGGTCACGCCACCTTCCGACCGCGTCGAAATTCTCGAATCCCAAACCAATGGGGTCCATAATCCGGTGGCAACTCGCACAACTAGGGTTGATACGATGAATCGCCAATTGTTCACGTAGGGATAGATTTCCGTGCGCTTTCTTTGTCTCTTCAAAACTGGGTGCGTTAGGCGGGGCAGGTGGTGGAGGATCTCCGAGAATGTTTTCAAGGATCCACTTGCCTCGCTTGACTGGGCTGGTGCATGTCGGATGTGAGGTTAGCGTCAGGACTGCAGACTGTGTAAGAACGCCTCGACGATGTTCGGGAACATCGATGCGGAGCCAACGGTCCTCGTCCAAATATTCACCTTCTCGGTCATCACCTCGGCGGCGCAACGGAAATCCAGGCCCATCTTGGTACATGTCACGTGGATCTCGACCGTCGAAATCGAGTCCATAATGCTCTGCTAGTCGCGGGTTAATGTATGTAAAACCTCCATCTAGCAAGGTTCGCAAAGGGAGATCCTGGCGAACAATCTCGCTACAAAACATTTCTACTTCTGTACGCATCGCCGTGCGCAAATAATCGTTCCACATCGGAAACTGGTCTTTGGCCGGGTCGACTTCTTTTAAGTTATCCAATCCAAGTAGCTGTCCAAAGAATCGGGTAACTAAGGCTTTGCTTCTTGGATCCGCCAGCATGCGTGTTGCTTGGTTTTGTAATACAGCGGCATCAACTAGCTTGCCCTGATCGGCCAGATCCAGCAATTCATCATCCGGCATGCTGCTCCAAAGAAAATAAGACAAACGACTTGCTAGAGCGTGATCATCCAGCCGCTCTTGCGGCAACACACCTTCCAGTCCTTCGCTTGGTGCCCCTGCTGACTCGATGCGAAACAGAAAATTCGGAGATATCAGTACCGACTGCAGCCCAAACCCCACGGCCGTTCGAAACGATTCCCCTTGTTCGGTAGCCATTTTTACGAGATTTATTACACGCGACAAATCCGCATCCATGACAGGCCGCCGGAATGCTCGTCGAATGAGCGGTCTAAAAATTCTTTCGGCCGCTTCCTCAACAGACACTTCATCGGAAGGCTCGGCGACCAGCAAACGAACGTGGCAAGCAGGAAGTGCAGGATCTGCATTCATCGGACCATCGATACCAATGTACTCAAAGTCAATCCGCCGTTCATTGTCGTCCTTGCGAGGATTATGTGTATCTTCCACAAAGGTTAACGTTAATGCATGCTCACCGGCTGTCATCTCGCGCTCAACGCTAAACGTCTTTTTTCGCTCTCCAACATCCCACCGGATAACCTCCTCTCCATCCACCGATAGAGCTACGGGTACCGTTTGATCTCTTTCGTTGCCATAGTCCATACGCACCTTGAGTTCGTACATGCCATCTGCAAATAGAAACGTTTTGGATGTCGATTCATGAACAAAGATGGGATGACTTGAGACCTTTTGAGATCTAAGGGACTCGCGATCTTGAACAATGACTCGAGAACTAATCAACTGGGCAGCCTGCAAGTATTTTTCGAGTTGCATGGGTGACAAGGTTAGTACATCACCTTGATTATCAAAACCATTGCCCACCGCATCGCTTGGAAAACTGACGAGAGCAGATGGTGAAAAGTCGACGCTCAGCAGGTCGCGAATGGTGTTGTCGTATTCCGTGTTATTGAGGCGCCGTACGGTAACTCTTCCCGGATCGTCCGCAACGTCACACTCTACCGTGTTGACGATCCTGTCAATCCATGCGGTGATCGTTTCTCGTTCTGCCATGGAAGGCTGAACATCGTGTTCTTCGGGAGGCATGGCTCCAATTTCAATTAATCCACGGACTTGGTTCCAACGTGGGCGTTGGCTTGTGAGCTGTTCTAATGCCGTATACTGCGAAAAATCGATATCAGCCTCGGTGGTGTCTCCACTATGGCAATCAAAACAATACTTGGACATGAATTCATGCAGATCTTTGTTAAGAAACTGCTCTGCTGCCTCGATTGCAGCCGCCTGCGCACTTTCATCACCGCGAGAAATCGCAACTGAGAAAAAAGAACAAGCTCCCGACGCGGCTAGGAATAGAGCGCAAAATTGAAAGCGCGCAGCCAGAAAATGTGGGCTCACGCCAATAAGTGGTTTCATCATGGATCGAACTTGAGGTGGGAAGTCTTAATCAGGTGGGGGAGACGTCGGTTTCAAGGTAAGTGTGACCGACCATCTTAGGGAGGAAGTGCCCATGAATCCAATCCACCTACGCTAGCCAGCATGTAACCAGCGAGCAAAGGTTTTTAGGTGAATTCGACCTGCAATCTATTGTATCTTAGCCAGTTTAATGGAAATAGACCGAAATTCCCTCCCCCCAGGATACACAACTTCCGCTCCTGCGACATTTTCAAAGCACCCCCCGAGCAGGTTGCAAAATTTGCTTTAGTCTCCCTATGGACACTCTGGGAACGGAACTGACTAAGTGATTATCGCAATTTGCTTAACAACTGCCCCAATGAAGCATGGCGACTGGCGCCCCCCATTGTTCTTAGCCCGGCTCACGAGCGTGGCAAACACCAGTCAGGATCAAAAGCTTGGGTGCCGATTTGTCCCGCCAAACGTGCCCCAAATTTCTCGACTCGCTCCCGCCCAGAAATCGCTTCCATGCGAAGGGTAAAGTCGACCGAATGGCCTCCTGCCAATTGCACAGTTCGTCCTTGGGACTCTTCAAATGTGCGAGGGTTGGGGAAGCCCGTACCAGGCTCCAAACCTGTTACGTACCCGTCAGCCTCAGCAACGGTGTTCTTCCATTGCGAGAAATAGGGCAAGGTTTCTGGCCGAAAATGGACAGCAAATCCGCAGCTTGAATCGGGCGCTGCCAACATGGATCGAGCCCAGCCATCGCTATCGGCTGGCGGTGCAAAGAAATACACTTGCTCAGCATAACCTGCCGTAGGACCTAGGTAGTCACGCCATGCGTTTAGGTCTTCCGCTGCTCTGGCATCTCGGGCAACGGAGCGTGGCGCAGTGATATGAAGTTTTGAGCCTCTTCCGAGAAACGGTTGGCCGACGTTGATGTGATAAAGCATTTGCATGCTGGTTGGAACGTCACTCGCATTAGTAACCCGATCCTGAACGCCGATGGATGGCTCGTTGATTTGAAACAGGTAGCGCGCAGTCAGCCGCAAGTTATATTGTAAAAAGCGGGACTCATGTACTTCACCTATCACTTCCAACAACGAATGTTCCTCATCTAAGTTAACGCGCCAACTGCGGGCTGGGATATTTCCAACTCGTCCATGCAGTCCGAATTTCAGATTCCCTGCGGCGTCGAAATCTGGTGCTCCAAAACTACGCATTCCACAGCGTACCAAGAGCTCATCGAATCCATCCAACCAGCCAAGGCCGCTTGATTCTGCGATAGCAACATGAGCGGGGTGAATGGGACCCTCCACCGGAGATTTCCAACCGCAGAAATGCCCGTCGATGGTCGCTTGCCATAAACTCAAACCTCGCGTTGGACAAATTGCTGCCCGAACACGACCCGTGTCAACATAAAGCAATTCCACACCTGCCCGGGGTCCGTCCTCTAGCACGACACGTTTCAAATGGAAACTACCGGCAGGCGCGGTGACTACCATTGGCTGTGTTAAAGGGCTTTGAATGTCCGGTGGTTCGAGGACGCTGGTAGGAGGGGGAAGTTGAATTAACATGTCGCTCATGGGTTGAAGAGAGTCACATCTAAAACAATTAGTCAAGAAGCTAGTATATAGGAAATCGGTGTGCTCGCACGGAGAGCCTAGAGTCGCCTAGTCCGGGTGCTCAGCCAACCGAATGCGACGATCGCACCAAAATGAAAGTCAACGCCTTCACCGGGACATTGAAATCAAGGTCAGGGCCACCAGATAGCCATTACTCGGAATGGCAGGTTAAGATCCTTGCCGCGAAAAGGTTCTATCTTAAAACTTTGTGCGGCCCTGAATTCAAGGTCTCCTTACTTGTAACGGGAGACCTGACGGAATAAAACAGACTTTTTCTCGGTGAACGCCACGACAATCCTGACTCTCTCCTGAGTGCGGAGAGGGGGATTGCCGTCCCCGCAGTGAGGCTAACACATATCGCGCTGACAGTTGCGTGCCTGGAACGCATTTGTCCCTTTGAGGGTAAGCTGCGATTCTCGTTTGCTGGCGTTTACCGCGAAGTTTCATAAAACAGGCGTTTGAGCAACCGGTCAAAATAGAGACTTGGCGGCAAAGACTAACACACTTAGGCGATGAAAAGTACGAAACAACATGGGTACGATAAAGTTAGACGCTGGGCTCGTTCAGGGGGATAGTGTTTCCACGATTTTGGATCGAGCCATGGATGCCGGCGAAGGTATATTGCGATTAACGCCTACATGGGTGCCTCGCAGCTTTTTGCATCCTGGAAGACGCATCAAACTGAATCCAGCTGATTTATACGCTTTTGGCGCTAATCGAGGGGGTATCGATGAGCGTTGGTTTGCTAGCGCGACGGAAGCGGCAAACGAGGGGCGAGTTTGGCACGAGGGACTAAGCTTCTGCCTATTCGAGGGACAGAAGTTTTTGCTGCGAGACGCCGTGGCGGAAAGTGGCAGACGGCTGGTGGGCGATTCAATATTTGGCAAATACAAACGTTGGCCGGTGTATTCGAAGTTCTTTGATAATATGGGCCCAATCCCTCACCATATGCACCAGTCGGCCGAGGACGCGGCTTTAGTTGGACAAGAGGGTAAGCCCGAAAGTTACTACTTCCCACCTCAATACAACAACGTTGATAACAATTTTTCGTACACCTTCATGGGGCTTGAACCAGGAACCACCAAAGCTCAATTGCGGAAGTGTTTGGAGGACTGGAACAAAGGAGACAATGGAATCTTGGACCTGTCTCGAGCCTACCGGCTGAAGCGTGGCACGGGTTGGTTGATTCCTCCTGGTGTTCTTCATGCACCTGGGTCCTTATGCACCTATGAGCCGCAATGGGGCAGCGACGTATTCGGTATGTTCCAGTCAATCGTTGAAGGCCGATATGTGCCATGGTCATTACTCGTAAAGGATATGCCAGAAGAAAAGCACCAGGACCTCGACTTCATCATCGGCCAGCTTGATTGGGATAAGAATGTTGACACACACTTCAAAGATTCAAATTACATAGAACCAATCGTGGACCGCCAGCGATCCGGAGATGGCTTTGAGGATAAATGGATCGTATACGGCACCATTGATGGCAAGCAATTATTCAGCGCCAAAGAGCTAACAGTTCAACCGGGGGCCAAGTGCGTGATTCAAGATCCAGGTGCTAGCGGATGGATAACCGTTCAGGGTAAGGGACGCATTGGCAAACTGGCTTTGCAGACCCCCGCCATGATCAACTTTGGCGAGAACACCGAGGACGAAGTGTTCCTTTCTCACGAAGCTGCCACACGTGGTGTGGAGATTGAAAACACTGGCAGTGAACCACTCGTTGGACTGAGGTATTTTGGTCCCGATTGCCACACAAATTTGCCCGCCAACGGGGCTTGGCAAACTGATCGCTAGGAAAACCAGGAACCTCAGTTTTGTTGAAATACCTCACCCGGGATATTGAATCGAAATCCTCTTCGTTCGGCGCCTATCGCTAAGATACTTCGTCAAAAGAACCTGTTCGTCGCTTCATCGCAAGGGATGCTCAGATTTGCATTCTAAGCATGCTTTCTCAGCATATTTCCTTGGCGAATGACCGAGTCGGTGCAGATTCTTACTTCCCTTGCTGTTCACAATCGTTTTAATGGAGAAATCAATGTCTTATTCAGCTCCCAAACTTCATAACGCGATGTGGCCAGGGCTAGTTGGCAAGGGAACCGATGAAGGGCAGGAACCACCCATCAGCCTTGAACGCATGCTCGATTTGACCGCGGCAGCTGAGGTCAACGGCCAAAAATTCGAGGGTATAGATTACTTTCTGTTTCTACCCCATACGAACCCTGAAGCTTCGGACGACGAACTGCGGCAAATCGCTGATTTGATTGCCGGCAAGGGATTCAAAGTAGGTTCTTTGGTAGCCCCAGTTTGGCCAGGCACGGTTGGCGACTCAGCCATGGGTGATTTGGAACAACGTGAAAAGTTTCTGTCGGCCGTTCGAATGGCCTGTCGAATTGCGGGTATCTTCAATGAGCACGGCGTACGTGAATATGGTGTCATCCGAATTGACTCCGCTGAATTCGGTGTTGAAAAATGGCGGGCCGACGCCAAAGCCAACACATCCAGAATCGCTGAAACGTTTCGCGAGGCAGCCAAAATTGCTGCCGACGCGGGTGAACGTTTAGCCGCTGAAGGCGAGATCTGTTGGGCTGGGATGCACAGTTGGAAGGACATGCTTGACCTGTTGGAAGAAGTCGGCATGCCTCAAACGTTAGGCTTTCAGGCCGATTTAGCCCACACTTACCTGTACTTGTTGGGATACAACGCACCCGAATGTGCATTGCTGGGCGATGGTTATACGGAAGAGGAGTTTTGGGCTGCGTATGAAAAAATGACCGACAAACTTCGTCCTTGGACCATCGACTTCCACGTTGCACAAAATGACGGTCAAGTTCACGGTGCCGGATCCCATGATAAAACTGGCAAGCACTGCCCGGCGGATGATCCGAACGGCAAATTAGATATTGTTAAGTGCTCTGGGTATTGGCTTAAGGATGCAGCACAACGCGGCATCAAGCACATCTGTTGGGACGGGTGTATGTTCCCCAATGCTACGCTGGAACAAGCTTCTACGTGGAATACGATCCTGGATACGATGATCCAAGTCCGCAACGCCCATGGCTGGAATTAGAACCCAAACAACATCCGCACCAAGCAAATTGGGTCAGCAATAGGGACATCCGTCATGGCCCCTTCAAACCAATAGTTGCTCCATCTCAATCTAGAAAGTTCAAACGATGAAAGAATTACGCGTCGGAATGATTGGTTACGGCTTCATGGGGAAGACCCATTCGAACGCTTATGTTCAGGCAGCTCATTTCTTTCAGAGCGAACACAAGCCGGTTCTCAAGGCACTTTGCGCACGCAACTTGGAAAAGGCCAAGCCATTTGCCGAAAACTGGGGTTACGAATCGGTCGAATCGGATTGGCGTGAATTGCTAAAGCGGGACGACATTGATGCAGTCGATATATGTACACCCAACAATTTGCACAAAGAGATTGCCATTGCTGCAGCCCAAGCAGGCAAAATGATCCTGTGTGAAAAGCCGCTAGC
>JAGQOY010000055.1 GCA_020427005.1 Planctomycetales bacterium
ACTTTGAGCATTGTGCAGAATGCGGGCGACATTTTGCCAGGTCTGCATTTGTTGCTGCCCATCAATTCCCGCAATTAGCAAGTCGCATGTCGGCAATTCAACCTGCCAAATCGACTGCATCTCTTGCTCTACTTTGCCTCGCAACGCATCTAACGTACCTGCTATTATCTTCGAAACCGTGCCCTGACGACCTGGGATGACCTCAACGGCAACACATATCCCTAACCACCAAGCGGCTTGATCTGCCCATTGCTCCAATTGTTCACGCCGCTCAACTTGTACTAGAGATTGATAGTTCGAGAATCTTTGCTGCGTTTCCAAGTTCGAAAATAAAGGGAAGACACTGAATAGACCGGCAAAATCCAGTTGACCGTGACTACGCGCACTAATGATGGGTACGATTACATCAGCATCTACGATCTCGCGATTAAAGTAAATCGGATCTGCCTGTTCGTTGGCTGCGACGTAGGCTAACATTCCTGGGTCATTACTATCATGGACAATCAAAGGAATAGAACTGCCCACCAAAGAGTGGATAGTATCCTGAATCCGCTTGGCATCCAATTCATTGGAAATAACAAGCCTAAGACTGTCTGGGGAAACGCCATGTTCACATATCCACCGAACGACCTCCCGTGCCAATTCAGCAATGTTTGGTAGTTCTGGGTCCAGCAACAAAGCGGTTACGTCGCCGGGAACAATTGCTTGATGGAGGGATGGGAAATCCAACGGAGACTCAAGCGCACGAGCCACTTCATCGGCCAAATCCAGATCAGGGCTAACTGGGGGTCGGTCAATGAACGTGGTTACATAGTCCGCGGGTAAGAGCCATTGCTCACCTGGCCCAAATGCTAGCACCAACTCTTTTGCAGTCATAATTGCAACCATTGAGATTGTATGAGTAGAGCAAGTTGAAGAACCTAGTTCTCCTCACCATAAGATGCCACTGCCACGCAATATCCACAACCTTTCTCGCCAGAAATATCGCATGTTGGCAATGATTCGGGCAATCTAACGGCATCCACCTGCGTACAAACCGGGCGGAACAATCTTGCGATACGGTTGAGCTTTTTGCTATCACGACGTAGCCTTGCTGCTCTTCGCCGTCTGCTTGCCCATATCCAAATTAGGGAAACGTCCGACGGTTTGATTGTACATGATATGGTTTAGGGCCATACGCACCAAGGATAGGGACACTGCAGGGAAAGGCTACATGGTCTGTAATCTGAAACTGAAAAAGAATCTGATATTGGATTGGTTGATCCCCGCCGAAGGGATATTTTATTTTTCTCTGTTGGTGCTGTTGACGATATGTGGTTGCGATCGTACTGACAGCGTCCTCAAACAACAGACTTCGATCGATTCCGACGTGGCGGAGGGCGAGTCGGATATTCCACGTCAAATCCTGAAGAACATGGTTCAAGCATACGGGAAGCTCAGTTCATACACAGATCAGGGATTCGTCCGGTTGCAATACGAGATAAATGATCAGCACACCGAGGACCGGGCCCCTTTGACTGTTGCCTGGGACGATCATGGTAGACTCGGCCTACGCGTATACGCTATCGAGGCAGGCCCAAATGGAACACGATGGCATTTGCGTTGGCGAGATAATTCCAGTTTGGCTCGGCAAGTGCTAAGTCGAACGCTGCCGTCCAAAGTCAATTTGCCATGGTTGGTCGATGATTCGTTCGCCAAACAGGGCTTAGCAGCCGGTCCAGCAGGCTTCCCGCCTCAACTGGACCTTTTATTGGCTGAAAAACCACTGTCTGGATTAATGCAAGAAGCCACTGCCGTGACTATGAAGCCTCAACAAATCGTCGATGGAAGGGCATGCAACGTAATTGAAGTGCGACTTGATTCTCTTAGCTATGTCTTGTGGATTGATCAAGCCACGATGATGTTGAGGCGTCTCTTGTTACCTGTCCAGAATCTGCCTTCTGAGATGTTAGCGGACAAGGCGGTGAGCAAGATTCACTTGTCAATTGAATTACCTGGTGTAACCGTAGATGAACCAATCGATTGGAGCAATTTTAAGTTTGACGTAGAGCCAAAGGAAATCTTGGTCACTCAGTTTGTTCCAACTCCGGAGAAAATCGAAGTCGGCAAACTCGGAGTTCGTATTCCCGGATTTCGACTATTTTCTCCTGAAGGAAAGCTCGTCTATGAAACGGGAACAGGGACAGAACCTAACGCAAAAGTACTGATTTGGTTAGCGGACCATCCCGCATCTCAAGTCGCTGCCAATCAACTGAAAGTCGTAGAGCAATCCATTTCACAGGAACTCGGAGATGTAGCTAACCAGATAGAATTCTATTCGTTGTGGGCCGAACCCTCACCTCCGGCAGGCATAGATTTCTTGAACCTAGCATCCAGCTGGGGCCTACCTGGCAAGTTGGTACACGACAGAGAAGCATTGGGGCGAGATCTGTTTGCTGTACAAGAGGCACCCACTGTCGTGGTAGTTGATAGGCAGAACCGAGTTCAGTTTTTTGAATCTCGGCATAACCCTCTTTGGGCAGAGATGTTGCCGGGGCTCATCCAGGATGTTGCTAAAGGTGTGTCGGTTGCCAATTCAACCATTAAACAAATAGATGAAGAAAACAACCGTTTTCTCGGGGAAGTTCAGTTGGCGGCCGCAATTGACAATCGGCCAGGAAATCTGCCCAATCCTACATCTTACTCTGGACGGTGGGTAACCTTTGATCGTCAGAATCAGCAAGCCTTTGCGAAGGACATCTCCGCCTTGACATCAGACAATCAGCACTCCGTTTGGGTTCTGAATGCTGATGGAGAAGTATCGCAGTATATTTCAGGCGCCCAAGAGCCTCGCAGGCATTCTACTGGCTGGAACGTAATAGTCAGGCCACATGATTTCCTCGCAGATCCTAGCGGTCGGTTTTTAGTCCGTACTTCCAGGGAATTCCCAACCATCGACCTTTACGACGTTCAGAACAAAACGAGCAAACAAATAGAATTATCAAGTGGCGATGTTCCTCAGGACCTGTGTTGGATGCCACTGGTTGGCGCCAAGCAATCTCGATTGGCAGTACTCGCAACGAGTGGCTCGCTAACGTTAATTGATCCATCAGGGCACGAACAACTTACTGGACAATGTCCCGGTCACCCGTTGGCTTTAATACCAAGTCTGCCTCGGTCCTCATCAGTGGGCGGATATGTTATCTTAGAATCTGGACAAGTAGAAGCACTCATGTTGCCCGCTGAGTCAGCTCATCTAAGCGGGCCACTGTTGGGCCGGCCTATCTCGAGTTCCAATATTGTGACGCCAGCGGATCAGCTTGAAAAATTGAAATTCGTCCCAGGAGCAGGGCGATGGAATTCCGCAGTGCAAGGAGATAAACAACGCATTCTTGCTAGGGGCTGGATCTCGCGAGACGAGCCCGCCTTGTTCCTAGTCGACAATGACCTACGTCCAATTTGGCATCAGCGAATCCCTGTCACATACGCAATAGAACAAAAATCGATTGCCAGCTCCGCTGTCGATCCCAAGAGCGGACAATTCGTATGGGCTGTGACCTTTGATAAACACACCTTGCATTTTCTGCGCGCCGACGGTTTGC
Organism: Planctomycetales bacterium; assembly: GCA_020427005.1. Taxonomy (GTDB): domain Bacteria; phylum Planctomycetota; class Planctomycetia; order Pirellulales; family Pirellulaceae; genus Aureliella. The sequence continues at coordinate 3,582 of JAGQOY010000055.1, forward strand.
TATTAGACCATATGAGAGTAAGCGAGCCAATTGTTGGGCTTGTGTTGAGAGCGGACGGAAGCGATCTACAGCTGTGGATTGCCCATGAGCGTCACATTGACTCCGGTCACGTGCATTGGCTGCCTTGACCTGAAATTTCAAGTCCATTCGAGGATTTCTCCAGCTGCAATGGACCTTAATCCTTGACCAGTCTCTAGAATTAACTGGCCCAAGTCGTTGATTGAACAACAGTGACCAGCAACGATCTCTTGTCCCAATTTGATATGCAGCTGTCTGCCGATCAACATGCACCGGTCGCGCCAAGCTGACTGCCAACTATCGGGCGCCTCTTGCCATTGCAAAATGCGTCCACGCATGCAATGGAGCAGATCATAGAGAATTGCACTTACATCTAGCTTTGACGCACCACAGGTTCTTAGGCAAGTACCCTTGCTTTGTAGTTCCAGGGGAGCATCCTCCCAATCAATCATGACGTTTAAACCGATGCCTATCATCCAGTCGGCATGCATCTCTCTTGACACGGAATTGGATTCAATTAGCACTCCCGCCAACTTGCGACCCGCAACATAGACGTCGTTCGGCCACTTCAAATCAGCGGATTTAGGAACGAATTGATCCACTGTTTCTGCGATGGAGAGTCCAATTAGAAGCGATAGTTGCGACCATTTCTCGGTAGCGTCTGGCAGGACTTTCGTGGGAAGGATGGCGGTGAACATCAGGCATCCTGATGGGGACCACCACTGACTTCCAGATCTTCCACGCCCGGATTTTTGCTTATCAGCCACGAAAACTGCCGGAAAAAATGTCTCGGCATCAGAATTACGACAGCCCCCGCTTGCCAACCATTCTTTGGCCCAATCACTGGTCGAAGTTACTTCGGTCTTCCAATGCAATTCTCGTACGAGCCGATGATCCTTAAGTTCCAATTGGAGTTCTTCTATCGCGCGATGATCAGGCATGATTCAATACTTGCGATAGAACAATTGATGTGATGACAATTCCTATGCCAATTGCCGAGAGTATCGCGATCTTCCACCAACTAGCCTCTTGACGTGGAGTCCATTGCAGCCGCGATCTTAGAAGTAGTTGCCCAGGGTCGGTTTTGGGATCCATAGGATTAACTGGAAAGGTAAGTTCAGATAATACTCCCTGCACAGTACGTGCACTATGCGGCCTTTTCTCAGGTAGCTTATTGAGTAGGTCAAAAACTACTTTATCCAGATCGGGTGGACAATCTACGAAATCACGAATATGAGGCGGAATGCTTGTCAGTTGCTGATCAAGAATTCTTTGGGAATCGGTTCCTTCGAAAACGGGCCTACCCGTGATCGATTCATAAAGTACACAGCCGAGCGAATAGAGATCCGCTTTGGCGCCCACCGTATTATCACCGCAAATTTGCTCGGGAGACATGTAAGCTGCGGTGCCCACTGTAATCCCCTGGTCAGCAAGGTCTTCGCGCCGAATATCTCGAGCAATTCCGAAATCGCCAAGTTTCAATTGCCCCAGGTCGGTGAAGAACAAATTGCTCGGTTTTAAGTCCCGGTGGATGATGCCATTGTTGTGAGCATGTTGAAGCGCACTACATATTTGCATGCCTATGTAACGTATCTCGACTGGGGCAAGCCTTTCAAATCTATTTAACAACTCCCGAAGATTATGACCTTGAACCAGCTCTGTAACAATAAACAACTTTCCATGATGCTCTCCTCGATCAATATATCGAATGATATTCGGATGGTTCAAGCGTTGTAGAACGTCTATCTCTCGACGAAAACGAGCTCGTATCAGTGGGTTAGCAGCAGCCTCCGGCTTTAGCATCTTGATCGCCACTGGCTCGGCACGATCTTCCATCTGTGCGCTAAAAACATGCGAAACTGTTCCGGAACCCAATAAGGGACCAAGTTTGAGTTCTTCGAAAACTAGCGGCATGGAGCAGTTTGCGTGGAAGGCTGTGGTGGGAGTTCCTGCCAATTATAAGTAAACAACCGGTGTCATTTTAGAGTAGACTCGGTTGCTTTAGGGCAGACCCGAAGTTTTTAGATTGGACGCTTATTATCCCGAATACTATATTTTTCCGCCACCTGCCTAGGTCAGCATACTTAGAAGAATGGCCCCAATGATCCACATCGCTGAAAAGAAAACACCCAGGATTCCAGCATAGAAACCGGCCCGAACGAGCCCTCGATTTGTGGGATCCATTTCACCACGATCCATGGATCCGATGGAACTTTGGGCGACGAGGACCGCTGCCAAAGAGAATACACCACAAAAGAAAAAGCCGAATGCCGCTAGCACAAGCACGACTGCCGTAGTATCCGACTTGGAGAACTGTTTGGCTGAAGGCGGAGCAACATAATGATCGACGGCCGTTTGTACAAATGATTCTGTGGCTACTGGTCGATAGATCTCGGCTGACTGCCAAAGCCCCGTCTCACTGGTCCGCATTTGGAAACCTGGTGCAATCCGATTTTCGCGAAACCACCGATCTAAGGTCATACGGTCAATTGGTCCAAATTCAGAACCGTCATTTGCCCGAATCCAGAAACATTCCGAAGGACCAAGCGCTGAATTACCAATCTGAGGAGGAGTATAAGGGAAGTCCGGAGGCCCGGCAGAACTGCCACCTACAGTTGTTTCGGCGTAAGGATCGTAGTCACGATCACTTGAGTCAACCCAACTGCCCATAGGAGCATACGGAACCGAATATATTTGCCCACAGGACGGACAACGTGCTCTCTTGCCCGCACTCTCATCGGGAACCGAAAGCGTTTGTCCGCATCCGGAGCATTGTGAGAGAATGGCCATTTGCGATTAAGCATCCTGTTTTTCGGGATTCAGGTGAATGAAACTCTTCCCCAGTCGTCCACCGTAATTGCCTGCTGATATTTTGATGAGCCCATCCGACTCCAGAGCAGCATCGATGGCAGCATAAGTTGCCTTAGCTACTGCAGCCAAAGAGCTCCCGTTGATCACAATCTCCATAATCGATTGGACACCGTCGGGCACTAATGAGTTGCCTCCAAGTTTCTGTTTCAAAGTCGGACAGTATTCGGCATACGTACTCGCGATCAAAAAGCTATATCGACTACCTGCCTTAGAGGCACTCGCAGCAACCCCTCCTGGAAAAGTAAGCACACAATCATCCAATTGATTGACTGCCAATACAGCTCGTTCTGCAGCATCGATTGCCGCATCTTCAGATGTAGACATAAACCATAAGTTGCCACCCATTACACCGTCTGAAAAACCGAACCGTCTGGTCAAGTAGAATTCACCTCCCATGATTGGTACCACCCAACCTTTAGTTCCAAATCTCTCGTCTCGAAATTGGTGTCCATCTCCAAAAAACGAGACCTTTCTACCCAATTTGAAATAAGCGTCTGTATCCAATCGATTAAAGCAACGCGCTGTCGGGCAAGTCATTACATTCTGCCCGATTCTTGCTAGCATGACTCGCTCAAGATGTGTCTCACGATCTTTACGAAATCGGGGGACGTGGATTTGAATGACTGCACCAATCCTTCCATCCGGTGTTTCCTGTCCTGGACTCGAACCATCCAATAAGCGTGCAACCCCAGCCTCGCTGTCGCACATAATTGTGCTGCTAGCATGTCCGGTGACTGCATGGCAGCAATGGTCGAGCCATGTACGATCTCGAGCGGTAACCAGGAATTCGCCAAAAATACTTCGAAATCCCTCGGCATAAGTGTCTTCGACGATGCTCTTACGATCTTGTGTCATCGAATTCTCTAAAAAGGAAAAGATTTATTATTTGAGGACTCCCCGCCAAACAGTTCAAGAGAGTTTACGAAATGCGTCCACGCCCCGCGTATACGGCAGCTTCCGTCACGACTTTGTCCATATAGATATCATGGGCGGCACAGGGGATTTCGGGAAACAACTGACATTCGAATGCCAATGCAATTAAGGGCGTTGAAGCCGGAGCATGCTCCAACAGTTTGTCATAGTAGCCCTTTCCATGCCCCGTACGTCCGCCATGTTTGTCGAAGGCGACACCTGGCACCATAATGAGCTCTAAGTCGCTTGGCCCCAATCGCTTTTCGGGCACGCTTCGCAATTCAGCCTTGGGTTCTAGAATCTTGTACATCCCCAGTTCGAGTTCATCCATGGATTCGAGATGAAACAGCTCCAATTCACCATCAACACAATATGGAATCACGATTCGCTTGTTGCTCTGCAAAGCCTTTGGCAAGGCGTGCCGTGTTCGCACTTCGTCACGCACATCAACGTAAAACATGACCGTGTGTGCGTTTTCGAATTCTGGTAATAGCATAAACCGAGCCACAATGGCCTCGCTAACCGCATCTTTGTCGAGCTGATTGCGACGATTCGCATGCGCAGCTTCTCGAATAGCCTTCTTTTGGTTGGCGATCAGGTTCAAAGTATCGGATGACTCCGTCACAGATAGGTGCCTCATGAGCAAAGGTTCATGGAATTGATAATTCTTGGTTCATTTGCCGTTAGAATATCGAACGATAGCGTCTAAATCTTGCGCGCCGACTTGGTTTATTTGTGTGAGAATCTAGAAGAAGCAAGAAACCAGAAGATTCTATCACTTTTTTCCCTCAGTTCCACGAGGGACTGGTAGCTCTAATTGCACACTGGATATCCAACCTTCGATTAAAAAGGGATGGTGTCGTGTAAATACATGCGAAACAAAGCAGAAACTTGGATACAGGACGCAGTTCGCCACGGTTGCATATTGCAATTGAAAGCCTCAAAATACTGCTCCGGCTAAGGTGTTTCACTCTATTCTTCGGTTTCTTATAAGCGTTAACGATTGATGTGGACTAAATCTGGTTCCTACTTCTTTTTCGGTCTCTTACTGGGAGTGTTATTGGCGACGTGTGGATTTGGTTGGTACGTACGGCATGTCAATTTGAGGCCTGGAGGAGGCAACGAAAAATACGTACTTAAGCTTGCGCACAGTCTTGACCAAAGCCATCCGGTCCACAAGGCGATGGCTTTCATGGCTGATACTTTAAAAACGAAATCTGCCGGTACAGTTGAATTGCAGATTTTTCCGAATGGTCAACTAGGTTCCGAAACTGAATGCATTGAGCAATTGCAGCGTGGGGCGCTAGCCATGACCAAGACATCGACTGCCCCAATGGAAAGTTTCATTCCTGACATGGCTATCTTTGGCATCCCCTACGTTTTTCGGGACGAAGATCATTTTTGGAAAATGATACACAGCGCGATTGGCAAGCGATTGCTGACTGCAGGCGAGTCTGTGGGCCTTAGGGGACTTTGCTACTATGATGCTGGTGCCCGTAGTTTCTATACGACGGATCGGCCTGTGATGTCACCGAATGATCTAAAAGGGCTCAAGATTCGTGTTCAACAGAGCAAGACAGCCATGGACATGGTTGAGGCTTTGGGAGGGGCTCCGACACCTATTGCTTGGGGTGAATTGTATACCGCTTTGCAACAAGGCATGGTTGATGGGGCAGAAAACAATCCGCCCAGTTTCTTTACCAATCGGCATTTCGAAGTTTGCAAACATTTATCTCTTGATGAACATACGCGTGTGCCGGATATATTGCTTTTCAGCGAGAAGGTTTGGGAAGGCTTACCTGGCCATGTTCAGCAATGGATCCAGGAAGCGGCTGACGAATCGGCAACGTACCAGCGTAAATTATGGTCTGAAGAGAATGAAGCCGTACTCCAATCCGTAGTTGAGGAAGGGGTAACGATTCATTATCCGGATAAATCAGAATTTGCTTCGAAAGTGGCTGCCATGCATGGCAGTTACGAAGGCAGCCAACTCGGAAACCTGCTCCAACAAGTTTTGGATATAAAGTAAACAAGCATGCAAAAGGTTGTGGCTACGGTGGCGCGCCTGCTGGAATCCAGCGTTACTCTGTGCGTCGCTATTTTGGTATTGGACGTCTTATGGGGCGTTATTAGCCGGTTTGTTCTAGCCGAACCGAGCCGTTGGACTGAAGAGCTCGCTCAGTATTTGCTGATGTGGGTGGCCCTATTGGGTGCAGCCGTTGGTTTTCAGCGTGGCCAGCATCTTGGCTTGGATTATTTCGTGCAAAAAATGCCCGTTGAGGTACGTAGCCTGGTTGGGGTCTTTGGGCAAATATGCATCATCGCCTTTGCTTCTCTTGCCATGATTTGGGGTGGGTATGTATTGGTAAGTGAGACCTTAAAAAGTGGCCAAGTTACACCCGCCTTAGAAATTCACATGGGGTGGGTCTACTTGGCAGTCCCCATTAGCGGAGTAGCGATAGCTTTTTTTAGCTTCGCTCGAGCACTTGAGTTGATTGGTATCGCGCAACCAAAAATTGCGGAAACCAACGAGCTGGAAGGGTAAGCTGAATGGTGGAACCGCAACTGATATTGATGATCGCCAGTTTCCTTGTATTGCTCGCACTCGACATTCCGGTAGCGATTGCCATAGGGATTTGTACATGGCTGGCAATCTTTTCATTGGGAACAGTTCCTGCTTCCTACGTCGTAGCTCAACGCATGAGTACAGGGATTGCGAGTTTCCCACTGCTAGCGATTCCCTTCTTTATTATGGCCGGAATTCTGATGGGTGACGGAGGGATGGCTCGACGGCTGATCGACTTGGCCTCTGTGCTCGTAGGGCGTTACCGAGGTGGATTGGCCTACGTAAGCACGCTGACTTGTATGATGTTTGGCGCCATTTCCGGTTCTGCAACCGCGGCGGTATCGAGCGTCGGGGGAATGATGATCCCAGAAATGTGTCGCAAAGGTTTTAATAGAAACTTCAGCGTGGCGGTATCTACCACGGCTGCTACGACAGGTCTGCTAATTCCGCCGAGCAACGTCATGATAGTTTTTGCTGTTGTGGCGGGAGATATATCGGTGGCCTCCATGTTCATGGCCGGAATAATTCCCGGAATCCTAGTCGGACTAATGATCATGTTAGTCTGCCTTATTCTCAGTAAATCCGCTCTCGAAATAGAACCACAAGATGTCCAACCAGCTTCCGAAGCACGAGACTCTCTAAGCCAGGATCTAACGGGCTTGGAATTCGGAGCACGCTCCTTAGCCCCTGTGCTTTTAGGTGCATTACCAAGCTTGTTGCTGATTATCCTTGTGCTGGCTGGCATATTAGGAGGAGCTTTTTCCGCCACCGAAGCAGCAGCTATTGCGGTCTTGTATGCTTTTGTAATGGCAGTCATTGTTTACAGAGAGGTCAAATTTTCTCAGCTACCGGATGTCTGTTTGCGAACCGGGATTATGACCTCCGTGGTTTTCCTACTGATAAGTACAAGCCAGGCAATGAGTTGGGCCCTAGCCTATCAGGCCATACCGCAATCTGTAGCAGCACTCATGCTAAGCATCACCGACAATTCGTTGGTACTGCTATTGATTATCAACTTGATCCTGCTTGCAGTGGGTACTTTCATGGACATGACTCCTGCAGTACTCATTTTCACACCCATCTTCCTGCCCGTGGCCGTCGAGCTCGGAATGCATCCAGTACATTTCGGAATCATGCTAATCGCCAACTTATGCATAGGGCTATGTACGCCGCCAGTTGGAACTTGCTTATTCGTAGGCTGCAGTGTCGGGCGTACATCTATTGCTGCCGTGACTCGGCCTATGTTGGCATTTTTTGTCGCCATGTTGATCAGCTTGGGACTGATCACGTACGTACCATGGCTGTCTATGGGCCTTCCCCGCATGTTGGGGTTAGATTAGTCGCAACGATGTTCACGAAAACACCATGATCACCGCTTGAAATATTGAACGAAGCATCATGTATCGGCGACTATCCGAATTGTCCAATGAGAGTCCGTGGACCCTTCGGCCTCGTCAAAGTGAGTTTGCATTTGGACCATGCTGCATTTTTGCCCATGTGACAGATCGACGATTCCTCGTCCAAGGATTGGACTTGGTGCTTCTCGGCCACCAATTATCTTGGACGCAATAAATACTTCGCATTGATCCACGAGTTGTAGATCAAACAAACTTCCCAAAATCTTGCCCCCACCTTCAACGAGCAAATTTGTGCAGCGATATTGGGTGGCTAGATATTGAAGAAGTTCTTTCAGTCTCTCATTTGCGTCAGACGATTGGCCAAGTACAACTTCGCAACCTGCCGACCGCAGCGCATCGGCCTTTGCAGTCTCAGCGGTGGGTCCACCCCAAATCAACACAGCTACATCTCTGGCCGAAGTGACAAGCTTCGATTCAACTGGCAATGCCAAAGACGTGTCGACAACCACACGTCGCGCTGTTCGAACAGGCTGCGGACATCTGGTCATCAATAAGGGGTCATCTGCTAGAGCAGTCCCAATGCCTACAAGAATTGCATCCACTCGAGCGCGAAGCTGATGGACCCAATTACGACTGGCTTGGTTGGAGATCCAACGGCTATCTCCCGTGCGAGTGGCGATCTTACCGTCAAGCGACATTGCCCATTTAGCAATTACAAATGGAAGTTTTTTCTCCACGAGTTTGAGAAACGGACGTATTAACTCTTGGGCTTCGTTTTCCAGGACGCCCAATTCGACTTGTAGCCCAGCTTCCCTCAAACGCTCGAGACCGCGTCCCGCAGATGTTTGATAGGGGTCTCGACAGCCAATGACTACCTGCCCAACCTGGGCATCCAACAAGGCATCGGTACAAGGTGGTGTTTTGCCGTGGTGGCAACATGGTTCTAGCGTTACGTAAGCAGTCGCACCCTTTAGAGTTTCATTCGGGTATCGCTGTTTGGCGTCCTCAATGGCCACAGTCTCCGCATGTGGCCCACCCCAATAGGCATGAAAACCCTCACCTAAGAGCTCGCCTTTGGATGACACAAGCACGCAACCGACCATGGGATTGGGTTCCACCCTTCCCAGACCGCGCCGTGCCAACTCAAGTGCATGTGCCATCCAGATTTTGTGGGATTTCATGGGCCCGTCCCGCTAAGTCCCGGGCAACCACAATTTGCTTTCTCCCTGTGCAGATGCGGGCTCAGCTTGCCCCGGTAGCACAAGGCCACTCTCCGAGATTGGCTTGACTCTAGGCTCCAAGATCGAAGTAGCGATTCGATCCTCTAATGATTGGACGTTTTCAGATTCCTGAGCCTGCACCATTTGGCTGGCCACGATTTCGAATAAGACAGGATCTTTCGGGTACTTGCGAAATGCAGCCGAAAAGTACTGAGCCGCTTCCTCGTGCCTACCGAGATCTATCAAAATCCGGAACTTGCTGACCACTGCCTTCCCAACTTCACCGCCCTGGTTGGCTAGGCACTCTTCTAACATGGTCACAACCTCCAATTGTTCCTCAAGGTCGATTGTCTGCGACTCAAGAAAGATCAAAGCGAAAGCCAAAAGGTGCGCATCAGGTTTGTCTTCTTCTTCCGTTTGAAACCTGCGAACAATTTCTTTGGCAGCTTGGTACCCGGCATGCAGCATAGCATAGGCCATGCAATGGTTCAGGAAATTTGCAATTTGGACATTGTCCATCGAACTGACATCAACTCGCGCTGCATCAGCTAACCGCGCCAACTTCCCGTCGGGTAATAGTTCTCCCGCAGGGCGTTCCATCCCGAGTTCCTGATATGCGGCAGTGTAAGGATCAAACTCCGAACCAAGGCCTTGCTCTCCTTCAAAGTGCCGAAGCAGCCCTGCTAGAACAGGTCTTTTCTCAACTTGCCCACGAGCTTCCAATGGAGATTGGCCGTTTAGACAGCCAAACGGGAAGTTGAGAAAAATCTCCAAATTATTGCGACCTAATTCCTCATTGTTGAACCCGCCACCATTCTGACCGCGAGAACGTGGCCTTCTAAGGGCTTCACGGTAATCGACATAAGCCATGGCTTTAGGAAATTCAAGCTCTTCTGCCAGTGGCAGAGTTTCCAATATGCTACGGGCGATGTCTGCCCCACCAAGCATGGGTAGGAATCGAAATAGTATTCGGGCAGGCTTATCGGTTTGTTTCTTGAATAGGGCAATCGAGCCGACTTCGGAACGAAGTTCGCTTGCCCCTTCGGGACGGTCAAAAACAGAAAACACTTCCGTCGCAGGGATCTCGTCTCCGACTATCACGCCACATTTGACACGCTCAAATTCAGCCAGCTGTGGATTCTCAATACGGTCGATATGAGAATTCTCGCTAAGAATTCGATCAACCTCGGCATCCGATGAAAGTTCGTAGAATTTTCCGAACGTTTGGCAATGAAGCGAGTGTCCTTGCGTGTCCAATTCGAGAGCCAACATCATGTATTCGGCACGCTGTTCATCAGTGAGAACCGCCAACGACGCGAGCTTTCTAGCGGTACTCAGAGCCGCTTCCGCATTGGCTATCCAAAGTTGAATGCAGAGCAATTCGCTGAGCAGGCTCGGCTGGTCAGGATAGTCGCGCAGAATCGCCCGTAGCTTCGTTTCTGCCTGAGCGAAGCGTATTCCTCTGCAGAGCACACCCACCTCAGCCAATCGCTCTGCCCAAGCAGCATCTTCTGGTGAAGGGATCTTTGTCGGGGGACCTTTCAACAACGCATTAATGTGCGGGGACGAAAGCACGTTTCTTTCATCCTCGTCATTGATTTGCCTTGACAAACTGGCCCAAAAACTAATGCCATAAAACACGCCTTCGTTTACCATGCGGCGCTCTAGCAACAGCAGTGCGTCGCGTGTGAACATGGGAATTCTATCTCGAGATTCAGCCAAGCCTTCAAGCAAGTATTGCACCACGACCGAAATCGGTTCGTGATCCAAATTGCTGGCCATTGACTTGAAAATCAATGCTAACGGATTATCTGGCTTGAGCCGCTGAAAGCGGTTGGAGTTCTCCCTGAAAAGTTCAAGCTCGTTTAATCGAAGCGCCAATTCACCACGCAACGCCAATAACCAAGCAGCATTGGGTGTTTTTTTTAATAGCGTATTGATGCGGTCCAGGGCGGCAATTTCTTGTTCCCCGTCCATGAGCCGCACAATGCGTTCGTATTCTGCCGGCTGGTCCACGCATTTGCAGAATTTGTACTTCTTGCCGCTTCCGCAGGGACAAACGGAATAAGGATCAATGGTCATTAGTAGTGATTTCTTTCAGTCTCTCTTGCATGTTTTGGGCGAAACTCTCAATCCGATCATATTCGCGGGCTTTTTCCCAAGCTACTGTCGAGGCAAAGTGATCAACATTCAAAGCCATTTGGATACTCGCCATCGCCTGAGGGCTTGGTTTTGCTGCGTCTACGGCATTAATTCAAACGAAAAAAACGGGGGGTAATTCACTCTTATCCACTCGCCCACTGGAATCCCCGCATCATCGTACCGTATTTGAAATGCTATGGCGACACCGGCCAAAAGCAAGGCACTGTTCGATAAGGTTCAAAACCTTGCTACCGAAGGTATTGGTGGATCAACTAGAAACCTGTACAGTTTGTTTGGGCAGATTAGTTCGCGCGGTTGGAATCAACCGAACCGTCAGCGAGTTTTCCTAGGCCAGTAAATATGGCAGTCAAAAGTGCCCTCGCATTGGAAGCCTCAGAAACGACGAGGTACCACCGGCCCACAATTTTGTCCGCCGTGATCAATTTGGCCCCAGCCGATAATTAGGAAGTAATTGTGAGAAGTACGTTATTCATTATTCCGCATGAATTTGCTGGTTGGCCACTGCTTGGATTTGGAGCATTATTTTGGGGATTAATAATCGCCTTTGTCATTTGGGGAATTTTTCAGTTGAAATCCAAAAGCATGCAACATGACTGGCTGTCCTCAGTGTCAGTCTGGGGATTGGCAGTGCTCATGGTGTCCGTCATCCTGCCGCAAATTGAACTGAGGACGGAAACAGGGATCCCTCTGGGATTGCCGATTCGGGGTTACGGAGTCATGGTGCTCGCGGGATTGATGGCAGGAATAGGGATCACAATTTGGCGTGGAAATCAGCTTGGCGTACAAGGTGAACGCATTGTCAGCTTGGGGTTTTGGATGATGATCGGCGGTGTACTCGGAGCACGGTTGTTTTATGTGATTCAAAAGTGGGACCAGTTCGATGGCCTGACATTTTTCGAACGATTGATTGAAAGCCTAAAACTCACCGAAGGGGGTTTGGTAATTTATGGTGGAGTTTTTGGTGGCTTGGCGGCAGGGACAATTTACTGTCTGCGGAATAGGATGGCTGTACTGGCAACGGCAGACTTGATTGCTCCGGGATTCTTGATTGGACTTTCCTTCGGGCGACTAGGTTGCTTGCTACACGGTTGCTGCTATGGAGGAATTTGTACTGCGGACCTACCCAGTATCACATTTCCAAAATTCAGTGTGCCATACCAAGCTCAGTTGGAGAATGGGCGCCTGTTAGGCATCCATTTGGCAAGTAGAAGTGACGGTAACAGTGTAATCGAGGATGTTGAGCCACAGGGACTTGCTAGCCAACACGGTTTGACGTCGGGAGCGATGGTTCAATCCATTCAATTACTAAAGTTGTCGGATGAGGAGACCACCAATCCAGCATTGCCAAGTCCTGTTGTAACGGAGTTGCGGGCCGACAACCAGCTCTACCGATTCTGGCCAAATGAGTTGCTAACTCGCAGCCTGCCAGTACATCCTTCGCAAATCTATGCATCCATCAATGCCCTTTTGTTATGCGTCCTTGTCTGGCTAATTCAACCAATTCCCAAACACGACGGCATAGCCTTTCTGGTTGCAATTCTGTTGTATTCCATTAGTCGATTCCTATTGGAGTGGATTCGAAGCGACGAGGCAGGCCAACTGGGAACGAGCTTTACTATTTCTCAAATCATCTCAGCCTGTGGTTTTATCACTGCCACTTTAACCATTATTGGGATCAGCCTTCGCCCGGCAAGTCGGTTCTGGGACTGGAGAGCAGCTTAAACTGTGCGGGTTGAGCAGGGTTTCTTGCAACTCAGCTGCAGCCGTTGTATTCGATATTCTGATACTGTGAATTCATTGGGCAAATCTCAGACCAGCTAACCCATCAGGGGGTGTTTTCAAAGAGGTTGCGTGGGTAGATTGTTGGCATCGTTTACGGAAGTTCCAAGCGAACATCTAGTCTTAACGTCAACCTACTTTAGAAGAGAAAACCGAATCGATGTGCTTATTGGCTGTGCTTTACCGCCTAGTGCCCGAAAGTCCAATTCTCGTTGCTGCTAACAGGGAAGAATATTTCGATCGAAACTCTCATCCACCAACAATTCAACCCGGCAAGCCTCGTGTGCTATGCGGAGTAGACCAACGGGCGGGAGGAACATGGTTGGGGGTCAACCAGCATGGCATGTTTGTTGGCGTATGCAATCGCCGCAGTTCTGCAGATCCATTTGGTGCACGCAATCGAGGACTTCTGGCGCGCGAAGTACTGCGTTGCAATTCGGCTAGAAAAGGTGTTGACAAGGCCATGGAAGAGCTGATGGGGCAACGCTATGAAAGTCTCAATTTGATTGTCTGTGATGCCGAAAGCGGATGGATTGTCCATAGTGATCAAGAACAGGAAGTTCTGCCCTTAGAGAATGGCTTGAACATTGTTGGACAGTCCGATGTGAACGATCCGCACGACGAGCGAGTCCAAATGGCTCATCGCCTGCTAACGCTACAAATGCTGGATTCTCCGGTAAAGTTTCTGGCTGTTGCCAGCAAAGTTTTTGCTCGGAGCCCTTCGCCTCCAGGCCGACCTTCAATGGTTGTGCGGGCACCAGATTATGGAACGGTAAGTAGTACTTTGATTGCGCTTAGCCCCAAGCCTCGCGATGCCATCTTCCAGTATGCGGCCGGAGCTCCCGATCAAGCGAAATATGAGGACTATTCGCCAATGTTGCGAGACATACTTAGTCGTGGTCTCCGAGAAGCTCGCTCCAAAAGTAAGGCAAGCTAGATTGGGCTCGAGCCAGTGCAAGATATTAAGTTAGTAGATGAAGCTTTGATCCCTGAATTTTGTTGCAATACCTTAGCAGGGTGATGAAAAAATCCATCTGCATAATCTTGTGGACGATTAGTAACCCGAAGCGTCAGAGCGTCAGCGAGGGGCTGGGCACATTCCCTCGCTGACGCTTCGGGTTACTTTTCAGTAGCATCGTGGCTCACATCGAATACTCTTCCGTGTGACAATTCCGAGTTCTCCTAACTGCTTAGGAGGCTGAGAACTAATAGGTACTTCATGAAGCATGATCGGAATTTTCCGCTAACTTGAAGGATCGCGGTGGTGGCACAGAAATAAAAGTACGCAATAGTCTTCCCGACAGGCTATTCAGCTTTCGTTTCTCATCTTCAACATAGCGGTTCAAGTCGGCCACAGCCCGCTCAAGTTCAATTGATGATTCCAAATTGAACTCCATCTGCAGACCCATGGTAGATTCTCTGGATAGAACCAGATCCTCCAATTGCTGCGCCCTTTCGATCTGGGCAACAGGCAAGCTCGTTGCATCAAAACCATCTTTGGCCAACCGAAATCGTTCAGCGATTTCAATCGGCAATTGGTTCCTATCCACAGCATCTGCAACACTTCTTTCGATTATTTGATACCGATTCAACAGCATTTGCGTCGTTGCTCTCCATGCCGTTGCTGTACTATCCTGAGCAGATTCAATTTTATCGTAGGCGTATAGAATGCTCACGATTCCAGCCAAGACAAGTCCCATACAACTAGTCAGGACAAGTACAAACCAGCGGCCATTAAGTCTATGTGGCGACTTTCTTTCAGTTGAAGTACGATTCATGTCTTTTTTGATGTTACTCCCATGAGATGCTACTGTGTGGGCCTTTCTCCAAACCCTGTTGAACTTGCTCGCAAGCCAAATAATAGTCCCTTTTGATGAGCCATCCGGCAGCAGGCTCATCAAGTATAACTGTTACGTTTGCGTGCAGCTGCAAAGCACTTGCCGGTACGAAAGAGGATATGGGCCCCTCGATCATCGAGCGAACTGCCGAGGCTTTTTTCGCACCACAAGCAAGTAGCAATATATTGCGTGCCTCAAGAATTGTGCCAATCCCCATAGTTACCGCTAAAGTGGGAACTTCTGCGAGTGAGTCAAAAAATCTTGCATTGTCTAATCGTGTCTGCTGTGTCAGGGCTTTTAGTCTAGTTCGACTGGCAAGTGAGGAGGTAGGTTCGTTAAATGCAATATGTCCATCCGACCCCAGCCCCAATAACTGCAAGTCGATTCCGCCAGCCTTCTGAATTTCCTGCTCATAGGACACACAATAGGATTCGAAATCCTCTGCCAATCCATCGGGTACATGGCAGCGTGCCAAATCGATATTGAGATACTTAAAAAGATTCTCTCGCATAAAAAAGCTGTAAGATTGCCCATGGTCCGGTGAAAGTCCCACGTACTCATCCAAGTTGAATGTGGTCGTTTGAGAGCAATCAAAATGCCCCGCTTCATGCAGTTTGATCAGTTCCCTATAAGTGCCAAGAGGCGTACTTCCCGTTGCCAATCCCAACACAGATGTGGGCTTTCGTTCGACTTGCCTCGCAATGAATTTTGCTGCTCGTTGGCTCACTTCTGTAGATGAAGGCAAAATAATGACGCGCATGGTCAGCAGACTCAATAGAGGTTGTGGAATCGAGTTTGGAGGACAGGAAGTATAACCGACAATAATGGCCTTACGCACTGCGAACACAAGGAAGATATGACCAACCCGATGAGGAAAAGAGACACGTGGCATCGGAATCGATCAAAACGAATGTTTCGATTCAATCGATTGCAGGGGCTGGGAAATCTCTTTGCACATCATAGCGTTGGAAATTGAAAAACTTCGGTCGACACAGCTGCAAATCTCGACCAATAGTTGGGAATCTGGTGCTGCAAAACGCCACACTTTGGCAATATGTAATAGCCGCAAAGACCCTTGGGTTCGTAATATCTCACTGCCTCGCAGGAGACGTATCTGACCCAACACCTTTGTTAGGCACTTGCCTTTCCCAAGGCATTGTCAGGTTTTGGCGAGCAGCAATTGGGGCCCTAGTCGGCAAAAAAGCGAGAATTCTGCACTGATATGTTTCGCAGTGTTTCCCGTGTCAGGCCGACTCAATCCTACTCAAGGTCTTTAAACATGTCGGTTCGAAATAAAATTTTGGCACTCACGATATGCGTGGGCCTCTTACCAGCCCTCGTATTAAGTTTCGTTGGATGGACATCTTCGAATGATCTAGCGCAAAAGACTGTTGCAGAGTACCAACAGATTGCCGAAAACGTTGGTGATGTTATCGATCGAAACCTTTTCGAACGGTACGGAGACGTACAAGCGTTTTGCTTAAACACTGCCATTCGCAACACAGAAAACTGGTACAAACAGGAATTGACACCGCTTCACGATGCGATGAATGGCTATGTGGACGCCTACGACATCTACTGCATTACACTGCTTGTTGATTTGGACGGTAAGACGATTGCCGTAAACAGCAAGGACAAGGACGGAAAGGCAATCAACACGGACTTTTTTTATGAAAACAACTACGCTGAATCTGCGTGGTTTCAAAATTGTCTTAAAGGACGATTTTCGGACAACCCGGACGCCGGCATGAGCGGGACATTTATGGAAGACGCCTATTTTGATGAGGACATCAAGAAGACGTACGGCACAGACGGCATGGTGTTAGGTTTTTCGGCGCCTGCGAAAAATGCGGACGGTGATATTGTGGGTGTATGGAAGAACTACGCCGACTTCCGTTTAGTCGAGAATGTTTTCGAAAGCACCTACGCTTCCTACAAAAACCGACTAAACACACTTGAGCTGACACTGTTAGACAAAAATGGAAATGTGATTATCGACTTCGATCCGTCCCTGACTCGCTCAGACACGGTGCTTCGCGATTATGGTGTGATCGGAAAACTAAACCCCATTAAACAACAGCTCCCGTTTGCCCTTAAGATCGCAGAGGGCGGAAAAGGGATGATGGTATCCGCGCGACACTGCCGTAAAAATCAAGACAACAGCGTTGGTTATTCTCCAACAAGCAAGGCGCTCGGATTTCCAGGGTTTGGCTGGACAGTTATTGCTCGCATTCCCGTGCACCAAGCGTTGGCAGGCAGTAACGCTCTGCGGACTAAGATTGTTTTTTCATTGATTTCAGTCTTAGTAATCGTACCGATTTTGGCAATATTCTTTGCCAAGCAACTAATTAAACCAATTAATGCGGCTGTGGAACTGCTTGGCCAGATGTCCAAAGGAGACCTGACTTTGCGAATGAGCGAAACAGGACGTGATGAGTTCGCTCGAATCGCAAAATCAATAAACCATTTTGCGGCCAGCATTCAAGGGATCGTGTCAGATCTGGGACAGAGTTCGAACACTTTGAACGGATCGTCGAGCGAGCTACTGCAAAGTGCAACGCGTTTGGCTGCCGGCGCAGCAGACGCCACTCAGCAGTCTTCTACAGTTGCAGCCGCCGCAGAGGAAATGTCCACATCGATTGGCCACATGGCTCAATCCTCTCAGCAAGTTTCAAGCAATATTCAGGATGTTGCGGCTGCCGTAGAGCAAATGAATGGATCTATTCGCGAAGTTGCACGGTCAGCCGAACAATCGGCCCAAGTTGCCAATGAAGCCAGTGTCCTGGCGAAAGCAAGCAACGAAAAAATCGAGGAACTTGGTGTGTCTGCCAATCAAATTGGTACCGTCATTGAAGTGATTCAAGATATTGCTGAGCAAACCAATCTACTCGCTCTGAACGCCACTATTGAGGCCGCCCGTGCGGGAGAAGCCGGTAAGGGTTTCGCTGTCGTAGCCACCGAAGTTAAAGAGCTTGCGAAACAAACTGCAACTGCCACAGAGGATATACGACGCTTAATCGAAGGAATTCAGTCCGCGACTGGTGAGGCGGTTAAGGCAACTCGACAGATTGGAAAAGTAATCGAAGACGTAAACTCTGTCTCACGCTCGATTGCAGTCGCCGTTGAAGAACAAAGCACGACCACACGGCAAATTGCAGATCGCGTTACATCCACATCAACGGCTGCTGGAGAAATGGCAAAAGGCGCCAATGAGTCTGCTGCGGCAGCCCGAGAAATCACCGAGAGCATTTCACGAGTTGATAATGTTCTTAGAGAAACCGCTGCCGGCGCAGCCCAATCGCGTTCGGTTGGTGAACAGTTTACACAGTTGGCTGAATCACTCCAAAGAACAGTTGGGAAGTTTAAGACGCAACCTTCGGGTCGCTCCGATCTTGCTGTGTAGCCTATATTCGAATTCGGTCGCTTACATCACCCACTTCCTGGTGGGGATCTTGATCATGGAGTCACCTGCATCTTCCCGCAAGATGCAGGTGACTCGCCTGCGCTAGCCATCTATTCTACTCCCACCCAATAGCCTTCTTGCCCAAAAGATTCGGCAAGCAAAGCGACAAGCCAAACCACAAAGACCACGGTTTATGGCGGGCATTTGCCCCATTCTCCATTTGGGAGTCGCGAAAAACGTGACAAATGGGTATTTTGGATCCTGCGCTCCATAATCGGAATTTTTCTTGCAGAAATACTGCTTCCCTTCCCAGCTTCTCCGTCCTCGTAGTTACTACTGCCGGTATGAACGCTTGTTGCTCTTGAACAAGGGTGCAAGACCTGGGAAACCTCAAGTTAAGATAGGGCGTTGCCTCGGCTTTGATCTCACCTTACCTTTGCGAATATGGCGAGGAAGTTTGGGGCTGAGAAACAATCACTAGACTAAATGAGGAAACCGTGGAACAATCCTTCGTAGCGTGGGCCAAGATACGATCCCTACGATTACCGCAGGTCAAATTGGGAATCGGAGATGATGCTGCCATCTTGGCTCCGTCCGATCTTGACTTGGTGGTCACGACGGACTCGATGATGGACGGCACGCATTTTCGAGTCGGAGAGTGTGACCTACGATCCATTGGTGAAAAGCTAGTCGGTGTCAATCTGAGTGACTTAGCGGCTATGGGAGCTGAGCCCAACTCTATTTTGCTAAGTATGTGCTTGCCTAGCAGGAATTCGGAAGAGCTGGCAGCTGAGATCTACGAAGGAGTCTGCACAGCCGCAGCTCGCTACGAGGTCGCTCTTGCAGGCGGCGATACCAATTGTTGGTCAGGCCCCTTAGTGCTTCACATGACAGCGATCGGCTTTTGCCAGCCTGAACAAGCGTGGTTGCGAAGTGGCGCAAAACCGAACGACTTGATCGTAGTTACTGGAGAGCTGGGAGGTAGCATCCAAGGCAAGCACCTAAAATTTCAACCTCGTCTCGATGTTGTTCGGAAGCTTCGAGGGCGTTTGAATGTTCACGCCGCAATGGACATTAGTGATGGGTTGAGCATCGATCTATTAAGGATGTGCGATGCTTCTCGCTGTGGCGCTGTTTTAGATCTCGAAAACATTCCAGTCAGCCTAGCAGCCACGGAGCTTTCAAAAAGCAGCGGACTGTCAGCCCTTGATCATGCCTTAGGAGATGGCGAAGACTTCGAATTGCTGCTCGCCGTTTCAGTCGAAGATTTGAATTGTCTAACCAGTTTGCTTGGTAAAGAAAGCGTGCGTGTTGTCGGAGAGTTTACAAGCCGAACTGGGCTTTGGGCACGTCGAGGTGGTCAACTAACTCAACTTCCGGCTACTGGCTACATTCACAGATAAATTGCTCGAGCCCCAGACGCTCACGCGTCAAGGTTCACATTCAGTGATAGCTCCGAATTCTAATCGCGCACGTTCATTTAGAAGCGAATACGTGCCTCTATTGGAAGATGGTCACTAGCAAACCTACCAGCGGGTGTCCGCGGATCCAACGTCTTGAAATCCAAGACTTCAAGATCTCCCGCATAGAGAATGTGATCGATTCTACGCTCACCTACAACTTCGGAAAAACCATTCCAGGTACTTTGAGGTCCGGTATCCGGTACTTGAGATTTCGAGCGAGCATCCATCAGCAGTCTAGTTGATTCGGTGCTTTCATCAAGCAAGTTCTTCAGTGGACGATCCTCCAGGCCTGCATTGAAATCACCCACTAACACGACAGGAATTTCTTGATGGTTTTCGGAAATCCAAGTTCGCAAGAGCTTTCCACTGTTGGCCCGAGCTTCGACTCCGCGATGATCAAAATGAATATTGACAAACAGAAATTCATGATCTCCGTCTTTCAATCGAAATCGCATCCAACTGGCTATTCGAGGCAGCGCAGCATCCCAGCCTCTACTGCCGACGATCGACGGAGATTCACTTAACCAAAATGTCCCTCGGTCCAACGGCTCAAATTTCTCCTTACGCCAGCCAATAGCTGTCATTTCACCCTTGAGTTGACCATCATCTCGGCCAACTCCGTACCATTGGTGATTATTTGTTCCAGACCGAATATCATCTAGCTGTTGCCCAACGCACTCTTGGACACCGACAATATCTCGACGGTCAATTTCTTCAATAACAGTAGCTTTACGGTTGCTCCAAACATCCAATCCATCCGAATTATTCAAATAACGAATGTTGTAACTCATAAACGTAACGGGTTCTGATCTGGCGACCTGACCGTGCGAAAATTTTCCCACAAGACTCATTATCAGAATTATCAATGAAAACAATTTCCAATTCATACGTCCCTCAGAAGCTACAGAGCATCGCAAGGTATTTTGCGAAGTAGAAGTTTGATTGAATTAATTGCGGTGGCCGCCTTCTAACGACGCTTTCGTGATCAGAATGCTTGGAGTTCGCCGAGTCCAGATCCCCACTGCTTGCACTATAATGACACAACCCCAGCAAGCCGGCAACCACTTGCATGACGCCAACTTGTTGCAGATGGACGAAGCTTTTAAATAGAAATTGAAGATGTTCTTCCCTATTCGCGACGACGACAAAGATGTCAATATTTTCCCATATGTTACCAATGGAATCCTGACTCTAAACGTTTTGGTTTTCTTGCTCCAAATGTCAAGCCAGGAATTCACTTATGGCTGGAGTGTCATTCCGTACGAACTAACACATGGAATCGATCTTATCGTACCGCAAGCAGTGGAAATCGATGGTTACGGAGAGGTTGAGATTCCCCAGGCGGCCGGGCCCCCTATCATTTGGCTTACCCTTTTCAGTTCGATGTTCATGCATGGCGGCTTCGGTCACATTGCAGGGAACATGCTCTATCTTTGGATTTTTGGTAATAATGTCGAGCATCGTTTTGGACACAAATGGTTTTTCGTTTTCTATATTACTGCCGGGATTGCAGCCAGCTTGGCACAGATTTCAGTATCGCCCAATAGTATTGTCCCCAACCTGGGAGCTTCTGGAGCCATAGCTGGCGTAATGGGAGCCTACTTAGTACTTTTTCCACACAATCGAGTTAACGTCGTCTTTCTATACAGCATTATCACAGTACCAGCTATAGTAGTGCTTGGTATGTGGATATTGACGCAATTCGTGAGCGGCATAGGCTCAATTGCGGCCACTTCGACCGCAGCGGGCGGCGTAGCTTATATGGCGCACATTGGCGGTTTTCTGACGGGCGTAACAGTAGGCATGATTGGACGGCAATTGTTTGGGACAGAACCAGATTCTGTGCTTTTTAGGCAATATGAAAGAGACGCAAGGGATTACCGTATTTGGTAAACTGTGAAATAACCAACCCCAGTGTCAAGGTTGGATTCGAAAACGTGACTTTGATTCGATTGGCGAATTGAGCTTCATAGGACATGACAACATGCTTTGCTCGAAACTTGGTAACCGACGGTTTTTCAATTCCCTGACTATAGGTTCTATCGCTGCCGCTGGCATTCTAGCCTGCTCAATCCGATGTCCCGCGCAGGAGTCCACCGATGCAAAAGACATCTGGATTTCCTCACTTTCGTGGAATTCAAGCGGTGAGATTCTTGGGACCCAATCGCAAGGGTTGTTGCTTCGTCCTGCGCAAGTAATTAGTACCTCGGCTAATGCACCTGGAGAATTTAAGGTCTTGGGAGAGACCGAATCGTCGTTGTGGAAAATCCTAACCGTAGCTGAGAATACATTTGTCAGTGACTACAAAGGTGGTGTCCACGTTTTCAAAAATGGCCAAGCGAACAAATTTGATTTTCAGGGCCGCTGGGTGAGGGCCATGGTTCAAGTTCCTGGATCTGATGAGCTTCTGGTTGGCACGGAGGATGGAAAAATTGCTCAACTAGGAATTGATAACCTAGCAGCTAGCCGGTCCGTAGACGCAGCCAAAGCATCCATTTTCGATATTGCTTTCAATCATGCCGGAGACCAACTTGCAGTTGCCACAGGGGATGGCAAGATCATTTTGCTTCAGTGGCCTGGCTTGGAACCGGCTGGTGAGTTAACGCGTGGTTCCGAGGCCATCTGGAGCATCAAGTACTTGCCGGGTGATAAACGGCTGATCAGTGGAGGTGCGGATCGACGCTTGCAAGCATGGGATCTAGAGAATTTGCGAGTGCAGCCGACCATCGCTATCTGTCGGGACTGGATCACCAACCTAGTTGTTCTTCCTGAGACTGACTTCGTACTAGCAGGATGCATGGATGGAAGGGTGCAGATTGCCGACCTAAAGTCACAACATTCCGTTTTCGTTTCCGATTCTTTCGGCAGCGCCATTTGGGCAATGGCTCTTTCCCCAGACTGCCAGCAATTGGCGATTGGAACTCGAAAGCATGGCATTAAGGTCCAGATGCTCGAACCATGGCTACAACAAGCTCGCGAAAGATCCATGGCTCTAGCAGAAGAGCGACCACCGAAGCCACATTAGTAACGATTGAATATGTCTTCATGAGGAATCTTGGAATGAGGTGTGGTTTTTCCAGCTGTACAAGATCAGTGCAGGCATCTATTCACTGCCAATCGCCTCGTCAGCCTGGCAGAATCGGTCTACACCTCATTAGACAAGCAACTGGGGAAGAAATTCGTTCCGAACCTCATTCAATTAAGTCGATGTTAGTGATGAGTAGTCTTGGCGCTCGACTCGCACTCGCGCTGGCGATTGCATTAACTTTTGTACCTCTTACGTCGGCGCCGACATTTGCTCAGTTACTTTCTCACACGGCTCAGTCTCCATTGGAATTGCCCGAGGAGTTGCCGGCGAGTTTTGCAGAACAGTTTCTGCTCTTGAACCAGCTGCAAGTCTTGTTCGATAGGTTTGGCGACAACAGCCAATCAGGCATTCCCCAAGACAATGCACAATTCAACCTCGCACGCGAAAAATTGGAACAGCTTCGAAACCTACTTAAGTCAGTGCCAGAAGATCAAAGACTGGAGGCCCTCAAACAGATTCATGATCTGCAGTCTCGGATTCGAGAACCCGAAATCCCAACTGCAAAAGGGCTTCAATCAGCACAAGCTGGAAATCAGCTCGCTCCTCGAGCAAGACAACTGCTCACCGATTTCCTGAAATCTAGGCGACTTCCATTCGATATACCAAAATCCTCCAATAGTGATCAAGCAATTCAGGGCAATGGTTCTGACATCAAGCCTAACCCAACAAACAGCGATCCAACTACTGCGGCTCCAGAATCCAATCCGCGTTCGCCGAGGGTTACGACTCGTGAAGGAGGGAGTTCCCAACCGAGTTCGACTGGTACCTTTAGCGACCAGGATGGTTCGCAACCACCGGAGAATGCTCAATCGGGCAGGGGTTCTGATCGTCAGATGCAGGCGGTTGATTCTCGTACCTCTTTCACAGAGCCCTCTACTGGACAGCCGGCTCCTGATTTTCGTTCGATTAGGAATCCGGGAGGCAAACTTCCCGGTCCGCTGGATTTTGAGCAACTTGCAGAGCAGCTAAGAAATCGAGTTACCGTAAACTCAGCCAACAGTCCGGGAAAAGCGGTTCCTACTTCTCAGACGCCAGTATCCGAACCTAATTCTCAGCCAGCTAAACGAATACCCGACGTGGCTGCATCCGATCGAAAGCTTTTTGAGTCAATTTCCCGCTGGGTTCCTAAGAATGTTCGCCGCGAATTGGATCGTAGTGGTTGGGATGATTTCCTGAAGAATGCGGTCCGAGAGGCCAATGCGGAGATTAGAGGAAACCCCAAAGTTTCTGTTTCAAGTCGCGACAACGATTCAACGAACACGAACTCAGGAGTACTGGAAAGTATTATTGGAAATTCACTGGATGAGTTTAAAGACGACATGCGGGAATGGGTTACTAAAAATCCACCTCAAAAAGCATATTCTAAAAGGCCGGTGCCATCGGAAATGATTCGAGGTCTAAATGGTCAGGACGTTCGGTGGCAAAGAGCCAAACAAGACCAGACTTCACCTAGCCCGAATCCATCGGAAACGGCCTCCGTAAAAAAGGGCTGGGGAGAAACCGCACTCCAATGGTTTCGTACAACAAGCAGTCTGGCGTTGCCCCAAAGCCCAGAGCTATCTGGGATCAGCCAATTTTGGTTCCCCATGATGATCTTAGGCCTACTCTTTGGTATAGCAGGACTCGGCATATGGTTTTTTAGAAAACCAATTCATACAAATCTCACGCCTTCATGGTTAGGTCTTACTTTGCAGAATCCACAAGAGCTGATTCGTGCTTTTCATTTTCTTGTGGAATCCAACTCATCTCAGATTCCAAATTGGTGGCCCCATAGGCGCGCATCCGATGGACTCACAATCCTAGACGAGAATCGATCCTCTCTCGAAAGCCTGGTCTCCTATTACGAACAAGCTCGCTATGCTCCAGAAGTGCTTAGTAATCAGCAACTGCAAAATGCTCAGCAGGCCTTTGAGCGTCTATGTGAAAATGCCAGGAAATAATAGTCGATAGTGTTCTGTGGAAATTTCTCATGTTGTGGCGACTGTTATGTTTGATACTCGTGCACATTGGGCTGTGCGATTCCTGCTTGGCCCAGGATAGCAGCAACGATTTAAGGCCTACGAAACCCAATTCCAAAGGAAGCTCGCAGACCTGGCAGTACGGCTTTGACCTATTTCGATCTCTAATCGAGCATCAAGGGATACTTCCAATTCGCGATGCGAACTTTGTTCTTGAACACCCCAAAGAATCACTAATTGTTGCGTTAGGGGCCAACAAAAACATAGCTCGGCAACTGCCATCATTTGCAGCAGCTGGTGGAAAGTATCTATATGCGTTCGAATTTGAAATGTGTGATTTCCCAGGCCTGAAGGTAGTGACGGCAACGGTAGGTGCAACCAATCCCTCATTGCGCTACCAGGCACAGCGCAACGCCATGAAGTTAAATTCCATTGATGACAATCACCCGCTAACGTTTGGAATCAGTAGCCTTGTCGTTAATCGATGTGGCTGGCTAATGCCAGATGCCGTACACTGGCAACCGCTAGTATGGCTTCCAACGAACGGTATCTTACCAATCCAAAGCTTTGGTCAGGCAGTAGCAATTGCCAATGGTCAACATGCCGACGTGCCAATTCAAAGTTTGATACTTGCCGATTCGAGCATGCTGAGCAATGGATTGATTTGGCATGGTGACAATGTAATCTTTGCACTCAACATCGTTAAGCATCTAGGCGAGGGTAAGCAATACGTTTATTTCGTAGTGGATGGTGCACCGCTTGGAAGCTATCGTGACGGAGTCATAGCGCGCGATTTACCTGATTCGCAGTTACCGGAGTTGCCGCCACTAGATATTGAACCCCCAGAGCTGACTGGTCGAGAGATGTTGGCGATCGCCAATAGCGTATTAGCCAAGATGGAAGATACTAACTTCCTGAACGAGAAACTAGTGAATCAACCTCAGGGCCTGACAATATGGAAATTCAGGCGTATTGCCCTTTTATGTGCAGCAGCTGTCTGGCTGCTATTTATGGGGTACTTTCTGCTGACGCGTCAACATCGTGAGTATAGACGTGTACCGGTGAATATCCAGCAGCCCATTTATGCTTTTGACAAAAACTCGCAAACACTTAAAAGCGCGGCGCGACAGCTATGTAAAGAATTCTGTGAAACAGTAGCTGGATCGGCGGAGCCTACGACCTGGAAATCAGAAGACTTGGCTGCCCGACTACAAGGCCTTGGCATCTCTTTGACCAGCACAGAACTGACATTATTAGCCAAAATCGTGGAGACGGCGAAAGCTTCAAAGCGCAAAGGAAAGGAAACTCCTGAGCTAAAACTCATATGTGATACAATAGGCCAACTGCATAGCAAGCTGATGTCTGCAGCAACAATGAGCTGATTTACTTTATTATAAGGTAGGCGTTACCACCAAAAAACTAACGCAAGGCAATCTGCAGTTGGGTAAGGGCCTGTTCAATCGCCTGATTTTCAATGTTTGACAGAACCTCATCCTTTCCGAAGCGAACTCGGTAGTAAATCTTAGTTAGCAAATCCAATTTGGCCTCTAATTCGATAGCAGTTAAGGATGGGTTTTGCTTTTTGAGAGCTGCTGCAGCGGACTGGGTAAATTCCCGGGGAGTCATGTTTTCGGCACGCTTGAGCCCATGTTGTTCAAGCATCCGAATGCAGCGTGCGTAGAACCTCTGCCGAAAATCGGCATGCTGACGAACTAATCCCAATCGAAAGGCCAAGCGTGGTGCGATGTGAGGAAGAAGTAAGGCTAGCCTCCATACGAAAAATACTAGAGCTACCAAGAGCAGAATCAAAACTGCGATCGGCCATGTCAAGCTTACTTGGCCCCCTGCACCAGAAAGCAAGTTGCCACTTTTCAAATTGTCCTTCAGCGCCACCAAGTTCTTGATGAAATCAGCGTATGCCTCCTTGCTGTTTTCTGCAACGGGTTGATAAAGACTGTTTTCACCAGCCAATTTCTGTCCGTCGATAACATAGTCTTTCCATAATTTCTCGGCAAAATCGATAGCTTGCCCGTTTTGCTCAACAATTTGAGCATTCTCATTGCTTCCGGGTGTTGGATCAAACCTTACCCAATAAAATCGCGAATTGTTAAGCCATTGTTGGTACTCAGTATTTAGTAGCTGTTCGCGAGTACATAGGACTTCTACCCAAGCATGCGCATCGCTTTGACGAACGGGAAAGTACTCTCCCATGGTATTGAATTCCGTTGGACGGTATCCAACAACAATTCGAGATGGTATCCCGCATTGGCGAAGCATGATCATCATGGCAGCCGAAAAATACTGGCAATGTCCCCGTTTCTGATTGATCACAAAATCTTCCACCGGGTCCAGGTCATTGTCTATTGGAGGACCAAGATTCAAGCTGTATTGAAATTCGCCGTTTTGTGATAAGTGCGATTCGAGGAACTGGGCTGTTCGAATCCAATTATCCGTATTGATCTGATTGTCTCGCAGTTTTTCTCGCAGATAGTCTCTAATGGAAGGAAAGTAATTGGTACCTGTGAGCAAAGTTTCGACGTCGGCATCTGTGTATTCTTCAAATCGCCGTTCAGAACGAATTTGCGTGGGAGTCACGGGTATTTGCTGACCATTGACGAAATTAAGACTTCCTACTTCGTAAATCAATGATTTTCCGACGGGAAGATCCTCTGAGCTCAACTCGCTAAAAATCATTGTGTATGGATCAAACTGCAAATCGATGTCCGAATGACGTTCTACTCTAAACATGGGAGGAAGTGCGTATAGTACGCGTGCGAACGAACGATTGATATCAAATTCTGCCGCAACCGTGTCCCGACCTTGGGAGAGGCTAACTACGCGGTCGTAGGCAGGTAGACTTCGCAGTCGTGGCGAACCACCCGCCCCCCATTCACTCTGAACGACCCAGGGACTGTTCGTGGCTGTTCCGTAGGTGTCAAAAACTCGCGCGCGCAGGTAGGGTGGTTCCTCAAGTTTGTATATTTCACGAGTCGTCGCGTTTCTAAGTGTTACCCGCATGACCGGTGTTCGGTCCTGCAAAATTCGTCCGATTTGACCCATGCGTAAGCTTTTTGGTAATCCAACGCGGGGCTGAGCCGAATGGATGGGTTGGAATCCAACTGGAGAGGTTCTTGGAAGCAGGTAGAAAAAAGCGGCTGCAAATATGATCGCGCCTCCTCCGATTGGAAGCGAATGCAATAGACGCCGAGGCGATCGACCGCGAATTACCTCAGCATCGCAACGCAATTTCGTGGATACCAACGATGGCCCCTCCGATGGCCGAATAACTACCTTCATCACTTTGCGAAAAATCAACTCGGCTAGAGGTAGGATTGGCTGCTCAATGGTTGGATCCAATGCTACCAAAGTCGAGTAACGAGAGAATAGAAACAATGCCGAGACCCATAGCATGACAATAGGAGCCAGCATGAGGCCAAATAGGAAATTATCGTTGACTAAGGCGGCAACAATCATCTCCAAAAGCAAGAACACAGCCAACTGCTCGAAAACCCGAAGGGTCTTTTTCTGCAAGAACAGAACCGCCTCTGGATAGATTAACAGTCCCGCTACAGCAAGCAATTCTCCCGATTGAGTTGTCGAATAGAGCGCGTTGTAAACGTAAGACGCAATCGAAACAATCAAAGCCACCGTCATGCCCAAGTAGCTACTAATGCGTCCAACGTGAAACCAATGCAACGTATCCACAAACACGACTGCTGCGGAACTTACGAAGAAAATAAATACTGGTAGAGCAATTGATCCGCTGCCGGTAGCCACTAACATAGCGGTTAACCAAGCTAGAACTGCAAAATGAATTGAAAGATTACGGCGCAGCCCGTTGACTAAGGATGTATCCATGGGTCTATATCGCTGATTCCACTGTTGGAGGAGTCCAATAGCCAGACACTTCGCCGTTGGAAACATTCAACCACCGCACTTGCAAGCGAGTGAGAATTCGTTGCATCAATCGGTCTTGGGCACGTTTAGGTTGCCCGACCAACTCTTTTAGATCCGTTTGTTTACTTGGCCGCGTGCTTACAACAATCAAGAACGGATTTGACAATAGCGGCTTCGATAACTCGTGTAAGGCTCCCATCAAATCCGGCGTCTGACTAGGTTCGACGACTGCCAGTTCATCTAAGAGATTTCCTAACAAAACAGGACTTTGAATGTGAGAGGCCGTATACAATCTCCTACCGGCTACACTTATCGACAAGTTATCGCGTGCTTGCATAGCAATTTCGCTGGCCATCGTTGCCGCAAATGAAATGGCCAATTCAACCATCGGGTCAACGTTGTTAGTTTGCTCGGAATAGAGATCTAACAATACACAGATTTGTTGCCGCTGCTGTTTTTCAAATTGCCTTACGGCTAACTCTCCGAGCCTTGCCGTGGTACGCCAATGGATCCAACGCTTGGAATCTCCCGTTGCCCAAGGACGCAGTCCGAAGAATTCCGCTTCGTGAACACCCGCACTCGACGATGATTTTCTCGAACCTTCCTGCTCCGGATAAAGAAGCTGACTAGCCCGCGGCAATAGTTCTCCGCGTTGAGGATGAACATAAATATCTTGTGCCGTGTCAATAATCCTCCAGCCGAGTCCCAAGCCGATTGGGAAGCGAGTTGAGAGCGTGCTTGGACCGAGGCGATATTTGCCACGGCGAGAAAACGTAAGTTGATATTGTGCTTGAGCTCGACCAGAGGGTGGTATTTCATCGACAACAGCCGTCCCCCGTCGAGTCAATTTTCTGCCGCGAGGTTCGATCACGCGCAGTCCATCTTCAACCGATACTAGCCAAGCACCGAGCAGCCGTTTAGGATTGGTAATTTCGCAATTGACTTCGATAGATTGAGCGGCAGTTACGTGCCGCGGGAGTTGGTGATGTATGGAAAGACCACGCAACGTGCGGGTATTAAAACGCCATTGCAACATCAATAGACCGATCATAGCACCTGCCAGCAACAGCAGCAGGTTGATTTCACGAATTACCGCTCCCACAAAAATGAACAGCAAAACGCCCAAGAAGTGAATGCCCTCTCGGGATAAGCGAAATCGCACTTGTGCCCGAGATCGAATTCTATTTCGACGCCGGCTGCGTTGCCAACGCTGCCAGAGCGTAGCCCAAAACGAAGGTAGTCTTTCGGTCTCAGTTGAGGGCATAGGCGAAAAGTATCATCAATGGCTGGTAAAGAATAATTGCCCTAGCGGAGGCAGTTCATGGTGCCCGCCTTAGGAAGTAGATGGAATACTGGCGCGGCAAGCTAATTTACAATACTCCAATAACACTATGTGGGAACCGATAGCTTTCCAAGCAATTCCACGACAACTTCCTCTGCTGCACTGCGATCCGAGCCCGGCAACATGCCACGTGGTACTATTCGATGTGCCAACACTGGCACAGCCAATCGCTTGATATCATCGGGTACAACGTGTTGTCGGTTTTCGACCAAGGCCAATGCTTGGGCAGCTCGGTAAAAAGCCAAAGTCCCCCGAGTACTCACTCCAACCTGAATTTCCTTACTTTCTCGAGTTGCATGTGCGATATCCAAAAGGTAGTCGACTAACGATGACTCAAAATGTATCTGCCGAACAGCAGCCTGCAGAGTAACGATACGATCTAAATCGATCACGGGTTGCAGTTCGTTAACCGGTTCGCCCCGCCGATGCGACTCAAGCAAACTTCGTTCGGCCGGTCGTGACGGATAGCCCACGGCAATGCGAAGTAAGAAACGATCCAATTGGCTCTCAGGTAGCAGGTACGTCCCCTCAAACTCAAAAGGATTCTGCGTCGCGATCACCAACAACGGTTTGGGAAGCATGTGGGTTTCCCCATCAACGCTTACTTGCGATTCCCCCATGGCTTCGAGTAATGCGCTCTGTGTACGAGGAGGCGCACGATTAATTTCGTCCGCTAAAACGATATTCGCGAAAATTGGACCGGGACTAAAAATAAACTCGCTGGTGTTGGAATTGTAGATGCTGCTCCCTGTAATGTCACTTGGAAGCAAATCGGGTGTAAATTGCAATCGCGAGAACTCGCCGGAGATACTTTTGGCGATTGCCTTGCCGATGAGCGTCTTACCGACGCCAGGGACATCCTCTAACAGGATGTGTTCACCTGCCAAGAGAGCTGTGATGACGAGTTTGATAACATCAGGCTTCCCCAAAACTACCTCTTCAATGTTGGCCTGCAATCGGTGAAGGTCTTCCGCTAGGTTCGGCTGTGACATTGAGTTCCTTGCTGAGCTAATTAGGAAAAATGAACAGGGCCAATAGGAAGCTAAACTGCATCATGACGGACATGTTGCCGCGCACCAGGTATTGTTTCGCCTTATACGGCAAAAATAGGCGTTCGGATTGATAATCATCTCATTTGAGTTCAACTCAAAGGCGTATTCTGAAAGTATCATACGCCGGATGGTTAACAAGGATACAACTTTATACACTTGTTAGCGGCCCAAAGAAACTGTGCGACCGCAATCCGGGGGCCAACAGGAGCGTCGGTATTCAATGGCACTTCGTTATTTGTTGGGTATCGGACGCCTAATGGTTGTCAAACAAGCTACAAATCCATCGCTCGCACAGGTGAATCCACAATTGGCGGGATGCAATTCTAGGGGCTTGCCGCACAGCTGCAGCTCTCTTTGAACGACCGGGAAATGCCCAGGTTGCCGCAATCAGCTCGCTAGGCAGTACAACACCAAATTAAGTCATTGAAGAATGAAGAAGGCTATTTCGGTTTGCTTACTTGTCCTGCTACTTCTATCGCTACTGGCCATCCTGTTTGCGAAGTTAGTCGTTGTAGAGCGTGATCATGCAGCGGCCCAAGTTATTAGCTCCCTCGCAATCTGCATCGCGTGGATATCTCTGGTATTCATTATCCCGATTCGAGCAATCAGATGGTTTATGCTCCTGACGCCATTAATAGCAAGCCTCTTGATATTGGGACTTTATCGACTGCAGCTTGACGGAGAACTAGGTTTCACACTTTCCCCCAGATGGGCCCGGCCCTCTCTGCCTGAAGTCACAAGCGGAAATCCGGCCACACTCGAGTTAGGTTTGGACCGTTCCGACGATTGGCCTGGATTTTGGGGAAAAGAGCGAAACGGCGTCATTGATTCCATTCAGCTCCAGCCTGATTGGGAAAAGTTCCCTCCAAAACTCGTTTGGAAGCAGCCGATCGGTGAAGGCTGGTCGAGCTTCGCCATTCGAGGTGAGTTGGCCGTAACTATGGAACAACGAGAATCCGAGGAGTGGATCACGGCCTACAACGTCAACGACGGAAAACTAGTATGGAAACAGGCTCTTCCTGGTCGGCATGCGAGCATTCTAGGGGGAGTGGGGCCAAGGAGTACTCCCGTTATTGCTGGAGACAGTGTTGTGGCTTGTTCAGCAATCGATTCAGTTGTTTGCCTGGAGCTCTTAACAGGATCGATGATCTGGCAATCAAGCCTTTCAACCATCGGTGGATTTACACAGTCGGACTTCGAGACATGTGTATCCTGGGGGCGAAGTGGATCACCGTTAGCAACAACTTCTAGCCACGGAAACATGGTGATTGTGCCCATGGGAGGTAGCAATCTGCAGAAGAATACCCTCGTTGCTCTTCGTCTTGATAATGGACAAGAAGCCTGGCGCAGCGGCACCGATCAAATAAGCTACTCATCACCTTGCCTGGTAAACCTACACGGAATTGCGCAAATCCTCTACGTTTCCGAACAAAACCTGATTTCAGTAGATCCAGACACAGGGGAGCAATTATGGAACGCACCGTGGAGCAGCAGCAGCGCTGGAGACGCCAATACATCCCAACCAGTAGTAATTGACAACAACCGGATCCTAATAACGAAAGGCTATCAGCGTGGAGCCAAATTATTAGAAGTCTTATTCGAAAATGGTGCTTGGACAATTTCTGATGTTTGGGTTAACGAAACGGTTCTGAAAACAAAATTCACTTCCGCTTTACACTACCAAGGATATTTGTACGGACTAAGCGACGGCATTCTCGAATGCGTTTCGTTGGCGGATGGAAAAAGCGTTTGGAAAAAAGGACGA
>JAGQOY010000056.1 GCA_020427005.1 Planctomycetales bacterium
CGGAGTAGTTGGAAGCCTAACAATCCACCGGACGAGCCGGTGGGATTCGCGATAGGATCGCACAAAGGGCGAAGGGTGATGGGGGCATCACTGCTGGATCTGGGTAGTTGGAAACCTAACGATCCACCGGACAAGCCGGTGGGATTCGCGGACGCGTGTCGAACGATTTATGCCGAGGATTGATCAATTTGTCGATGATTGATCAATATGCCAATGCTTAGAGAGCGGGCGAGGGGAATCGAACCCCCGTATTCAGCTTGGGAAGCTGATGTTCTGCCATTGAACTACGCCCGCAATATTGGAACCTAATCAAAAAATCTTTTAGCACTTGGTGGAAGGCACAAAAGAAAACTACTGCCAGCGAGTCATATCACCCGCTAGAAACTAAACCCAAACAGCTTTCTTTCAACTTATGTTGGCATCGACCTATCTCAGAATTCTAGCACTTAGCTTGATTTCAGTAACTAGGCACAGCTCTTTTGACATGTAATTCACATCTTTTCGCATCGACCGCTGGAGCCGGTCTAAGATGTCAATCCGAAGGCATTCACGTAATTCGCTGTTCGCAATCACAAACCATGCCAACAAGTCTCGGACAAGGCAACGTTTTGACGACGCTTCCATTGCCAGCCTTGGCATCTTGTATTCGAACGGCAATTTGGCGGAAACTATGTGTGTTATAGCCTTCGAGTTTGTGCAAAGCGCAAAGAACCCGAAAGCTGCGAATAGTCAATTATCGATAAACGGTGAGCCAGCAAGGCGGAGACCTTTCTGAGCGTTCAGCTAAGATACGCGTGCCGGGCCACTACATTGCGAAATCTCGATTATCCTCAATTCATCACACTGCGATTGTTTGGCTCCTTTAATTGGTATGATAAATCATGTTATCGCGTAGAAGCTTTATCACCGCAGCCGTAAGCAGTTCAAGCTTGATTCCAAATCATGAATTGCTCTTGGCTGACGATTCGACTAGGAATTGCAATTCAGTAGCCGACTTGCTTTCAGGCAGTCCTACGGGACCTTGGAGACGACTTCTACTTGATGCAGCCGTCGTTGAAAAACAACAGGGCCTTGCGCGAATCTATCACCAAGCAAGAAAGCATGCCTCCAATCCAATGATAGTTGCGGATCAGCCATGGGAGGGTCGTTCCGCAATTATCGGTCCATATGTCTATGGCACAGTAATGAAGGAAGAGGGCCGCTTTCGTTTGTGGTATCAGTTGCTGAATCAAGGTAACCACGTGGGCTATGCGGAATCTGCAGATGGTATCCACTGGACTAAGCCAGAGTTAGATATTGTCTCGCACGAAGGGAAAAAGACGAATTTGGTTGTGTCGGCATTTGCCCCCGATTTATTTGACGGTGTTCAATGTCACAATCCTTCAGTGATCAGTTGCCCTTTATCGCCACATCCAGATCGACGCTACGCCTTGTACGGCCTTGACTCGGCAAGTGGTGGTCCTCGAGTCGCATTTTCGCGAGACGGGATTCACTGGAAATA
The DNA here is from genome assembly GCA_020427005.1 of Planctomycetales bacterium. GTDB lineage: Bacteria > Planctomycetota > Planctomycetia > Pirellulales > Pirellulaceae > Aureliella. The sequence continues at coordinate 1,502 of JAGQOY010000056.1, forward strand.
CTGGGATTCCGGTACGTCGACGGGTAAGCCCCTTCCGTTATTCACCAGTGGTGATGTGGTAAGCTTCTTTGATGACCCATATCGGCAACAGATTGCCGCAACTTGGAAAACTCGAAATCGTCGCGGTCGGGCAGTCGGAGTTGCATTTGCTGCTGATGGCTTGAATTGGTCCAAAGTCTACGACGGCCCAGTTTTTGTTGCCGACGATTTGGATCCAGATGACACGCAAATCTATGGCATGCCAGCTTTCGCCTACCAGGGAATGTACATTGGACTACCTTGGATTTACCGCGCCCGGTATTTCCGTTACGGTGAATACACAGTGGATAAACTCCACGAAGCACAGAATGATTCCCCCAGGACCATGGAAGTCCAATTATCCTGGAGCTGGGATCTGGTCAATTGGACCCGCCCTCCACAGCGAGCACAATTCTTGCCGCGAGGTGATGATTCTGCATGGGACAGCGGCATGACCTTGGTTGCTCGAGCGCCGGTACAAGTCGGCGATGAACTTTGGTTCTATTACACGGGAACGAGCAAGGTACATGATGACCCCCGAGTCCCAGCAGCTATTGGTCTGGCAAAACTACGGCTCGATGGGTTTTGTTCCTACAGTTGCCGTGGGAATGCCTCGCCCGACAGTCGAGTCGGCTGGCTGATATCACGCCGCGAGCCGATGCGTCAGCCACGCGTAGCCATCAACGCGATCACCGGTCCTCGAGGCAGCATATCGGTCGAGATATTAGATCGTACCGATCGTGTTGTACCAGGATTCTCACGCGATTTATGTGTCCCCTTTCGAGGCGATTCGACGCACCATGAAATCGCTTGGAATTCATCGCAGTCGATACAGCCACTGACCCAACCAGATTGTAAGCTGCGATTTTGGCTAGAGGACGCAGAATTGTTTTCATATCATCCCATGGACTTGGACCCACAACAGTTTGATTTGGCTCGTTAGCTCCCTATATGGATAGCAACTAATCAACTCTTTTGGCCTCAGACAATCAAGTGTTGGAATTTGTCCACATACTTACAATCACGATCGCCATTATTGTAGCACCACAAGCCCTATACTCTCGGTTCTTTAGCCACTGACGATACGTCCATCCTTCAAGCATCCGGCCACCGATTCGAATGGGCAAAAATCTTCCGGTGCGAGCAACGTATGCGTCCCACTGCTCGGGAAACCATTTTTGAAGGTTCTTTTCTTCGGCCCTCACTTGATACCAGTACAACACACTCATGGGCCCAACTGCAAACGCAAGCGCAAGCCAGTTTCTCAGCAACACACAAAAACCGAACATCATGAGAAATGAGCCAACATAAAGTGGATTGCGTACCAGTGCATACGGACCAATCTGTGTCAGTTCACGGCTCTTATGCAGCGTACCCGCTGCCCAACTACGAATCACGATCCCAACCAATACCAATCCTGTGCCCAAGTTACTCAGGGGACTTAGACCCAATGGATCCAATGGAAACAAATGCAATACAAACAAATTGAATGCTATTAGAATTGTGAAACAAGCTAGGCTAACCGTAATTCGGCGACCCACTAACCAAGCAATCCACTGTCTTCTCCAAGTCAATTTACTGTCATTTGATCTCATGGAACTACGATCTTCCCAATCAAAACTCGTTTCTCTCCTTTAACATTTCGAGCCAAATGATAGGGACCAATTAGCTTGGGATTCAGAATCTAATCCAAAACTAATGTTGTTATGTGCTGCGTAGATCGTGAACCCAAACCCACGGGCAAAACACCATCGAGTGAAAAGCATCATCCGAATTACACAAATTAAATCTGCCTTAGAAAGCACCCTAAGAACAGCCATGTTTGTTTAATATGCCACAACGTGGACGAGCAGTCTGTAGAGAGTCCAACTGTGTTTTCCTTCGCGTCAACCTCGATTGGCGCCTTTTGCTAGCGAGATTGGAGATTTGAAAATGGGACAAATACGTCGACGGTTGTTAGTAGAAGCACTTTCGCAAAGGTTGCCACTTTCTGCGAGTGGTTGGGAATCCGCTGTTGAAACGGATCAGGAAACTAGCGTGATTCACGAATACCGTTGGCACAACCAAGCGACACCTGAGGATGTTGATGGAGATGCGATTATCTCGGCAACAGACGCACTAATTATTATCAATGACATAAATTCCCATGGCGTGCGATGGATAAACGACATCGACTCACTGGCTGCCGACATCGATGTTAACAGTGACGGCACCAGCACGGTCCTAGACGCGTTGATCGTCATTAATCGTCTGAATGCCGATTCAAGGTTGGAATCAACTGACAGCGACGAGACCTCAATTGATTCCAGTGAAAACAACTTAGATAATTTGGGTTTGCACAGTAACAACTCGGGTTCGACGGAACCGACTAGTAGTAATGTTGAAAACCACTTTTCTGAATCGACGGCAGGTGAATCTGCTGCAGACCTATGGCCCGACGACTTAGACAATAACGATTCCAAAACGCAATTGTCAGATACGGAATTGTTAACAAACCTGTCGGTCAATTCTGCATCCAGCAACGAGTCACTTACTGCTTTGGAAATCGATGACTTGAATGGTGTCCAAAAGTATTCCTCTCCCGAAGAATTCGGTCATACTTTGGAACTCGAAGCCTCGATGACAACATACAACTCCGATGGCTCGGAAACTCCAAGCATGGATACTGAAGTCAAAAACTATAACTCAAACGAACTTCATATAACTAGAGAACTCGGCGAGGTTGAAAACGACCATGAGCTGTTGGGCGCGGCTAATATGGTCGTTTCCCTCGCCAGTGACTCTGAGGATTCGATATCCCCTGTTAACGAATTGCCAAGTCGCAAAGAGGTCTCTGAAGAGGGCGACGAGGGCCTTCATTCTGACGATTACGCTGGTTCGGCCACCACAGAAAGCTCAATCAGCACTCCCACTATTAATTCTAGCCAGCCATCTGGTGAGCATCATGCGTTGGAGCCCATTTCTGAAGGGCAGGGGAGTATTCACGATAATGGAGACAGCACTAAGCGGGATTCAGAGGATTTAGAACCAATGGAGTCCCATGCTACTCCGGGCAATACTTCAAATACTGATGACTTGGCTGGCGTTTCTCTACTCAATAATCTGCCAATCTCGAACATCGAGCTGAGTGGACGCCTAACGGGGTCTGGACGAGGTAAAGTGAAGTTCGAAATTGAATCTGGAAAAATCGAGTTCGAGTTAGAGATTCAGGCTCTACCTAATAGCACGATCCCAGTTTTCGTTGGTGGCGTTACGGTAGGATCAGTCACGACCAATTCGAGCGGTCGCGGCAAATTGAAGTTTAAAACTGGGAGTAATCACACCGGACAGAACTCTTTTCCCGCTGCGTTTCCGGCAATCGCTAATGGAACAACTGTGCGAGTTGGGAATATCCTTTCCGGTTCCCTTGGCCAAAAGCCTGGAAGAGACGACTAGTCTTGATAAGTAATCGCTGGAACTCGCGGTTGTAATAGATTCGGCAACCCCACTTTGCTGGCGAATGCGCAAGCAAGTCAAAAAGCTCGCTTTGGGTTTCCCTGTAGAGAGGTTAGAATCTTATCCCGTGTTGCTTTTGTTTAGAGGTGAGCGGCTGATGTCGAGGTTAATTGTCGTAGAAGACCAGGTCACTTTGCAGGCTAGCCTAAAGCGAGGCCTGGAAGAGGAAGGGTTCGACGTTCTAGTAGCATCATCCGGACGCGAGGCCTACTCGCTTATTCGTCGAGAACCTGTTGATCTGATTTTGCTAGATTTGATGTTACCTGATGGCGATGGACTGAGCCTGCTGCGCCGTTTGCGTGAAGAAGACTATCATGGCCCCGTATTAGTGATTACAGCAAGGGACTCTTTACAAGATCGGGTCAGTGGACTCGACAGTGGTGCAGACGATTATCTAGTGAAACCTTTCGAATTCACTGAATTGCTGGCTCGTATTCGCGCAATACTTCGCAGGTCTTCACCGCGCAATTCGAGTAGCACGCTGCACTATAATGACATCGTTCTTGATTCTCTCTCACGAAAGGTAACTCGTGACGGTCGCGAGGTTGTACTAACGCAACGACAATTTGAACTTCTGGAGTATTTATTACGACATAAGAATCAAACCGTCTCTCGCGACGTCCTGGCGAGAGATGTTTGGAAGGCGGCGACTGCGACTTGGACCAACGTAATTGAGGTTCAAGTGAATCAATTGCGAAAAAAGCTCGGTGACTCGAAGGATGATCCATTCTTGCACACTGTTCGCGGAGAAGGTTATCAACTGGGAGACGAACCGTGAAAGGAATCAGCATCCGCTGGCAACTTACGCTGGCTTTTGCATTTTTCATGATGCTGACTATGGTGCTGCTATGCACGCTGGTATTGTGGCGAGTCCACTCTCATTTACATTTCCGCGCAGATCGCGGGCTACAGGAAGAATTGGATGAACTAGTCGAAGAATTAAGCTACTTTCATGAACGAGAGTTATTAGTCGCAGAATTGGAACGGCGATTTAAAACGCATTCTCATTATTACTTTCAGATCTTGGATGACGAATTCAGCTTGGTATTCGCGAGCCGATTTCTTACGAACATACACTTGCCTGAACCAACTGAGCGTCCAAGCAGTATGCGAGGTAAGAATTTTCAAGATATCGAATTGGAAGGCTTGGGTGACTTTCGCTTGCTAAGCATGGCGATTCGGGATGGAGAAGCCCAACCGCTACTACTCCAAGCCATTGAATCCCGCGAGGAGCTGAAGAAGGATTTCCTTGGCTATATTTGGATGTTTGTAACAATCGTTCCTGTGGCCATTATCGGCGCATTGACAGGCGGATATTTTCTATCCGGACGTATACTCATTCCAATCAAGCGTATTAATCTGGCTGCGCAGGAAATCACCGCCGAGCAGATAAGTCGACGTTTGTCCGGCCATACGAGAAACGATGAACTTGGCGAGCTTTCGAGAACACTTAATGCGACCTTTGATCGTCTTGAAAAATCGATCGTCGCCATGCGTAGATTTACATCAGATGCGGCGCATGAACTACGTTCTCCGGTAGCTGCACTTCGAACAGAAGCCGAAATTGCGCTGCGCAAGCCACGTGGAGTCGAAGAATATCAACAAGTAATCGAGTCTACTCTAAAAGAAGCATTGCGACTCGAGTGTATTGTTGATCAACTCTTGACGCTCAGTCGGCACGACAGTGGAGTCGAGGTTCTATTGGATGACGAGGTTCCGGTAGGAGCGGTAGTCAAGGATGTGGCGGCCAGGTTAGCGTTGATGGCTGAGCAGAAGGGCGTTCAGTTGCACGTTCATGAACTGCCCGAGGCTTACGTTCCTGGGCACGACGTACGTTTGAGCCAACTTTTCTTTAACTTGATCGACAACGCCCTAAAGTTTACTTCTACCGGAGGCCATGTTTGGGTCTCCGGACGCATTCAGGGATCACAAATCGAAATCCAGGTTTCGGACACTGGAATTGGCATGAACGAAGAGCAGCTATCTCGAGTGTTCGATCGATTCTTTCGCGCAGACACAGCTCGCCAACATTTTGCAGGAACGGGATTGGGTTTGGCTATTTGCAAGTCGATCGTTAATGCGCATGGTGGAGAAATTCGCGCCGAAAGCAAGCTCGGTAATGGCACATCGTTTCTCGTGACGCTGCCCATCGTTGAACACGAACCGGAAAGTCAGCCATCAAGGTCGATCGAGTCTCAATTTGTTTCAGAGATGAGCGGCGAACTTCCATGACTCGCCAGTTGCCAAATTGCCAGCGTCCAATTTTCGGTTTTACACTGGTAGAGCTTTTAGTAGTAGTTGGCCTTGTGGCCGTGTTAATTGGTTTGTTGTTACCTGCCGTGCAGGCTGCACGAGAGACTGCGCGACGAGTTACTTGTCAGAACAATCTAAAACAGCTCGGATTGGCGGTTCAAAACTACGAGTCTGCCAATCGACGCTTTCCACCAAGTTTCGTTTTCACCAGTACCACGTCTTGGTCTGTTCACGGGAGATTATTGCCATTTTTAGAGCTTTCCTCAGCAGCAGCGAAGGTCCGACTGGACCTTGAATGGCACGACCCAATCAACTTGGCCTCTGGCGTACAAAGACTAAGAATTGGTTGTTTTGTTTGCCCCTCGGACCCAAACTCGGAGACACTTTACGATGCAGGTCCCGGAGAAGGTGAAGTCCGGCCAGTCAACTACGGGTTCAATGCAGGAACCTGGTTTGTTTACGATCCGCGGACTATGCGTTATGGTGCAGGTTGTTTTCATCCCAACGCCAGTATTAAACCTTCCTCAATTACCGATGGATTGAGCCATACTCTTTGCGCGGCAGAAGTTAAATCATTCCAATCATATTTTCGAAATACAGCCAACCCTGGGCCCTTCATTCCGGAGGATCCCGCCTATCTCAATTTGTTCGCCGGTGGTGCTCAGTTTGAGCTAGGGCCAAACCTCAACGATAACGGTGGACATGTAGAATGGGTCGACGGGCCCGTCCATGAAAGTGGTTTTACAACCACCTTTCGACCAAATCAAATCATCTCCTATGTGCATTCTGACGGGCGGAATTACGACATCGACTTCAATTCGAGATACGAGGGAACGAGCTTTACCGAACCCACGTACGCTGCGATAACTGCTCGGAGCTACCATGCTGATCTTATTCAGTCAGCGCGCATGGACGGTTCTGTGCACTCTGTTACTAATTCAATAGATCTCAACGTTTGGCGAGCCCTAAGTACGCGGGACGGAGGTGAACCGTTGGTCAATGACGATTGAAGATCCATATAGCACAATCTGAAAAAATGGCGAATCCCAGCGTTCGTGACCACCAATTCAAGCAAGCTTTAGGTCACTGGCGGCCTACGGATGATATACTTACGGCTGAATACACTTCCCACCATTTCGGACGCTTTTAAGCATGGTCTGTTGATTTCGCCTCTACGGTCTTAGAAACGCACATGAAAATTACGGTTCGAACCACAGTTGTTGCTCCACTTGCGGATGTTTGGCGCGCTTACACTACACCTGAGGACATCATTCGCTGGAACGCCGCTTCAGATGACTGGCACACTACTGCTGCCAGCGTTGATCTTCGAGTAGGCGGTCAGTTCTCGTCGCGCATGGAGGCCAAAGACGGCAGTTTTGGGTTTGATTTTGCAGGCACATATACTCAGATCATTCCGCTGCGATCCATCGAATACTCATTTGGTGATCGAGCTGCTCAGGTAACATTTGAAGAAACAGCGGTTGGAATCAGTGTAACGGTCACCTTTGACGCGGAAAGCACACATTCCATCGAACAGCAACGCGAGGGTTGGCAAGCGATATTGAATAATTTTGTTCGCCACGTGGAGAACATGTGCGGCTCAAAGAAAGACTGATCTTGAATCTGCAGGGCTCGATTCAGGTTTCCCAAACGAAACAAAACCTCGCAACGCAATCTCGAGGAGAGATTGCAATGACATTTTTGGTCGTCGGTTCTATAAGCGGCCTGTTGTTGGGAAGTGTAGGTTACGTGCTATTAATCGGAGTTCTTGAGACTTTTTTTGTCCCTCCTTTGCAGTCACCTGAGAACTACGGGCAATTTTTGATCGTGGTGATAGGTGTCAGTTTCTATTTGACCGTTTTGGGCTGCACATTCGCGCTAATACCGTATGTACGATTACTCGGTTTTTGGGGAGTCTATGCGCTTTGGCTATGGGTAGTTTGGTCAGCTGAACGGGAGTTTTTCCTAGAGGTTGATTGGTTGGAAGCTCCCATTGCCGCGATGCTTCTACTTTTTCTTACTCCACTGATAACTGGAGTATACGCGTCCAATTATTCCAAGTCCCATACGAAGCATCAGAAACCGCAGGAAAACTCCAACGGCATCAACAACACAATGACTCGATAAGAGTCTAAGACGACGATTAGTGACACTTCTCGTTAATCGCCGTTAGCCATAACACTCCCCTCGGGAAGACTCGCGAGTAACGCCAGCGGTGAGAGAGGGGTTGCCTCTCATCGCTGGAGCTCCGACGCATCCTTTCGAAAGTCACGTCCAATAGTACGTAACATTCGGTGGGCGAGTGAGTTGCAGTCCACCATTCCGGCGTTTGGCGAGAATTGTTCGATTAGTCGATAAAAATCTGGCCTTCTGCCTCTAGTTTTGCCCTGAGAGTTGTATACGGGAGTTCCTGTAGACTGCACTCACGTTGAATGGCTAATGCAGCGGCTGTCCCTGCAGAATGCCCCATGACCATAAACACAGGTTCCATGCGAATGGAGCCATAAGCGGAATGACTGCTAGACACGCACACAGGCACAACTAGGTTCACACATTGTGACTGTTTGGGAATGATGGAGCGATAGGATATCGGATAGCGTCTGGCGTTCTGCCACAAAGATCCATCGACGAAAAGCTCGCCAAGTTCATCGACATAGTATCCAACCTGATGAGAATCGACTGCGTAGCTTCCAACTGCGATTCCGTCGGCCACTGTACGTGTTGCGGAACGCAATTCGTCATGTTCGGTCATGACATACTCGCTGACCATGCGACGAGCTTCGCGCACATACAATTCATAAGGGAAATTATCGTTGTCAGCATATTCATCCTTGGGTAAGCCATAGGTGCTTAGCTCGTCTCGTACCGCTTTGGGCACACGTGGATCCGTTATCAAGAAATAGAGTTTGCCCAAGGCGAAGTCTTTGTGAAGTTGCATTAGCTCCGATCGCAAAGTGTAGTCGCCATTTGCCCAACCATAGTTCACGCCCGGCATATTCGAGACGTTAACATCAACCTTTTGATTGGGAAGCGGCGCCATGCTCATCAAACTTCGTAAAGTAATTTCGGGATTAGCTTGGCAAAGGCGCCCCAACATTTCAAACCACAATGGATTAAAGTTGCTAGGCCGTTCAATCGATCTTCGATTGGTTGGGTTGTTAGTTAGCGTGTACCGAAAACAATAGGCTTGAACACCTCTATCCGCTTGCCCTTGAACGCCGGGAGGATGAGGAGCTACAAAAGGCAACAATCCGGAGCTTGGGTGCCCAGGGCGCACGAATGGATCCACATTGACTGGGCCGCTTGACGAAGCATAGAGCTCACTCATGCGTTTGCCGTGGACACCGTTGAATTTCTCACCGTAGGTTTCGTTCGATTCACGGCCCACGATGAATTCTGAGCCACTCTGTGCCATCAGATCTCCTTCGTAGGTCGCATCAATGTATACCTTGGCAACAAAAGCTTGACCGCTTTCCAAGCGAATCTTGTGTATTCTGTTTCCCGACCGTTCGACTCCCTTGGTCAGGTCGAGTCGGGCGTGCGTGATAACTTGTACATTAGCCTCAGCCAGCATTTGATCGTAGATTTGCTTTGCCACTCGCGGCTCGAAGACCCACTGCATTTCTAGTGCATCATTTTTTCCGGTATAGACTCGATGGACACTTCGAGAAAAATACTCATCTCGAGTTTCCGCTTGCCAAGTGGCTGGGATTTCATAGTGCCGATACACACGATTGAAGAACTTTCTTGCATAGCCACCTATAAGCGAACTGGAATTCATGTCGGTAGCACACAATCCCGAAGTCATGACTCCACCAACGATTTGATTGGGAGCCAGCAAGTAGGTGCGTTGGCCATTTTCAGATGCGGCAATTGCAGCCATGATGCCCGCCGGAGTTGCACCATAGATAAGCACATCGCAAGCAACAGGTTCCGTGGCATGAGTGCCCATGGGAAGTAACCACACAGTCAGCCAAATGAGCAATTTCGTGTAATACATTCTCACCATCTTCTGAACCTCCAATAAAAAATGCGGTTCCAAATAGAGCTTGCAATGCTAATAAGTACAGCCCCTGGTTAGCTTTTCCAAGCTTGTAAGCTGATCAATTTCGAACGTCTTGGTGTTTATGCCCACAAGCCCATTGGAGCTTCAACCTATACTGCTCAGGCTTACAGCCTCTGTTCTGATTCAAAAGTGGGAGACGCTAGAAGTTGAATTGGAGGAAAACTATTTTTGTGGATAGAGGACCAGCCTACATGGATGCTGCGCAAATATGTGGGTTGATGGACAATTAACCAGCTAGCGGGAAGATATGAAGAAAGCCGCACTGAGGCAAACTGGGCTGGCCCATAGCAAGAAAAGGGTGAGTGATGGGAGTCGAACCCACGACAACTGGAGCCACAATCCAGCGCTCTACCAACTGAGCTACACCCACCGTAATGGAAACGACAGATTTTATTATTTCCTTCTGTTATCGTCAATGCACCATGTCTCTGTTACCTTGCCTCTGTTATAGGCCGCGCATTTTGCCATCCAATGGAACATCTGCTGGATGGACAAATGTGTTAAATACACGGTGCCCCAAATCTTGACAAAGACCCCGACTGGGCAAGAATCACACTTTTGCTAATCTTTTTCGTAGTTTCGGAATCCGTCAGATCGCGAATGTAGGTGCTAGATGCTTGCCAAAGAAATCAAATCCGGTTCCGTAGTTGTGGACAACGGCGTGCCAGTCATCATTGAATCAGTTACCGTACAATCGCCGAGTGCTCGCGGAGCGGCCACGCTGTATAAATTCAAGGCTCGCAACCTGATCACAAGACAGAAAGTAGACATTACGCTCAAAGGTACTGACAATCTACCTGAAGCAGACTTTCGGAAACGTATTGTAAAAATGATGTACAAAGATGCAGACGCAGTGCATCTAATGGACCAAGAGGATTACAACCAGTTTTCGCTAAGTCTCAATGATGCTCAAGAACAATTGCCCTACTTGACGGAAGAACTCGAAGGCGTGTTTGCACTCATCTATCAAGACGAATGTGTAGGATTACAAATGCCGACGTCGGTCGAACTGAGGATTACTCAATGCGATCCAGCGATTCGAGGTAATTCTGCAACCGCACGAACCAAGCCGGCAATTGTTGAAACTGGGCTAACTGTACATGTGCCCGAGTACATCAAGGAGGGCGAAAAGATTAAGGTCGATACGCGCACTGGTGATTTCTTGTCGCGAGCCTAAAAGCTGCATTCGCCCTGCATCAAAAACCTCCCAAGCACACTATCTTGAGTTCTCGTGCCATGGTGTGCACCGATGAACACCAACCAGCGATCATTACATTTACTGCACTTCTGTGTCCGCATCTTCCGTCTCCTGGGGCGTCTGAATTGCTTCAGCCTCAGCCTGTTGAATTCGATTGTGGGCACGTATCTCTTCTTCTGATGGGGCATCTACATCAACAATTTCAGCGCCCAACTGGCGGAAGGTCGAGCGTAGATTAAGGTAGGCATCCGCTAGTAGACCATTAAGCTCCTTTTCATCCATTTCATTAAACGTTGAACCAATTGGAGTCAATAACGTGAGTTGCCCATAGGGCACAAACGGTGTGGGAATACCAAACCATGGTGTCGTTCGCGACTGAAGTTCCGTCGTCTCGCCCGCCACGTCAATCATGATGTAACTGAGCAGCGACTGCTGCGACATGTCATCAATTAACTTACAAGAATACACTCTCACTTGTTCCTGCGAGTCTCCAAGTGCGACCAACTGGGAGCTAACTTTCCCAACAAGCTGGTACCTAGAATCCAAGAATGCATCCTCGGCGGGAACACTGCCAGCCAAAGGATAGCGAGCTGAAATCGTTACCGTAGTGCCATCAGCTTTGGCAAACTGCCAGCTGGATACGCTCTCGCCGACCTTGCTTCCTGCAAAAAAGCGTTCGTACAAGAATTTCGCAAATTTGAATTTGCCAAGTTCAGTTGGCAATAATTTTTCTGAAACTAACTCTTGAGCCCGGTTTTCAGGCACCGAAGGAAATTTTAGGTCGCGATGCCACGGTCCAACATGGAATACTTGAAGTCCTCCAACCACGCCAACAATGGGCAAGAGTAGGAACGTCGCCAACGTGACAATCTTCGCAAGCCCGGCGGGCTTGGATGTCGCATTGCTAGACGTATTGTCCGCTTTACGTTTCTTACCGGTCGGACTAGAAGCTGGCCAACATACTGCCAGATTGAACCATTCATGGAATGGGCCACTTGTGATCGTCTTAACAGGAAAGGGTCTCAGAATCAGTGATAATGCAATCTTTGTCAGCGCAATTCCAACGACTGCAATAATCAAAAGCCCTAGACGAAAAACGACTCCTCCAGCTCCAGAGGAAATATCTACTTGAAAGCTCTCCCGCAGCCAAATGGTTCCTAGTAAACGCAAGAATGCTACTAACCATGCCCACAGAATGGCGCTTAGTACGGTCAGCAGGCCCGGGAGAAAATTATCACCCGTGATAATGACCCACACCGTAGCCAAGGCGATCAGAAAGCATACGCCGTCTCTTCCGTCCAGAAGATCCTTCATGCGTAGGGTACCAGTTTCAAGCTCAAAACTTTCCGGAGCCCGAAAATGTGCAATTCCAAATAAATCCAGCATTCCACTGGTGCCCCGTGCCGCGGATTCATGAATGCTTTTCAATAGCGAGCCTTCGAGTTCGCCGGGTAGTGCAAGAGCTGCAACCAGAATTAGGCACCAGGACACGCTGGTTGTCCAAGATTTGCTACTGTCCCGTACAACGAGCCAACTGGCGAGTAATAGGACTAAGGCCAAATTGGCCAGCCATCCCAAACCTAAAACCACAGCAAACGCTCCAGCCAAAATTGTTAAGCTGAGCAGTAAACCGTATCCCATCCAACGTCCCGCAGAGGCCGATTGCGAGATTTGAAATCGCGAGTAGACAATTACACAGAATGCGAGCCATGCAAGTGGGAAAAACTGCCAATATGTTAGGCTCCACATTATTCGAGCTTGTGCAAATATCAGCGGTGCCAAACAAAGTATCCCGACCGCCAGCACGTAATCCGGAATTGATTTGCCAAGTCCTAGCCATCTAGACGCCCCCCCATTTGACGTTTCCACTCGACCTTCATTTGGCAAAGACTGTAGGGTGGCCTCGCTCAGGTTCTCATTGCCAATTTCTGCCATAGCCAGTCTCTTTTAATGACTTTCATCTGCGACGATAGTGGATAGTACGAATACGAAAGAAATTTTTACGGTGTCAAATCGTGGTCAGATGCAACGGCTCACATCGGTCCAGAATGCAAAATTCCGTGTCGTAGTATCTTTGCTACTCGTCTCATTCGTGAGTTCGAGTCTAATTGCATTTGGTCACCGGAACGACGCCCAACCGCTGCGGGCTCAGGGAAAAAGCCGGTGGTGGTCAGATTGTAGCGAATTCTTGAACAATTCCGATTGATCATTTCAAATTACGCCATACCCCCAGTAGGGTATCGGGTAACAGCAACTTCAACGGAACAATCTCAAAAAAGAGAACCTCTTTAATCCGGAAGAGTTACCGAACCGGTGATGGTGCTGGTTCAGTGCTATCCATCGGGTTGGAGGGGCGAACGACTCGTCGATTCGATTGCCAGGCTTTTGAGCTAGGATTGGAATTCACCTCAAAACTAGCCGTAGTCACTCCGTTCTCATCAGGCTGATTGGAAAGTCCGCGCGGAGTCCAGACTGTACGAAATGAGTTCGAGAGATTTAGGAAGATTGTCATTTCTCCTATGACTTGACGAGTATCAGGAAAAGTATATCTGGCAAAAACGACGACCCGATCACGTTTGGGATCAGGGCCGTTCCAGGGAAGCGTAAGATGAATACCTTGATTGCTACCCAGGGTTTCCATTTTGGCTTCAACTTCAGCAGCCGAATAGTCGTAGCGAGCAATTCGCCGCGCATCGCCGTCCCGTTCGGGATCCAGAACAGCAATAGAAAGTTCAACTGCCTCGAGTATCACTTGACCATATTGATTTTTGGGTTGCAGCACGAGCTGCAAGCCATCTTCATCTGGCTCTGCGTCTAAATTGACAGCTCGACACAGTGCTGGTTGAAACGCAATCTCAACGACTCTTCGGTCAGTGATTCTCTGACTGGCAAGCGTCAACGTTGCACCGGCATTTAGATTCTGGCTGGCCAGCATAGTCGGAACTATTATACGGCTAGCACTTAGCTGTAATTCGTCGTCAACTTGGGAACCTTCTTTGGATGAAAATCCGCGAGGGGGCGATGGTGTTCCCATTTCGATGGTTGGAATTTCAAGTAGGGGTAGTGGCTCTGTAGCACGCGGAGTTTTTGTGGGAGTCCCACTGGGTGGAAACGGGCTTGGAGCACCAGAACCAGGGATTGAAATTTCCGGCAGTTCATCAGGAATGTTGATCGGTTCTGTAGAGGGCGAGTTATCCGGAGCGGTTTTTGGCAACGCACTTGCTCCACTAGGAGGCGGAAAGCGATTTGCATTGTTGGCGCCTACAGAGCCGTCCGATGTACCTGTTTCCCCAAATTTGCGTGACGACTGAGCATTATTCAATTGCTTTCGAAGGTATTCGTTCTCGGATTGTAGTGATATATATTCTTGCTCTAATCCTTGATACTCGTGGTCATAGTCGTACAACTGGTCTTCGAGGTCACGAATTTCTGACGCCATGTTCTCGACGTAAAGATCAGTGTAGGCGCGACCATGGCAGCCCGTAAGCGCAAAGGCTAACATCAACAACGTCCAATCTCGGGCGTTGAACAGAAAGCTGGCAGTGCTTTGCTGTTCCCTGAGTCGCACGTTTTTGGCTCCTTTGCTTCTGACCTGGAAATTCGATGGGCTGTAGACAAGAAGATGAATTCTGCTGGGGGCAAATGATGCACTCTGCACATTCACGCTTCACACTTTAAGACACGAACTTCAGTAATCAAAACACGAAACAAAAGTCAAGTGAGTTTTAGTACGAATTGCTCCGCAACTAGGCGGCTTTCGCTAGCTATTCGCATCAAAAAAGCATTCGAACACCTTGATTGTTTTTCCCATAAAGTACAACCAAGTGATGCAATAAGTAAGAAAATCACTTAAGAAAAGAGACTGAATCTACGGCTCACAAAATTCTGTCAACTATACAGTGTTGGAGGTACTTGTCTGAATTTCTGTATTGGCTGATCTTGTATCTTTTGATAACATCCCCTCCGCCCAATGCAACACTGGTGTAATTGTCATTAATATCATCGAGTCTCGGATGTGGAGAGTTAGGATGCCAGCGGCCGAAAGCAGCAAATCTTGTGTGCATATTCGCTGGATGATTCGGCGTGACATGCCAAGCGTCTTGGCCATCGAAGAAGCCAGTTTTGAATTTGCCTGGAGTGAAGAAGAATTTATTCGCTGCTTGCGTCAACGCAACTGTATTGGCATGGTGGCCGAGTGCGATGAACAAGTTGTGGGTTTCATGATTTATGAGTTACACAAGAATCGTTTGCACCTCTTAAATTTTGCGGTCTCGGTGGATTTTCGCCGGCGCAACATTGGAACCTGCATGATTGAAAAGCTCACGAGCAAACTTTCTGCCGATCGACGCAACAGAATTCTACTTGAGGTCCGAGAGACCAATTTGGACGCGCAACTTTTCTTCAAAGCACTTGGATTTCGGGCCATCAGTGTTTTGCGTGACTTCTATGAAGACACCACGGAAGATGCTTACCTCATGCAACTGCGTCACTTGCTATCCCCCGATGAAATGGAGCCTGCGGCCGATCGTCGCCTAGCAGGATAACTTCGACGCTCTACCTGCCGCACTGGATTGACTTGGCCTCTGACCGGCCCTTATAAATCAAGACCTATGTCTTGCTTTTGAGGGGAGGAACCTGATTATGTCAGCGATGAAAGAGACCATTCTAAAAACTTCGCGATTTTCTGTTGAGCGAGTTACCCACTTACTACCGAACGGACACACTCACTCACGTGAAATAGTGCGTCACCCGGGGGCAGTAATTATACTGCCGGTCCTTGCCGACGGATCTGTCTGCTTGATTCGCAATTATCGTGTTTCGCTTGATCAAGAACTGCTGGAACTTCCTGCAGGGACACTCGAAGCAGGAGAACCTCCCGTGGAATGCGCGGTGCGAGAACTCAAGGAAGAAACTGGATACTCGTGCGGCAAAATGGAACCCTTGTGTGATTTCTTTATGTCCCCTGGAATTCTTGATGAACACATGCATGCCTTTGTTGCTACAGAGTTGAGACCAGGAGAACCTGCTAGAGAAGAAGGCGAGTTGATATCCAATTCCATATTATCAATGGCGGAAACTGAGGCGGCCATTCGCTCAGGGGAAGTCAAAGATGCAAAGACGATCGTTGCACTACTCTATTTTTCTCAATTCTGGATTGCGAATAAATCCTCTTGAATCCTCATCCGGCCGTGCAACGAGTAACGGTTGAGGAAGTTGGGTTAGTTTAAAACCCACCTCCTTCTTGACCTCGAGACATTCCTTCTGTGTTAAACTCTTTCTGTTGGGTAGTCCATTATCCACATCTTGGCTACTGCTTGGACTCTCCAGTTAACCAGATTGCATGTTTTATTCGGTTGTTAGGCTCCCTGATGATTCCAATTCCTAGATTTCTGAAGTTGAGTTATTCGTTGCCATTACCATATTTCGTGCCGCTCGCGGATATTCGATGGGGCGCAGTACTCATAGTGGCAATATTTCTGGGAGTTATTTTTGACGCGAAATTCGCTGATGCTCAAGTGGAAACACAAGAGGTCGGCAACGCACTAGATTTTGCTCATGACATCGTGCCCATCTTGCGAACGCATTGTGTGAAGTGTCACGGAGGAGATCAAGCAGAAGGCGGATTTTCAGTAAATTCACGCGAGTCCATCTTAGCCTCAGGAAACTTCTCGATCGAGGATAATAGCCACTCACGCATGGCGATGCTCTTAACGAATGCCAATGCCGACGAACAAATGCCGCCGCCCCCGGAACAGAGACTTTCGAATGATGAGCTAGAAAAGCTCTTGAGCTGGCTCAAGGCCGGTATTCCTTGGGAAGATGGATTCACGTTTGCCCCTGAACGATATGAACCGCCCCTATTTCCTCGCCCAATAGTACTCCCACCTATTCGTCAGGGACGGATTCATCCCATTGATCGATTGATTGACTCGTATTTCGCCAGGAACGAGATTCAGCGTCCAGCTAGAGTCGACGAACGATCCTTTGTTAGGCGAGTTTACTACGACTTGATTGGCCTACCGCCAACTCAAGACGTTATTGAATCGTTTGTCAGCAACCCTCTACCTTTTCAGAAGAAACAGCAGTTACTAGTCGTACGACTCCTACAGAGGGATCCTGACTATGCCGACCATTGGCTCACCTTGTTCAATGACTTACTCCGTAACGACTATAGCGGTACGGGTTTCATCACTGGTGGTCGCAAACAAATAACTAGCTGGTTATATGAATCACTACGAAACAATAAGCCCTTCGATGAAATGGCTAGAGATTTAATCTCCCCAAAGTCAGATGATTGCCGAGGTTATATTGACGGTATCCAGTGGCGAGGCAATGTAAGTGCTGGCCAAACCGTCGAGATCCAGTTTGCTCAGAGTGTCGCTCAATCGTTTCTTGGAATCAATCTAAAGTGTGCCTCTTGCCACGACAGCTTCATCGATCGCTGGACCCTGCAAGAAGCCTACGGCTTAGCGGCGATATATTCCCAACAACCACTGATGCTGCACCGATGCGACATGCCGACCGGTGAAATTGCGCGAGCTAGTTGGCTATTCCCAGAACAAGGCAATATTGGAAATGATCTGGAACGCGACCAGCGCTTGGTACAATTATCCGAGCTAATGACCAGTCATGAAAACAGCCGTTTTAGAAAGACGATCGTTAATCGCATTTGGTATCAATTATTTGGAAGAGGCGTCGTACATCCACTCGATGCCATGCAAACTAAACCTTGGGATGAGGACTTATTGGAGTACTTAGCAGAATACTTTTGGCAGCAGAAACATGATCTGAAATCTTTGCTAACTCATGTCGCAACCTCTGAAATCTACGCCGCACAATCTCAGATTACTGCCCCCGTTCGGTCCGCAGAAGAATTTATCTTTGCCGGACCACAATTGCGTCGATTATCTGCCGAGGAAATCTTGGATTCGGTATGGACCATCACTAGAAATTTTCCGACCAGCCTAGATGCGCCGGTGATTCGTTCAACTGCCAGCTCTGAAGAAATCAACCAAGCAATAGTCTCGGGGCGATGGATTTGGGACGATCCATCGGGCAAAGCAGACGCAGGTACGGAGGTTGTATTCAGGACCCAATATGAGCTGGCGAAAGCTCCTAAACGCGCAATCGCCCTAGTGGCCTGCGATGATCAATTTCGACTGTTCGTAGGTGGTCGAGAAGTGGGAACCGGAAGTCAATGGTCAAAGTTGCATGTGTTCAATATCACGGAAAGACTCAAGAAGGGCAAAACGGAAGTGATAGCGATCTGTCGCAACGGCGGCGAAGAAGCCAATGCGGCCGGTTTCTTTTTCGAGTCCCATATCGATCTGGAAGAAGGTCATACGGTCATACTCGCTACGAACGACCAGTGGCAATGCAGTAAACAAATTCCGGGCAGTAGGGAAGGCTATCTGCAGGCCGCTAAAGGTCCTTGGCAATCAGCCAGCATCATTCAGCCATTGCCAGTTTGGGAAAAGGCGATCGGACCGCAATTGCAGCAGCGGATAGCGGAATTGACAACCGGAACGATGCCTCCGATACGCGCCTCACTTCTGAAAAACACTGCACTCATGCGATCGTTGGGACGACCAACCAGAGATCAGATTGTTTCCATGCGTCCTCAAGAACTGACCACCTTGGAGGCAATCGACCTCTCCAACGAAGCGACATTGGCTGAAACTTTTCAGGCTGGCGGCGAATACTTCGTACACCAGGGCCTGAGCAGCAATGAGCTGGTAAAACAGATTTACTGGCAGGTGCTGGGGAGAGGCCCGTCAGAACAAGAAAAACAAATCGCACTTTCCGCCTGGGAAGAACAACCTAATGCAGAACAAGTTGCCGACTTTCTGTGGAGTCTATGCATGTTACCCGAGTTTTGGTTTGTTCGCTAAGCTGGCTAAGGATCGGCTCGCGTTTTGCGTTCTGCCCATGAACAAGAAATGAACGACGCTCTCGCTAGCATTCCAATTGCCACAAAAATTCAAATACAGGTTGCAAATCTCTCTAGGGCCAAGTTCGTTAACCTGCTACATTCACCGGTCCCCAATAATACAAACGTGAAACTCGTATGGACATTTGCGTACCATCTGGTGGGCACGTTGGGGAGCATGGAATTGGGACGCAACGAATGCAAGTCCCCTGCAAGTAACCATATCAATTGCTGTGCGTCAGGATGATGCGAATGAACCATCGAGTCTTAAGTGTCGTGCTCGTCACCTCCAGCTTGCTCGCAATTCCAGTGACTGTAATGGCCCAGCAACCGGGCACCCAAAGTCAAAACGCAGCTGCTGCTGCGATGCAAGCTCAACTAAGAATGCAGCAGCAACAAGCGCAGCAATTGAATTCACAGCAGGGCGGAGGACAAGTGCACGTACCGTTGGTATCCGCTGCGCAAGCAATTCAAGCTGGACTTGCACAACCGGCTCAACCTCCGTTTCCGCCACTCAACGAACAACTTCAGAAGTTCGTTGATGACGTATTGCTGGTTTGGGAGCAACGTACGGCCGCTATCGATCGCTACCAATGCTCATTCAAGCGTTGGGATTTTGATACCTCAGTACACCCAACGCAACACGCCTCTGAGGCGAGTGGAAATCTGCGATACATGAAGCCGGATAAAGGCTTGTACGATGTGCATGAGGTTTTGCATTTTGATCCCGATAACGGCAAATATGAAAAGAACGAGCGTTTGCCGTTCGGAGAATACTGGATTTGCGACGGACAATTCGTCATGATGCTAAACCGTAATGAAAAGAAAGCCCATAAGTTCCAGATTCCGCCAGATATGCAGGGCGAAGGTATTCAGGAAAGCCCACTCCCATTTGTATTCTGTATCAAGGCCTCGGCCATGAAGGAACGTTATTGGATTCAGCCACTAGCGTACTCAAAGCAAGACACGATTGTGTTGGAGGTTTATCCAAAGCAACCACGTGATGCCGCCAACTATTCTCGAGTCCAAGTTTTTTTAGATAAAGCGGATGTTTTGCCAAAGGCGCTTGTGGTCTTCTTACCTACATACGATGGCAAGAACCAGGCACGCGAAGTTTACGAGTTTACGAACCGCGAAGCGAACTTCCAATTTCTCGACCGCCTGAAGGAATCTCTTTTCCGACAAGAGTTCATACCCAAGGAGCTTCCTAAAGACTGGGAAATTGTATTTGAACCTTACAATAATCCGCAGGATGCGGTAACCGCGGGGCAAGGAAGCCCCGACCCTATATTGAATCGCGCGGCCACGCCTCCTGCCTCGCTAATTCCCCGTCGCTAAGCAGATACCGCTTAGCATGCACCGAGTTTGAATTCTATCAAACCCAACTCATTTCCAGCCGGCAGGTGGGTTAGGTTGTTGCCAAGCACTCATTCCACCATCAACGAGCAGAGTCTGGCCGTGAATATGTTCGGCCTCGTCACTCAACAAGAACAGGGCAGCTCCTGCACAAGCGTCCGCATCTGGGACTTGGCCATTTGGTGTATGCAACTGCATCCAAGTGAGACCGGACTGCCCTGGCATAAGTCCGGGGGCAGTCAAGGGAGTGACAACTAAACCAGGGGCTATGGAATTGACACGAATTCCGTGCGGAGCCAGTGAAACGCAGAGCGATTGTACCAACGAGCGAATCGCACCTTTGCTAGCATCATATGCCGTATGATTGGGCTCTGCGAGAAATCCATTGATCGAACCTGTAAAAAGCACTCGTCCCTTGATTTGATTCTCAACCCAGTGGCGAGCTAGCGTTTGTGTAAGAAAATAACCCGCCGACACATTGAGATTGAATGTGCGCTGGTAACGGTCGTAGTCCATTTCCAAAAATGGTAGGTCAATAAATGTTCCAACGTTATTAACCAGAATCGTTACATCTCTGATGCGCTTACCAAGCTGTGCTGAAAATTTCTCCAAAGCAACATCGCTTCGTTCGGATAAATCTTCAAAAATATTTTCTACGCCAACTCCAGTAGCTCGGCATGCCAAATTTGTTTGCTCGCACGCATCGTCCGCGCGCAAGCCGTGGACGATTAAATTGCAGCCGGCGTTGGCCAATCGCAGCGCGATCGCCGCACCGACCCCCTGAGTGCCACCGGTAATCAAGGCAGTGTGACCGTCTAATCGCATCTTTGTATTGATTTCCAAAAAAAGTCTTCGTCAGGAAGAATGTCAGACACGCGAAAATGCCGAAAGGCCCCTGAACTGTTCCCAAGAACGAATAATCGGCGGCTCGGCTTCTCGCCTTTTGTGAACAACATGCCATGCCTGCCACAACAGGGCCTGCAACGAGTGCTAGCATTCGCAACTCATAGCAGTTTAGATCGAACTTTACTTACACGCCAACCCAATCTGGAAACGCAAGCGCCTACAGAATGCTTCCTCAATTTACGCACGACTTTGAGCGAGCATCTTAGCACATATCACTCTGTTAATTTGTACGATTCAGGGCAATTGGGGATCAGTGGTAGCCAGTACGCGGCCTGCAAATGCTAGTTGAATGCGCCTATATGGGTTGTCTACAGTGAGACTTTATTAGCAGCCGATACAAAAAAAAGGCTTGGCGACTTCGATGATTTCATTCTTCTGTGCATGGAAAGCCAATTACAGATGTCAGTGGCTGGAAAACTAAGCGGTGAAAATTTGAGTGGTGAACTGCTATCTGAAACGAGTGAGGTGCTTCGGAAACAGTTGGAAAATGCACAGGCACAATTAGCTCAGGCGCGTCGGATGGCGACCATTGGAGAGCTAACGAGCACGACCACCCATGAGTTTAACAACTTGCTAATGACGATCATCAACTATGCCAAATTGGGCCTGCGTCATAAAGATGAAGCGTCTAGGGATAAGGCACTACAACGTATACATGATGCGGCCGCCAAAGCTACGAAACTGACGAGCAGTATTTTGTCGATGGCACGTAATCGGAGCGGACAATTCGAACCTACCGATTTACGTCTCATAGTCGAGGATTCGCTACTTCTGTTAGAAAGAGAGTTTCGCAAATACAGAGTTTGGCTTGACAAGCAGCTCGACGAAGTGCCGCCAATCATTGGAAGTGGCAATGACTTGCAGCGCATGATCATTAACCTGCTGGTTAACGCTAGGCAGGCAACGAAGGAGGGGGGACAAGTCAAGATTCTGTTGCAGCACGACGTAGCGCAGAGCGAAGTGGTCTTCACGGTGCGGGATACAGGTGTTGGTATAGCCCCGGAAATTCTGCCCAAGATTTTTGAGCCGTTCTTTTCAACCAAAGCTGGCCCTGACGCCTCCGGCAAAGGGGGAACAGGCGTTGGGCTTGCGTGTTGCAAGGAAACTGTCGACGCTCATCAAGGTAGAATTCGCGTGGAAAGCAGTGTTGGCAAGGGCACCGCTTTCATTATTCGCTTCCCATCGCCCAAGACTTCAACAGAAAATCTCCCAGAAGCCAACCAGTCTGCCACTCAGCCCGTATTTCCCGAAGTCGGCGATTCTGGCGCATCTGCTCATACTCCCACCAAAGTCAACCTAAAATAACTCAAACAACTTGCCTCCGAAAGATCTTGCCACTCCGACTGAATAAGGTCCAGACTTTGCATTGAAAGTGGCAAGTAATCAACCTGAATGAGGCAGCCATCCCAGAATTCAACTCATCGGCACTAGCTGCGCCAGCAACTCATAACATACACTTGCCTATTGTAAGAGGAGCTAGTCGGTAATCACTTCAGAATAAGTCGAGCAACCAAGGCCGATGCAAAGCCAGGATAATCAGAGCCAGACAAGAACTTCGTTGGAAAATCAGGGAGTCACTCCGCCAGCAAAAAGACGTGTTCAATCTGCCTGGGAACCCCTTAAGTATCAAGTCTACCGCAGCTTTTGGATTGCCGGATTGTTTTCAAACATGGGAACTTGGATGCACGAAACAGGTGCCCAATGGCTCATGACGTCGTTGGAACCTCGTCCAGAAATGGTGTCAGCCGTACGCACTGCCATGACTTTACCTGTCTTTTTTCTGGCACTGCCTGCCGGTGTTTGGGCGGATCGTTTCGATCGCCGCACCTATTTGCTGGCTACTCAAGTGATACTACTGCTTACCGCTTCCATTCTAGCTGTGTTATCTGCATTGGACTGCGTATCTCCAACGGTGCTTCTGATGTTCAGTGCAGCCATGGGAGTGGCGATGATATTAAATCAACCGGCTTGGCAAGCCCTTACTCCGGACTTGGTACCACCAGCACTGGTTCCCGCTGCCGTAGCAGTCGGCAGCATTTCATTTAATTTAGCGCGCTCATTAGGTCCAGCCATCGGAGGTCTCGTCATCGCATACTGTGGCGTTTGGGCTACATTTGCAGTGAATGCGATATCTTTTTCAGCCGTGATCGCTGTGTTACTGGTTTGGCAACCAGATGATAATTATCCGCGTCCGGTTCGCACTGTATTCCGTGACGAACTGCGCAAAGGCATCTTCATCGTCAGTCAAACACCTTACTTGCGAAATGCCTTGACTCGATTGTGCCTATTTGCCGTGCCGGCAAGCATTCTATGGAGTTTGTTGTCGCTGGTGGCGACCGAAAAACTGCTGTTTCGCGAGCGAGGATTTGGCGTTTGCCTTGGTCTAATCGGCGCTGGAGCAGTACTCGGAGCTTGGTTTTTGCCTCATGCTCGCGCCAGATTCAGCAGTGAGTCAATCACTTTTTTCGCCAAGGCGATTTTTGCCGCAGTCTTAATGACTATTGGGTTTAGTGACTCAGAATGGCTAATCATGCCAGCATTGACAATCGTAGGGGCCTGTTGGATGACCAATATGACCACGCTCAATGCAACTGCACAGATCAACTTGCCGAGGAAATTCCGAGCACGCGGCATGGCGGCATTTCTCATGTCATTTGCTGCCGGCATGACTAGCGGCTCATTGATCTGGGGGTGGCTCGCCTTTTACACTTCGCTAGGCACGTCATTTGTTGTCGCCGGTTTTACCATGCTAGGATGCACTCTAGCCGTACATTGGCTGAAGATTGGTCCGCTAGTATCGGATGGCCAATCGCCCTAAGCATTGTGTGCACAAAGCAGTTCTTCACATACCAGCTGTTGAATTGGAAGCTGAATAATAAATTGTGTTCCCACCCCCGGTGAAGATTCGACTTCGATATGACCATGGTGTTTATTGACGACTATGTCATATGTAATCGATAAGCCTTGTCCCGTACCTTTGCCCACTTCTTTGGTTGTAAAGAACGGGTCAAAAATGCGCGGCAGGATTTCCTCGGACATTCCTGCTCCATTGTCCTCTATTTCAATCCGCACCATTCGCTCACCGTCCAGCCGAGTGCGAATCGAGATTTGGCCCAAATCCTCACTATCGTTGACCCGACTATCGGAAATAGCATCTGCGGCATTAATAATCAAATTAATAAATACTTGACCTAACTGACTTGGCAAGCAACTAACTTCCGGCAAGCTCTCGTCAAGATCCCAGAGTATGTTGGAAACGTATTTCCAGCGGTTGCGAGTTACAGTGGCTGTACTCTGCAAGATTTCATTTATGTTACTGAGCGTAAAGCTTTGAGATCCAGGATGCGAAAATTCCTTCATGGCCCGGACGATACTTGTGACTCGCTGTGCCCCCTCAATGCAATCATTGATAGCATCGCCAACTTTGTTACGAAACTTCTCAAATTTCGTTTCCTCTTTTAATTCCTGAATATCTTGTCGCCATGTCCCTAAATCTACTTGCGAGTTTTCGTCCGCAATTAGTTCATAGGAATTCAATACAGGCACAAGCCGTTTGTAAAACTCGTTTAGAAACGTAATGTTGGAGACGACGTATTGCATTGGGGAATTGATTTCATGGGCTATGCCGGCCGCTAGCTGTCCTATCGATTCTAGTTTTTGGGCTTGCGCCAGTTTTGACTGAAGCATGCGGTGTGAAGTTACATCCGTGTAAACTCCGAGGACCCCGGAAATATTACCAGCAGTGTCTCGAAGCGGTACTTTGCTAGCCAGTAAGTCAATCTGAGAACCACTTTGTAGCCGCTTGGTGACATCAAAATCGACGAAGGTATCAGAACCCACTGCGACCGCGGAATCCAATGTCGACTTGAGTAACAATGTCTTTTCATCCCAGTTCAAGTCTGCATCCGTTCTTCCGATGATATCTTGAACCGTATTGACTTCTGCCAATTTACAGTACGCTTGATTGCATCCTTGGTATACTCCTTTGAGATCTTTCCAAAAGACAGGATTAGGGAGCGAAGACAGAATCTGTGCATTAAAGTTGCGCTGCTGCTGCAAGTGTTGAGTGCGGCTAGCTACCAGTTGTTCCAGTTGGTAGTTGTAAACGTCCAGTTGTTGCTGTGCCTTGTTGAGCTGGATGTAAACAATCAGTAAATATACAATCGTAGAAACTGATACTACTATCAAAATCTTCTCTCGCAGAAATCTCAGATTATCTTGATAGTCACGCGAGAATCTGATTTCGAATAATGCAGAAGTTAACTTGTTTCGAAAGTCCATGGCGCTCATGTCTTGAACGCATTGGAGTATCAATGCTTCAATGAGTGAAATATCAGCAATACACTTCTGAATTCTCTCTAACGATTCTGCCAATCGCGAATCTGCAATTACGGTGAGATCCAAATCAGTCAATGGGCGAATTAGTTCTGATGTATTCACCTGACCATAGGAAGACAAGCTGATGTGTTGCCCGTATCGCTGGAGTGTATCCTTAAGTTGATCAAAAATTTCTGGGTCAAGCGAGCTCGGCACAGAATGTACGAGCAATGCAAGAGCATTACTGATTTCTCCGGTCGTAGTAGATCGACTTACCGAGAATCTTGACAAGAGCGTTTTGTAGTCGTCAAGCAAATTAGAAAGCGATTTGATTTGAGCCACGCAAGGGTCAATGCCAGTTAAATCAAGGCGTGATTGTGAAAGAACGCGAGCCACTTCACGAGCACGAATTTGAAGTCTCGCGAGTTGGTCAAATGTTGATACGCGTCTGCATTGAACGGCAAGCAATTCCGTTTGTGTATCATTCCATATTTGCCCCAATTCGAGAAGGTAGTTTTCCTGTAGATCGTAACGAGGGGCATGGCTGCAAATCAACATTGTGCCCGCAGTAATAAGCAAGCAAATTAGCAGGATTATTGGCAGCAGCTGCCAGATTTTCGTTCGTTGCGATCTAATTGGCATTTGGCTTTCCAGATAAGGTCTTCAGAAAGAGGACAATCCTTCGAATCTGTTCCTCATCAGCTTGCAAACCCAGTTGTCTCTCGATCATGATGCGCACGGCTGTTTCCAGGTTCTTAATTGAACCATCATGAAAATAAGGGGCTGTAGATTCCACGTTTCTAAGGCTCGGCACCCGGAAGACGAATTTATCTCTTTCAAGGCCCGTTACATTAAAACGACCGAGGTCAGCTGCCGTCGTTTCACGGTCCTTGGTGAAATACTCGGCCATGACTCCCAATCGTTGAAACATGTTGCCGCCTACCGCAGCCCCTTGGTGGCAAGAGACGCAGTTCAAACGAGTGAATAATTGGTAGCCGTGAAGCTCCTCGACAGTTAAGGCAGAATCGTCCCCTTGCAGCCACTCATCAAATTTCGAATTCACCGTTATCAACGAACGTTCATATGTGGCAATTGCAGTCGAAACTCTTTCTGGAGTAGCTTCGCCATCGAACAGCATTGAGAATCGCGATCGGTACGATGGTTCTGAGCGTAAGTACTTGATGACTCTAGGCCAACTGGAACCCATTTCATCTGGATTGTTTATGGGGCCACCAACTTGATCTTCGAGAGTAGGTGCACGTCCGTCCCAGAATTGCGCGATGTTGTATGCAGAATTCAACACGGTAGGGGTATTAACAGGAAGCTCCTTGCCCGTAATGCCCACAGACCTAGCGAGCCCATCATCTCCTCCAGTCTCAATAACATGGCAGGTTGAGCAAGAGACTTTACCATTCCCGCTAAGTGCCGGATCGTGAAACAGTCGCCTTCCAAGTTCAACCAGACCAGGCTCAAGCCCATCAATGGGTGCAATTGGAATGATAGGCTCGTGCCGACGACCAACGGCAGAAACATATTTTGCAGAGGCTGGATTAGCCATCGGTTCTACTGGCAAGGTAGCAATCGAAGGCTCTCGCCTAAATGTACTCAGAAAGAGTCCTACAAACAACGAAGCGGTACATGCGCAAACCAATGGTAATCCTTTGTAGAGTCTCTGCTTCCATTTCAGAACGCTATTCGGACTACCAACTTGAGGATTCTGAGAATCTACGGGCAGGCCAGTAGAATCACTATTAGGTTGCCCAGTTTCGTTAGCTTGATTGAGTGTGTTTGGTAAATCAAACTCATCCACCAGATCAGGAACCGAGAGTGACCCAATCTCTCCTTGCCCGCTAGTTTCTACTGAATCTCTCCAGTTAGGATCAATCTGGTCAAGAAGCTCTGAAGCAAATGCTGCTCTTTCATCTAATGGAGAATCTTCGTTCATACCGCTGTTGATTCGTGATATTGTCGATGGGCGAATGTTATCAGCCATTTTGGGGCACCTGATTTGATGACTGTAGCGATTCTGATGGGCACAATCCTATATGCATCCCTACCTATAGAATCTAGTGCACAATTTGCACCTAGTTGGAAAAGCTTGGCCGCATTCTAGATCGTGTGGATAGCCACAGTCGCGCATGTAGAAGATTTGTTACAGTTGGTACCGTTTAACACGTAACTCAATCCCACAGCGAGTCGTTTCAGCGCCGACTCACAAAGATAAAGGCTCTCTGTCCTCAGGGGTGGCCAGAAAAAGCATTCTTTCGATGAAAAAATGTGTGGCTCGAGGTTCGCAACTTAGCATTGACTTGCGGAAGGGAGGGAGGGTCGAAGCTCCAGCAAGGGTTCAATTCCCCTCTCACCACTCGCGACTCGGTGTGCTAGGGCCAACGGCATACAGTGAGAAGTGTCGGCGACATTGACCAGATTTTGTCTGGCCCCCCATGCGAGCGCTAGTTGTTTTCGGGCAGTCCTTCTAAGTGCCCAATGTTGTGAACAGGCTGGAAGATGGCCACCACTTCTTCAAGGAGCTGCGCATCCACTGGGGTAGTAGCCCAACGATGCCATTTTCGAATGTTCTCTGGGTTGGCACTACCCGCCACGGTGGTTGTTATATCTCGATTCATCAGACAGTACTGCAATGCCAGCTGTGCGATATCTACGCCACGGGCTGTGCAGTATTCTGCCGCCTGCCGAGCAGCCAACTGAACTTCCTTCGGATCTCGAAACCAAACTGGCAATGTCGAGTTTGTTAACAAGCGAGCGCTAAATGGCCCGGCGTTCATAATGCCGACATTTTTCTCTTTCAACAGTGGAATCGTCTCGTCCAGAAATCGTGTGTTCTGAAGCGTGTATTGGTTGTAGCTCATCACGCAATCCAAATCAGTTTGCCGAAGCACTTCATGAAAAATCTTCTGAGGATAGCCGCTGATGCCTACGTACCTAAGTTTCCCTGCCGCCTGCAATTTGCGCATCGCAGGAAGAGTCTCTTCGACAATTTGATTCAGGGGCACAAACTCGATATCGTGGCACAAAACAATGTCCAGATACTCACACCGCAGGCGGTGTATTGATACCTCGACACTTTCCACAACTCGCTTAGCGGAAAAGTCAAAATGCCCTACGTCATAGCGTCCCAGTTTTGTACACATTGTATATTGTTCGCGGGGCACATCCTGCAATGCGATTCCCAGCAACACCTCACTCATACCGCGACCATAAAACGGTGAAGTATCGATATGGTTCATACCGAGTTCCAATGCGACTCGAACTGAGGCAAATACTTCTTCCAAAGTCACGCCTCGAAATTCGGCACCTAACGAAGATGCGCCAAATGAGAGAACGGGTAGTTCGAGGCTTGTGCCGATAAGTGGCCGTGTTTCCATGGAATCTCCAATGTTCCGTCAAGACGTTTTTTTGTGGCAGAGCAAGAATTCAACTCAAGTTACTTTGCAGCCGATCCATGGTTCTCGCCCAACATGGCCCGGGAACCCAAATATTGCGATCGCAAGTCCACGAGGGTTACTTCAGGGATTACTCATCTGGTTTGCGCACGCCGACGCTAAGCAATAAATTTGCCCAAAGAGCTTGATCGGCTGTCTGTATCGTTAGTACGTGATCCTCACTTTGTACGGCCGCATAGAAATCCCACTTCACGATCGGCTCAAGCTTACGCGTAGAACCGGCCTCGATCAGAATCTGCCGAAATTCTGTCCAAACAGGTGGGTCTTCAGCACTTGCATATTCGTCACTTGGGTCGATGCCCATCGTATTAATAATGTCAATCGGTACGACTTGTAGTAGGGCTCGCAGTACTTGGGCTACTGTGGGAATACCTGGCGTCAGCTGTAAGCAAACTAATTCAGCTCGGGGACCTATTTTCGACGCCGCCGGATAATTGCCATCGGCTATCAAGATCTTGGAATGATGTCCCGCTCGAGCACATGCTCGAAGGATATCGGGATGGAGAAGATTTGTGCGTAACATTCCTATCTCTATGTAACAAGTTATCTGTTTACAAAAAAAACTTCCTATCACCCGCCAAAATCTTACTCTCCCTTTGGGACCGTTGGGGAAGTCGCCAATTTGTGCGAGCCGAGAACGGTATTGATCCAGTTTTTGGATCCGATCTATTTCGTTGCTTTCTGCTGAGCAAAGCCTGGCCTATGATAACGTTGTTTTTTGTTTCCAGCCACTACATTCATTTGAGTAGCCAAAGAATGTTACTTACACGAGAAGTATTTTTAAGAGGCAACATCTTCTTTGGTTGCTTGCTGTTTAGTTGTTTGTTGACAAGGCCGGCTGCAGCCCATCCTGAAGGTTTTAGCGGGATGCGAATTTCCGTTGCAGAGTCTCGACTTCGAGCCTCAATTACTCTGCACACGCGAGATCTCGGCAGTTGGTTTCCTCCGGGGCGCTACAATGACTATGTGAATGACGTAGTTCGCGAAATGGAACTTATCGTCGACGACATCGTCGAGATTCAAATAGATGGTCAGACCTTGCCACCCCAGGCGTCCCACGCATTCCTATTGGAAACCGGGCTTATCGAACTCGATATCGATTATCAGATCCCAAACAGCCCCGATCAATCCGAGCTACTGGTTTGGTCCAAGCACTTAATTTATATGCCGCGCGGTCATCAACAGTTATTGTTTATCTTAGATCAAAACCAGCCAGATACAGAAAACAACGAAGGCAACGTATTACTTGAAGAAGTACTGACGGTAGAGCGGGATGCGGGAGTGAGTCTGTTACCTCCTCGCCAGGCTAAGCCCCAGAGTGACACTAATCCGCAAGATCTCCAACAACCGATTCATGACTCCGACCTAACAATAAGCACCTCGCCGATTTCCAACCAGGAGAATTCAGAAGTTAGGACTCCCAATCTCGCAACATCACCGAATGAACCGCGACCATCACGAATTTCATTTTTTGCGCTGGGTATCGAGCATATCATCACGGGCTACGACCATTTGTTGTTTTTGGCCGCCCTATTATTGGCGAGCCGTCAACTTTGGGAGGCTGCCTCAATCATCACTTGCTTTACTGTAGCTCACTCCGTGACGTTGGCCCTAGCTGCCACAGAAGTTGTCGTCGTCCCAGCTTGGATTGTTGAGCCCGCTATTGCCGCCTCTATCGTGTACGTTGGCTTAGATAATCTCTGCGAGAAACCCAAACCGGGTCCGCGCATCGCGGCCACAAGTTTTTTTGGACTGATCCACGGATTAGGCTTTGCATCTGTACTTCGAGACATCGGCCTAGGAAATTTACCCGGAGGAATCATGTGGCCTTTGCTAGGCTTTAATTTAGGAGTGGAGGCAGGCCAGTTGGTTGTTACCGGTTTGATATTTGCTGCCCTGTTACCCTTGCGGCCACATGAGCGAGCCGAAAAAATGACTTTGCGCGCTGGCTCTAGCTTGATAGCAGCTATCGGGATGATTTGGTTAATTGCTAGAATATCGGATCGAATTCTTACTCCCTAAGCTCTTTTGACCGCAAACAATCCACCAGGACTATGCCAACAGGCTTCGCTTCGATGTTCCGAGGCCAACTGGTTTGGTTTCCCCGCCTTTCAATTAGTTTCGAGAATTGCCATGAAGATTACCACATCAGGTTTTTGTAAGTTTGGTTCGTTCTTGTGGTTACTTGTCCAATTGTTTGCCTGCTCATCGTTGGAGGCCAATCAAACTCAGACTACCGGAACTGAGTCCCAGCGGACAACCTTGCGAATCCGCTTGGGAGTAAAAGACCGTCAACCTACCGACTGGAATGGCAAGTTGGTTCTACCCTCGGGAGAAATTGAGTCGTTGCGCGGCTGGCGCTGGACACAAGATGATTCAAGTGAAGGCGGCACCTGGAAGATCCGCACAAACCGTCGTGCGGCACAGACTGCCGCAGAAAGAAACCGTGTTGCGGGAGGCACTCAATTACCGGTGAATGAAAGCGGTGTGCTCGTGACAATCGTCGATTGTCCGGCGGAGGAAGAGATCAAGATCGAGTGCGATGCGGCACAAGCCAGTTTTAAGCTCGCGGACTTGGGGATGGGCACAAGTTTGGAATTGGCTGATGGAGGAATTGTGGTTGAGCAAGTTCCGACAGTGCAAGGCTTAGCTGCTACAACGGCCGATGAAGATTATCCAGCAGTGGCAGTGGGCGGAGATGGAACGGTGGCCTGCGCCTACCTGTCATTTACTCATGGCCGAGATTTTCAGGGCGCTCGAGAACGGGTAGCAACGCCCGAATCGGAACCAATTACGAATGAGAGCACGCCCGTAAGAATGATCGAGCAACCGGGCGATTTTGCCTATCTGGCTCAGCCAACTGGCGGTGAGCAAATTTACTTACAGCTCCTGAAAAACGGGATTTGGAGTGAGCCAGTAGCAGTGACCGACGGCAAGCTTGAGTTGTACCGTCCTGCTGTGGCGATGGCCGGTGATGGACGCATCTGGGTGTTCTATTCAGCCCACCAGGATGCAGATGAGAATTTGGATCATGGCAATTGGGAACTGATGGCGCGCAGCTTTGCTTCCGATGGCAGCGTTCCAAGTGAACCCATCAACATTAGCAGCACCGCTGGAACCGATTTTATGCCTGCTGCGACATGTGACTCTCAGGGCCAAGTGCATGTAGTTTGGATTGGGGCACGCGAAGGAAATTTTCACGTGTTCCACGCTCAACAATCAGGACAAGGTTTTTCGGCGCCGAAAAGGGTGAGCCGATTTGAAGGAAATGAGTGGGAGCCAGCCATCACTTCAGATTCCCAGGGTAACGTAGCCATCGCTTGGGATACGTTCGATAAGGGGGACTACGACGTTTACGTCAGCACCCGCGGTTCTGGCGGAGAGTTCTCTCAACCCGAAGCTGTCGCCGCATCTTTGGCCTTCGAAGTTCGCCCATCCATAACTTACGATCTCAAAGGACGATTGTGGATTGCTTACGAATTCAGCGGTGACCAATGGGGGAAAGACTTCGGGGCCCTCAAGAAAAAGGGAATTCCTCTGTACCAGACTGGTCGCTCATTAGCTGTCAAGGTTCTCGATAAGAACGGCCAATGGTACGCTGCTCCAGATGTTATGGAGGCAATGCCAGATGCTCGACCTGGCGGAGCTCGAGGTGGCGGAAACCGTCAAGGCAATCGTACACCAATTACGAGCATCGCTCCAACTTATCCAAAGCTCGCGTGTGATAGCGAGGGGGCTATTTGGCTCGCCTTCCGCGGAAAGCCCGGAGAGAACTGGCGTGTTAATGTGGGCTCGGTATGGTTTGAATATGTTACACGCCTAGGAGACGAAGGCTGGTCCGACGCTACATTCTTACCACATACCAATAACATCTTAGACAATCGCCCAGCTCTGGCACGATTGGGAACTGGCTCCATGTTGGCTGTCTTTTCGGGGGACGGTCGAGGAGAGGGGAGCTCAAGCGGTTTGGATGACGTCCATCTACCCGGCAGTAGCGATGATGAACCCGAGCCCGAGTCATTAACCACTCAGACGCGCCGACGTAGAAATCAAGCCAATCAAGACGACCCCAATAATAATCTACGCTATGCGATTATGGCGGCTGAGCAATTCAAACAACCTAGCGGCGCGCCCAGCCTGGTTCCTATTCAGCCTGAGATGGCAGTAGCAGCCGCGGCTGATATCCAACGCGAGCGCGAGGACATCCAGCGAATGCGTGACTACCGAGTAGAACTTGGAAATGAATCATTACGTATTTGGCGGGGAGAATTTCACCGTCACACGGAATTGTCGCCCGATGGTGGTGGAGATGGTGGGTTACTCGATATGTGGCGTTACGCAATCGACGCTGGCGGCATGGATTGGATTGGAGACGGCGATCACGATTATGGAATTGGTCGCGAGTACTCATGGTGGACTACTCAAAAGGCAGTAACCCTCTTTACCTTGCCTGAAAGATTTGTGCCCGTTTACAGCTATGAACGTAGTGTTCGCTATCCAGAAGGGCATCGCAATTGCATGTTTGCCTATCGAGGAGTCCGCTCCTTACCTCGGTTACCCTTATCTTCGCCAGATGAACATGCAGCTGCTCCGGACACCAACATGTTGTATAAGTACCTGCATTATTTTGGGGGATTGTGCGCTTCGCATACGTGTGCCACCGACATGGGGACGGACTGGCGCAATAATGACCCACAAGTTGAACCATTCGTCGAGATATACCAAGGGGACCGAAACAATTACGAGCGCCCAGATTCACCTCGCTCGGCGGTCACGGAGGCAAAGCTAAAACAATCTACGCCTGCGAAAGAGAGTCTGGGGGGCTGGCGTCCGAAGGGCTTTGTCAATTTGGCGTTACTGAAAGGTTATCGTTTAGCTTTTCAAGCGAGTAGCGACCACATTTCCACCCATTTGAGCTACTGCAATGTTCTCGTCACCGAGCCCACACGCGAAGGGATATTAGATGCCATCCGGAAAAGACGCGTGTATGGTGCAACAGACAATATCATTGCTGATGTGCGATGCCAAGCTGGCGAGACAACTCACTTCATGGGAGAGGAATTCACAACCGACACGGCACCTACATTGGCCGTACACATCATTGGTGCGCAAAAGATTGCCAAGGTGACGATCATCAAGGATGACATCGAAGTCTATAGCATGGAACCAAACGAAAAGGATGTTCAATTCCAATGGACAGATCCTAGTGTGACTCGCGGTGAAACAAGCTACTACTATGTAAGAGGCGAACAAGTTCCAGACTTGGATGGAACCGCAGGCGAACTTGTCTGGGCCTCTCCCATGTGGATTCTCGTGAAGTGAGCCGATTATTGAGGATAAGAATGGAAAATCTTGGTATGGCTAGGTCAGGCAATATTGAGTCAATCATATTGTTTCTCGTCTTGAAGGGGACATCCCGGGTATTGGGATAGTAAATCTCGCAGGATTACGCTTATGCATGGACGTGCCCTAGCCATTGCCGCGATCGCCCTCCTCGTAGTGAGCACGTCAACCTATCGCGGCTTCTATCTCCTTGGCATGTGGGGAGGAATTGTATTGGCGGTCACGTCTATTTCGACATGCCATCTGTTAAGCATTGCAATTTGGCGAAGGCTCCATTGGTTTGAACGCACGGTGGTTTATTCAGCGATTTTTGGATTGCTTGGATTGATACTTACACTCAGCATTATGCCCCAAGGCGAGCGGCAGAATTAAATCTACCAATCCTAACCCGAAGCGTAAGCGA
>JAGQOY010000057.1 GCA_020427005.1 Planctomycetales bacterium
AGGGTGATTTAGGATCGCTCTGCTGACAGATGTGTATGGTCCATTGCGATCAAGGGGGGAACTTGTCGCGTTGGATGTTGTTTGCCAAATGAGCTCAATCAAAAATCGTCTTGGACCATGCGACCAGGACCATTGAATTGGCTAACAACCTACCAACCATCATCTACCCCTCTCATTCGCACTCAACAACAGAGAGACTTATTTAGCCTAAGGCTGAAGCAGCTTGCTGCCCGGACTTGGGATCCACATCTCCCGCAACCCTCCTGCCACTCGGAACGGAATTCCGGTTCAGGGGAAATTGGCAGGAAGCCAGATTGTGGACAGAAGACAGCGATTCGTAGGAGGGTTTCCAATGCGACGATTTCTATTTGGCGTGGTAATCGCTTCGGTTACTGCTGCAATGCCAACTTGGGCATTGGGCGGTGATCGTGAAATTGCCAAAGCAATCATGACCGAATTGCAGCAACACAAAGCTGCGGGCACTTTGAAGGGATTCGACATCGACCTCAAGGTTGAGGAGGGTATCGTTTACCTGACTGGTAAAGTGGCCTCCGATGAGCAACTACGATTGGTCCAGGGCAGTGCAGTAAAGGCAGCAGGCGAAACCAACATCGTCAACGAACTGAAGGTTGAGGGCCGCAAGCCTGCAGCGCCAGCAGTTGACGCGACCGTCGCCACCGCATCCGCTTTGCAGGTTCCACAGCACCCAGCTATCACGGACGCTGCAATCACTGATAACATTATCGTTGAACTGCAAAACTCCAAGACTTCGGGCTTGCTACGCGGTTTTGAGCTCGACGTAAGCACGGTCAATGGTGACGTTTGGCTGCGAGGCCAAGTTTCCGACCAGTCTCAAAAGGATCTGGTATTAGACGTTGCTCGACGCACCCAGGGCGTATCAAGAGTTGTCGATGACATTTCCGTTGTGCGACAAGCCGTATTACCGGCTTCGACATTAGAAATGGAACCAGCAATCATCAGTCCACAGCCGGTTCCACAGGCCGTACCGGAAATGGCCCCGCAGGTAGTGCCACAAGCCGTCCAGCAGGTTTCCAGCATGCCGGTGGTTGGAGCCCCACAAGCGCCGCGCCCCATTGCCTCTGCAGGCTTGGCAAGTGTGCAAATGAATCCTACAGGAGCACCGCAACCAATTCAAGCTACTGGCGTAGCTTACGGTATGGGGGCACCTCGTTACGATCAACCAAGCATGCCGAATTATGCCTGGCCAAGCTACGCGGCGTATCCAAATTATGGAGCCGTAACTTACCCCAAACAATATAGTCCTTCGGCATGGCCATACATCGGTCCATTCTACCCATACCCACAAGTTCCGTTGGGATGGCGTAAGGTTGCCCTGCAATGGGACGATGGATTATGGTACCTAGACTTTTCCAGCAAGTAAGCACGAACCTTGAAATTCGTAGGGCAGCTTAGCACTCGTTGGACTTTCGCGTAAATTAACCCTCAGCGCATTTGAACTGTCACCGAAAACCCAAACTTGCAAACTGCAGGTTTGGGTTTTTTATTTGATGATGCTTGGCGAGGCCCAATGAAATCGCACGAAGACTTTGCTTGATTTGGGACCGTGCTTTGAGAACAAACAATCACGAAATGTTATTGTGGAAGCTTCTCTTTCTGTTCGTACGAGTCGCACCGATGATAGTTGGTGCTTGCAAGGAAATCATGAATCAAACAGGCAAAAATACGCTACTCTAAGGCGAAGATTGCTCTAGATTCAGCTCTTGAAATTGCTCACTAGCGATGCGCGAGCGGCCCGCAGAATATCTCGCAATATGAAGACTTGACGAGCACTACCGCGTTTTGGATCAAGCGTCGCAAATCGAACTCCCTCACCAAAACAAGTGGCCATCAATTTAACTAGTTCTGTCGAACGCAGTTGTATGACGTGAGCATCTCCGTCGCAGTTCTCCGTGGCATAGTCTTCTGCCAAATGGCGTTCGGAAAACATTGCCAAAGAGGTGTGTGATCCATGTTCGATGCGCCACATCGCTACAGACGTATTTGGGACTTGTCCCTGGATGATCAACCAAGGCTCGAGCTCGGACGCATCTTTGATCATTTACTTATTCTGCCTCCAAAGCTATTCACATTGAATGTTGGGATTTGTTGAAGAAGTAATGGTTCCGGTATACTAAAAGCTAGAATGGAGTAAGCTAAATCTGTGTGGACCATCCAATAAGTGTACCGGCGAAAATCAACAAGTACGATACCGTCAGTTCGTAGCTTTGTAAAACCCGAATTCTAGTAGCCAGTCCCCACTTGCGGAATTTCATTGCAATTGTAACGACTAGCGAGAGGGCAGGGCCGCGCAGATTTTTGGGATAAGACGCTGTCTGAGGCTTTGAGGTTTGAAACCGCAATCTTCATTGGCCCATATCATACCTCACCTCAACAAGCACTTTCAGTTTTGTGATGGGATGGAGGAAAATGAAATCAAGAAAATGGAGTCGTTATGGGACTTTATTTGGTTTTCCGTAGCCACCACCACCTGGGGTCTGAATCTCAATGCAGTCCCCCGAGTTGACTTGCAGTTGACAACAGCCTCCTAAATCGACAATATCCCCGCTAACACGAATTAAACGATTTCTTCCAGCGGCTCCTGCGTGACCGCCATGCAGACCATACGGAAGATAAGTCCCCCTTCGAGAGCTAAGTATCGAAAGCGAAACTGGCTCAAGAAACTCTATCAAACGTATGACTCCATCTCCGCCATGGTGCATTCCAGAGCCACCACTTCCACGACGAATTTCAAAACTCTTTAAACGAGTGGGGTAGCGTGATTCCAAGATCTCAGGATCGGTGAGTCGCGTGTTCGTCATGTGAGTATGGACTGCGGAGGCCCCTGGCGCGAGAGCTGTCGCTCCAGAGCCTCCACAAATAGTTTCGTAAAACCCAAATTCACCATTTCCAAATAGAAGATTGTTCATTGTCCCCTGCGAAGCTGCAGCTACCCCAAAAGCACCCAGCAATACATCCACTATGCGTTGAGATGTCTCTACATTTCCCGCAGCAACCGCCGGGCTATCCTCCGGAATAGTCGACTGCAGCGGATTTAATATACAACCTGGCGGAATAATCAATTCAATATTCTGCAACAACCCTTCATTCAAAGGCAATTCGTCGGCAATTATGCAGCGTAATACGTAGATTACTGCAGCAGCAACAATCGAAGGATTAGCATTAAAATTCGAATCACTTGTTGGCCCAGTGCCACTAAAGTCAATTCTCATCTTTCCTGCTGCTGGTCGGTCGATTGCTACTCGAATAGCGGTGCCATCATCCAGATGATCACAAAACTGCAAGCTGTCCCATGTTTGTCGGTCAATGAACAAAGCAATGTGCGCAGCCGCAGCGGCTAACAGCTCGTGCCCAGCCAACAGAAGTCTTTCCCAGGATTCACTCTTGGCGTACTCAAGAATCAGTTGGTTGCCGCGAATATTGGCTGCAGCCTGTGCCATCAAATCATTTAGGTTCTCGGAAATGTTTCGAGGTGGATAGCGAGAATTCTGCCAAGCTAATTCCAGATCAGGAGAGCAATCTTGACCTGCTCGTGTCAAGTATCGCGGGGATATGACGATTCCCTCTTCGATCAGTTTCCTGGCAGTTATGCTCATAGAGCCTGGCGAGAGGCCTCCCACATCGGCATGATGCGCTCTATTGGCCACATAGAAAAGCGGCTTTCTACCTGCAACTCCTAATTCGCCTTCTTCACTAAAGACTGGGGTTACTACTGTAATGTCCGGTAAATGAGACCCACCACGATAGGGATCGTTAACGACGAAACTGTCTCCCGCCAACATATCGGGAAATTCTTTCATGACGGCTCTTACAGTTTGCCCCATGGCCCCCAAATGCACAGGAACATGCGGCGCACTTGAAAGAAGATAACCGTGGCAATCAAAGATCGCACAACTGTAGTCTCGCCGTTGCTTGACATTAACGCTGCTTGCCGTTTGCTGCAAGACAATTCCCATTTGCGTCGCAATGGCCTTGAGCCTTGCAGCAAAGCACTCTCGAAATACAGCATCCACGGCGGATTCAGGTGCGACACAATGAACGCTGACTTCTTTAGTTGGCATGTGACGCGTCAATTCGACCGTTCCATCGGACCGAGTTGTAGCATGCCACGAAGGCTCAATAATCAATGTCGAGCCGGCATTGAGAATGATAGCTGGACCTGAAATTTGATCTCCAGGTAACAATTTCGCTCGCTCAAAGCATGGGGTTTTGTGACGAGCTCCAGCAAAGAAGAACTGAGTCGAGACTTCTGCGGACGATTCTTCGATTGATGTTTGCACTGGAACCTGTGTTGACACTGGCAATGATTGCCCGGTCGTGGCCCAGGCTTCTAGCCGGATAGCCACTAGTTCGAGAGCTTTCCATGGGCGAGCATATCCAAACCGTTCTTGATGGGCAGTGTGAAAACGGGTGGTTAAATCTGTTGGCCAATCGGTTTGCTGGTTGTCAATAGTTATCGTCAGGGACGTATCTGTTCCCACATACCGCAATTCGAAAGCTTGTGACATGCCAATGTTAGTTTCGTCGGCTCCCAATTGGATCAATTTGCTGATCAACTCCAAGCCTTGATTGGCAATTCGCTTTTTGATACTCGGCCAATCACAAATGGATAACTTCTCGTAAACCGGCTCGACTGAATTCACACGACGGTCGGCCAATCCCATTCCCAAGGCACTTAGCAGACCACCGTGAGGTGAATCAAAAACACGGCCTATTCCAAGCGAAGCGGCGACTTCGCAGATGTGTTGCCCTGCGGCACCGCCAAATCCTACCAAAGCATGCGCGCGAGGATCCGATCCTTGGGCAATCGATACACTGCGGACCGCGCCGGCCATTTGTTCGTTAGCAATAGTCCTCAAACCGTAGGCCAATTCTTCCAAGGACTCAATTCCGATGCTCGGCATGACTTGTTCATGAAGTTCTGTGAGTCGCTCTTGAATTGCCAAATGGTCGAGCGCGAAAGGAAATTGGCTATCCGGAATGCGTCCCAAAAAGACGTTTAAATCCGTTATCGTCAAAGGGCCACCACGTCCGTAACAAGCTGGTCCAGGTGCGGCACCTGCGCTTTGGGGACCAACTCGCAAGGCCACGCCATCAAACCAGCAAATCGACCCGCCACCCGAGGCTACCGTTTCGATCGGTAGTGTTGGCGTTAGAATACGCACACCAGCTTTGTTGGATTCGAACTGTAGTTGAATCTGATTGGAGACTCGGCACACGTCCGTGCTAGTACCACCCATGTCAAGCCCAAGAAGCTGTTTCTCACCTGTAGCCTGACGTATCCCATCCAGCGCCCGAATGCCGCCTGCTGGACCAGAGAGGATGCTGTCTTTGCCAGAATAAGCATACCACGGTGTTAATCCACCTGCGCTGGTCATAACATCCAGCTGCACTCGATCGCCACCTCCAAATTGCTCCACCAGAGTTGACAAATAATGACGGATTACAGGACTCAGATAAGCATCCACTAAAGAGGTTTCCGCTCTGGCAACTA
Source organism: Planctomycetales bacterium (assembly GCA_020427005.1). Taxonomy (GTDB): domain Bacteria; phylum Planctomycetota; class Planctomycetia; order Pirellulales; family Pirellulaceae; genus Aureliella. Next base: position 5,534 of record JAGQOY010000057.1, read on the forward strand.
CTTCGACTAGTGGTGCCACTTGCGATGACAGACTGATTTGCTCAAACCCTACTTCCCGAGCAATTTTTTCCACCTGGAGCTCATGTGCAGGACTAACATAGCTGTGTAATAGACAAATCGCTAGCGAGTTACAATCTGTTGAATGGATCTTACGTAGGTTGAGCAGAGACTGTTCCACATCGAGTGGCGTTAGAACACGCCCCATTGCATCGAGTCTCTCGGGAATGGGTACAATCCAATTGGCTAAAATGTGTGGTTTGTGGATTTCTAGCGCAAACAGATCCGGTCGTGTCTGGTTTCCTATCAGAAGTAGATCTTCAAATCCCGCGGTAATAGCCAATGCCGTAGGTGCTCCACTTTGCGTTAATAGAGCATTCGTACCTTTGGTTGTTCCGAGCCGGATTTGTAACTTGGGAAGGTGCTGAGTTAAGGGCACTTGCAGGAGTCGTCGTACGCATAGGACGGGCGCTTCTACGCCACTCAACAACTCAAAGCGAGTATCGGGATTGCAATTGATGGGTCCAGAATTCACCTGCAGCTGGGATGTCTGCAATACTCCTTCATGTGAAGCGACAATCTCTAGACGGCCGAGCTCATGTCCTTGAGCATCGAAAGCTACCAATGTAGAGGATTTCCAAAAGTCAGTTACGTCTTCTACCAGTTGAGGGCTGAACCATTGAAGTTTCCCTCGCTGCTCACATGCGATTGGCAAACGCCCGGAACTTAGGGTCTTACTGCAAAGCAACTGACCTTGAGAATTTCTAAGAAAGCAATCCGTAAAAGTTCCACCAACATCTATCCAGGCTTCCATAATATCCATGATGTGGGTGCCATCTATTCGTATCGAAGCGCATCAATAGGATCGAGTCGACTAGCCCGCCAGGCAGGATAGAAACCAAAGCCTATTCCAACCATGGCCGAAAACAGCAATGCTCCGATGGCGGCAGGAAAACTAACAATGATTGGCCAAGGTCTACCTGACGAGATGGCGTTTATGAGCATCGTCAATCCGACCGAACCACCGACACCAATCAAGATCCCTATCAAACCTCCAATCATAGATAAAACAACAGATTCAACCAAAAATTGCAAGAGAATATCAACAGGACGGGCCCCTACTGCCATTCGAATTCCAATCTCTCTCGTTCTTTCTGTTACCGATACCAGCATGATATTCATAATCCCCACTCCACCGACAATCAGGGAAATACCAGCGATCGCACCTAACATAAGCGTCAAGGTGCCGGTAATGATTCCAAACACGTTAGCAATCTCTGTAGTGTTGGCTACTTCAAAATCCGGTGATTGCCCTAGCGCAATTTTGTGTCGATCTAAAAGTAGGTTGTGCATTTCAACTTCGGCGGATTTCATGGCATCGGAACTGCGAGCCGAAGCCAAAATGATGTTGACTGTATCAAAATTGCTCCCTTGGAGCCGCTTGCGCACCGTAGTGTAGGGCATTATCAAGACATCATCTTGGTCTTCCCCTACCATATTGGCTCCCTTGGTCTCCAGTACTCCCACAACTTCAAATGGTATATTTCGTACTCGGATTATCTGGCCAATTGGATTGGACGTTTGAAACAGGTTTTTGACTACGGTCTGCCCTATCACGCACACTTTGGCAGCACTTATCACATCGCGATTGGTGAAAAAACTTCCCAGTCGAGTTTGCCAATTACGAACTAGTGGAAAATTTTCGTCGACCCCAAATGTCTCACGCGCAGTCCAATTGCTGTTACCAAAAACGGCTGGAGCTGCAGCAAAAACGACCGGTGTGGCAGCAAGAACACTTGAACATTCTTTAGGCAAACTATTGGCATCCCCTGGAGTAAGTGATTGTATTTGGCGACGCACTCCACCGCTGGATTGTTCATTGCCGGGTAACACGACTATTACGTTTGTCCCCAAGTTTTGAAATTCCCCTTGTACCAATGCGCTGGCCGACATACCAACCGAAACGAGGGCAGTAACCGCCGCAATTCCAATAACGACGCCCAGTACTGTCAGGCCAGCCCTCATCTTGTTCTTGGCCAACGCTCTGAGGGCGATACGAGTTGTCACCGAACCAAGCACGTCGAATCTTTCCGTAATCTGTTGGTCAACGCCACTTTGTTTTAGGCGCAGGGGTTGGACTGTTGAGAATTTAAAATCATTTTCCAGTGGTGAGTTGCTGGCAAGACTGCACCATAAGGTCTGGGGTAGTGGGAATAGCCCGCCAGCTCAGGCGTCGAGTCCCATTAATTCAACCGACCCTTAAGACGCCAGCTGCAGTTTGGTCTATTGGCCTAAGTGGTAATGCTTGTTACAGGCCTTCAGGCGCCACAATCTCCAACAATTCTACTGCAGGTTCACAGTCGCAAAATATTAAGGCTGATCGACCATAGGTTTCTTGTCCAATTGAGCAGTCCAAAAGTCTCGCCAATTCAGCTCCGCAGTGCACTCTCCAAAGACCAAGCAACTGCACCTGCCGCATGACATTGTGCTGGATCAGGACTCGCCCAAGCGGTATCTTGCCACTGAGTATCTCAGATCGTACGTCAGGCTGAAGTGTGTTCAATGCTAGGCGCACAATTCCAAATTGCACCACACGTCCATCACTCTGGCGTCGTAAAAGAATCACGCGGCTGTAATGTGTCTGCGTTTTCTTTTCCCTAACAACCACAACATCGACTGGACTTGTATGCCGGCGTTCTACGGTAACGGTCATATGGGCAGAATGGGCCAACAGGCTGCGATAGGCAGCGGGACAACTATCTTCGTCGACACTCTCAAATTCAGCCAACTCACCGGCATCAGAGAAAAATAGTGCTACCAAGGATTCAAGGTCAGCTGCCGGTGGCGTTGCGTCAGGCACTGTGTACTCCTATATGTGGTTTGAACATCTCACCCGTCATCCGCGATATTCGCCGGGGCAGAAAAATTCTTGTTTCACAAAGGAAAGCTATTACGAAATATCCGGAAAAGAATTAGCTGAGAATGGTTCCGGCACGGAGGCCCAAATCTACTGTTCAAGATTGGGTCTGGGCCACAATTGGCAAAGCTGGTGCCGTTAAAGGCACAACATCGCTACTGGTGGGATTGGATCTCATCAGAACGGTGTCTACTAAATACGTCAGCAATCGTTGAAGCGGTTCGCAATCAATTTCCAAAATAGCCTCCCTGGCACGCTGTTCATGCTTTTCGATCAGTCGATGAGCCTGATCAAAAACTCCTGCCTGACGATAGAGTTTTTCAACTTGCTGAATGCGTTGAGTGTCCGAAAATTCGCATTCTGGGTTCACAAGTCCCAATAGTTCGTTTTGCTGTTGCGTTGGCAGCGAAGCAAGAGCCAGCGCCCACAAGACGGTCGGACGTCCGCCCAGTGTATCTCCACCTGAGGTTAACTTGTTGTGCTGATCTCCTTCCCAATCGCTAAGATCGTTAAGAATCTGAAACGCGACTCCCAGGTTGCGTGCAAAGCTACGAATTGAATTTTGAATTTCATCAATCGGACCCGCTAGTCTAGCCCCAGTCAGCAACGCCGCTTCAAAGGCGGGAGCAGTTTTCAACGCATAAACTTTCAAGGCGTCGAGCGGTGTAAGTCGTTTATCATTTGCATCACGCCAGCAAAGTTCGGCGCCCTGCCCTTCGGATAAACGTGTATGGGCATTGGCTAAGAGGTTCAGGATGTCAGCAGCGCATTCAGCCCCCAATTCCCGAATCTCGCGACTTACCATACGGTAGCCTAGGCCAATCAAGTAGTCACCAACATTGATGGCGCAAGGTAATCCGAATTGACGATGCATTGTTTCGTGTCCATAGCGGAACCGATCATCATCTTCAATGTCGTCATGTACCAAGCTTGCCTTGTGAAACATTTCGATACTAACCGCCGTCCGCAGGATACTGTCCGAGTAGGCAGCCACGACTTCCGCTCCATGTGTCGAGGTTGCTTGCCCGCCACAAAGTGCATCGTAGGTTGCCAAAGTAATGAAGGGGCGAGAGTATTTTCCTCCTCGGCTGACGAAATCCAGTGCCAAAGCTTCCGTAGCGGCGATTGGATCTAGGGGTTTCAGTTTTTCAGGTGTAACATCCTGCAGTATCTCAGGCAGTCTAGTAGGAGCGACCAAGCGCCGGTACGTTTCTCCAACGAACAAATCGTTTGCAGCGCGCAACAAGTGAACGTAGCTACGAGTCTGCTGTATCAATGGCTCGTGCTGCTGTGTGAGCACCATAGTCGATACCCAATCTTCATCTACGCTTGTATTGCGGCAGTCGCTGCTCAACAAGGGAACCGCCATACAGGGAATGCCCGCCAACAAGATTTTGTCGATTGCCTTTTCCAACACGTTTAGGCACGCGACACCCACAATTGCATCCACGTATCCACTTACAATTATTTTGAGAACTACGGGGGACCCTTCCGCTACCAAAACTTTGTAACCCATCTCTTCGGCCTGAGTTCGAAAGTCGGCAATACTGCAGGCACCACATTGCTTGCAGTTCATTCCAAATTCGTCGTAATCGGCCGGACATCCCTCGGCATGCTTCAAACAATGAGGCAACAAGAACAATCGGCGGCTGGGATGCGTGGCTGCTACCTGGTCGCGGTAAAAGGCGCTGGCCAGCATAACCATTGTCCAGCCAACATAGGACTCCGATTGGCCTGCTCTGGTTAACAGTTCTCGGGCAACCGATTCCATTTGGTCCTTGGTTAGGGGGCAGGACTTATCAAGACGCCGAGCAACCTCCTCACAATGGATCCTTAGTTCATCGCGCAACTGCCGTGTTGGTGGTACCAACTTCAAATGGCTAGTTTTACGGCCTGATTTGCGTCCTGTCGGCACGGGAACCGATGCTCCCCCCGAACTCGAATCTCCTTGGTCCTTAAAAGCGGTGGACAATGCTGCCACTCCTGTCTTGTTGGATAACCACGTTTATCTTTAAGAGTCCAACTGGTTCAACACCAAACTTAACCCTTTGATTCCCTGGATGATTCTGATTCTGTTGACGATTCGCCCAAAAAATGACTCATCGCCGCTCCAAGGGCAGAAACTACGAAGATCAGAGGATACAGTTTCTCGTAATACCATAGCTTGGCAAAGTAAAAACCGATTGGCCATGCAGTATTCAAGCCATCGTTTTGTGCTGCGCCCGCTAACCAGCGACATGCTCGCATTATACTTGCATCTTCCTTTGGATTACTAGCACAGGCTACCAATCCCTCAACTGCAACGGCAGTTTCCTCAATGGAACTGTAAATAAAGGAAACTTTGTCAGTCTCGCCAGGATGCATAGTGGACAGGTTTATGGGTGGCCACTGCCGCGTACTGACGCCTCCGCCCCAACCTCCATCGGCATTTTGGGACTTCAGTAGGTACTCCTTGCCGCGTTGTGCTTCGGGGATATGAGACAAATCTAATAGTCCCCAGGCAAGCAACACACGCCCTGTGCCGTAAACCGGATTGTCCTCCTCGGTACGATCCTGGTTACCAAACCAAAGTGGCAGCCAACTTCCATCAGGCTGTTGATTGCGTTTTAGAAATTCTTGACCTCGAGATATAGCTTTGCGTATCGACTTCGCACTAGGCATTTCATGTTTTGGGTCCTGTTTTAGAAGAGCAGTTTCTATCTCTTCTCGCCGATCTTCCCACACAGCCAATGCACGCATGGCATGAGCTGTCAAATCGGTTCCACTTCGATCGAAGGGTAGCTGACCCCAACCACGACAAAATGTTGGCCACCCACCATCCCTGTTTTGCAGTCGAATTAGCCAGGCCATCCCTAAAGCGACTGCCGAAGTCGATTTGTCCGCCAGCGATCGATCGAGAAGATCCTTCAAGTTACATTTTGAAAGTGCAAGTAGTGCGGCCGGTGTGTCGTCGGCGTCGGGAACTGCCCCGCTAAGATCTGTCCATCCCCAACCACCAGGCTCGGCTCCAGTGAATGGATGCCGTTGCGTATGCTGGCAACTAAGGAGCCACTCGACTCGATCGTTTTCGCAATCGCGTAGTGTGATAGCGGTAGTATCATTAGGCGACAAATACTCAGCCCCCTGGCTGAGTGCAGAGACAGACAAACTGGTGACCCAAGTCGCCAAATTGGTATCGATTGGCCAACTGCCGTCGGTTAGGCGAGACTCGAGGATGAACCGCAGACACTCCTTTGAAACCTCCCTCTCCACTTCCCCAGAGGCGACTAAGCTCATTAGCACAAAGCTGGTTAGGGGGACGGCTTCGAGATACCCACCGCTAGCGGGCTGCATATGCCTCAATACTCGCAAAGTTGGCTGAATGGCGAGTTTTCGAACTAATCGAATAAGCAGATTACGGGGAGGCAACTGGCGAAATCGCACTTGTCCAATCGCAACCAATGCGGGAATAGCATAGCTCACTACTGGCATCTTGGCCCATCGGTAAAAGCTCTGCGGCAGCCACGCGGCCTCAAATGGTAGGGCAGGTACATGGGTCCATGGGATTAGCCCAGCCAGGGCACAGTTCGTGAGTATAGGAACTACGAATGTCTTGTCCTTGCCATACCTGGCTCTGAGTCCATCCCAACTTCCCTTTTGGTCAACATAACTCCAACCGCGATCATATTGCTTCGATCGTTCTTCTGCGTAACCGGACAATTTCCAAGCCGCCAGTGCCAACAGAGTCGTAGCAATATTGGAATGGCTTCGATCCGTGTCTCCCCAGCCTCCATCGATGTTCTGATGCAAACTCAACCAGTTGCAACCCTCTCGTATGGCCTTTGTTACAGCAATGCTTGACTGGCCGGATTTCGCCACCAATGAAAGAGCGCTAATCGCGGTCGCGGTTGATAGTGCAGAAGTCGATAACTCGCCGACCCAGTGAGAATTATCCACCAATTCTCGCACTAATTTTTCACGGGCCGCAAGCCATCCAATCCTAAGATCTTCGAGCCATTCTTTTTGCTGCTCTGACACGTGACTACTTTTGAATCATTGGAGAATTTTGCCGTGAAAATACATACGCAAGCCTATCTCCTTCTACGACTTCGTCGAGGCGCGCCTCGCTTGGCCTTTTGAGGTATTGGCATTAACCACAATATTAATCCAGCGGCTCCTAGAATAGCTAAGGGTATGCCAATGGGCACTGGTCGAAATTCAACGATTGGAACTTCCGTCATTTGACTATTTTCAACGGAGTTGCCTTCCTGCACCTGGCCATTTTCGGAACTAATCACTTGCCCCCATGGCAAACTCGGCGTCGGTTCAATTGTAGAATTGCCTTGCTGAGAATTTTCGATTGGGCCTGCCTGAGCTGCTGGCTCTTGTTCTTGACCGGACGTCCACTGGGAGCCGGTTGGTTTCTTAACCCGAACTTGTCTGGTTTGCGTAACAGCCGCGGCCAATCCCAAGAATATGGCCGTTACAAAAAGGATTAAGCCAACCAGCTTCAATTGTTGCACGGAGAGCTATCCCTTTTTTGGAGTTAGGTGGGATGGAGGAACCCACTTAATACCATCCTTGCGACAATGGTTTGATGATAACTTCAGGTACATGCACGCCAGCAGGCAGGGCTAGGATGCTGAGCACTAGATCAGCAACATGCTGAGGTTGTAGGATCCGCTGTTTGTGCTCGTCAGAGACTGGCGCAGGACGCTGTTCCAAGAGCGGAGTATTTACTTCGCCAGGATAGAGATTGGTAACGCGAACGCCATCCGGTGCAACCTCGTTGGCGACGCAAGTTCCCAGTGCGGTCATTGCAAACTTGCTTGCCGAGTAGGCAATACCTCCCAGTGCAATCGCCCTCTTCCCAGCGATACTCGACACATTCAATATAGTACCGCTCTTCCTCGCTCGCATGCCTGGCAAAACAGCTAGCATGCAGTTGTAGGCTCCGGTTGCATTAATGGCCATAATTTGGTCCCATTGCTCCGGAGCCATGTCGGCGATACTGCGATTCTTGATATTGATTCCTGCCGCGTTCACCAAAAAATCGATATCTACAAGCTCTCCTAACGCCCATTTAAAAAACTCATTAACGCTAGCACGATCCGCCACGTCAATTATATGGGATTGGATGTCGGTATTCGCCGAAGTTTCATCCAGTGCTTCTTGGCGACGGCCACCGATGACAACTTGGGCTCCAGCAGCCGCCAGAGATCTCGCTACGGCTTGTCCGATACCGGTTCCACCTCCAACCACGACCACTTTTTTGCCTACAAATTGACTCATTAAGAACTCCGAATCTCAAGAAGGATAATTATTCGACTAACTTTTAGACGGCCTGCTCAAGTTCGACGTGAAACTTGGTTTCGATATCAACCGAGCTTGTCATGGAAATTGTCAGAGATTTTTGAAGCGGCGGGTTAAGTTTAACGCGAGAGCCGAGGATACAAACAACAATCGTCAGGACAGCGGTCCGGCAATGCAGGGCCTTGTCCCACAAAACGTCGCGCTGTTCCTAGAACGCGTTCACTTATCAGTTCGCAAATCATGCGTACAAAGAACTCATTCGTTCCAACAGTTTGGACTCGCGAAAATTCAATGTCCAAGTCCTGACAGACGCTCTTCGCCTCCGTATCCAGGTCGTAAAGTACTTCCATATGATCAGATACGAATCCAAGCGGGACCACGACACAACGTTTGGTCTGTCCAGAGCTTGCCAAAGCTCTAATGCGATCGCAAATGTCTGGTTCCAACCAGGGCTGGGTAGGAGGTCCACTTCGGCTTTGGTAAACAACCTCCCATCCGGATACACCACATTGTTGGGCAATCAGGCCGGCTGCTTCGTGAAGCTGCTGTTGGTAATGGCAGTGTTCGCTCATAGACATGGGGATGCTATGGGCCGAGAACAAAACCAATGATTCAGGCTGTTTGGACTCGGCCAAAGCGGTCTGAAGTAACTGAACCTGAGCTTCGATGAACAGCGGATGATTAAAACCATTGCGAACCTTTTCAATCTCCGGAGGCAGGCCCTGCTTTTCTTCCATTACCTCCTTTCGAGCTTCTGCAATATTCTCGCGATACTGTCGACAGCCCGAATAGCTGCTAAAGATACTCGTAAAAAAAGCTAACGAGCGTTTGCGACCATCGTTCCGCATTGTTCGGAGTGTATCTGCAAGTAAAGGATGCCAATTTCGATTGCCCCAATAAATTGGCAAGTCGATTCCGTATTCGGGCAACTTGGATCTGATTGCTTGTAAGAGGTTGCGATTTTGCTCGTTGATGGGGCTCACGCCTCCCAAATGCATATAATGATCTGCAACTTCAAGCTTTCTTTCAGGAGGTACCGGCTTACCACGCAATACATTTTCCAGAAATGGCATGACATCATCTGGACCTTCGGGGCCGCCAAAGGATACCAGCAACAATGAGTCAAACTCTAACTCCGAACTCACAAGTACATTCCTAACAAATTATTCCTTAACATTCTGTTGATAGTCCCGAGAGTGAGAACCATTTACGAGAGTAATGACCTAGACTCGGTGAACTTCACCCCAGAGAATTTGTTATCAACTGGTTTACTCGAGCGTTCAAGAATCGCGAGAATCCGGCAAGTAACTGAAACAAGTCCCATTCATTGCCCCGAGGCGTCGCCTAGAAAATTCCAAGTTGATCACGAGCAATTTCCGTCATCATGTCTTGGGTCCAAGGCGGATACATGACGACTTTGATGTCGACTTGCGCGACTTGCTCCATGCCCTCCAGAACCGAGCGACTGTTTCCAATTAGTTGCGGACCAGCCGGGCACATGGGACTGGTCAAAGTCATTTCAACCGCAACATCGTATTTGCCGTCCATTTCGCCAGGCTTAATGTCTACTACATAAATCAATCCTAAGTCCACAATATTAACAAACAGTTCTGGATCAATTACTTGCTTTAATGCCTCGCGAACATGCTGTTCGGTCAGTTCTCCTGCAGCCGGCACAGGCACCTCGCGGGAAGTATTGTTTTCTGCGTCCATCGATTATCGCTCAATTCTCATTTATCATTACTAACCTCAAATGCTGCACATCCGGGAACATAAGATCCAATTGTAATCGACTCGCCCGATGTGCGACATTTACCCTATCCTAGCCTGACTTGCCTTACCCATCTACCCGGTCGAAATTAGGGTCTCATGCTTGAAGATATTCCAAGTTGCATACCACGCCCGAAACTGAATGCTCTGCAATACGAAAAACAGGAAAAAAGGGAATTGAATTTGGTTGCCATTTGCCAACTCGATTATTCCAATTCTTCGATCCAGGCCTGATGTAAAGCTTCCAACTCCGCAACCTTTTCTGGATTGGTGGCCGCCAGATTTTGCATTTCAGAAACATCTTGGCCAAGATTTACCAAGAAAAGCCTATCCTCATCCCCAATCGTCGCTTTGTTACTCGTATCGTTTGGATTCCCGATGAGTTTCCAATCTCCTTTGCGCACCGCCCACTGTGGATTCTTGGCGCCTCCACCACTCTGCCAGTGAAAAACATTGTGCGAGGTTGGCGAAGAGTCGCTCTTTAGGACCGGAACCATACTTTTGCCATCTAACCTATGATTTGGCAGGGGGATTCCACATAGTTCAGCAACCGTGGGATACCAGTCGCAAGCAGTAACCATTTGGTCTCTTACTTCGCCAGAGGGAATTTGTCCTGGCCAGGAGACGATGGCCGGAACACGAATACCTCCTTCGAACAAGCTGAATTTCGCACCACGATATGGCCCGGCACTTCCACCTCCTGAAAATGTTCTTTCTTCTTGCGAATGCCCGTGATCCGATTGAAAAATGACTATCGTGTTTTCTCTCAAGCCAAGATCATCCAGCTTAGAAAGCAGTCGCCCAATCATCTCATCGGCGGTGGATACAAAGGCCGCATACATCTGACGTGGCTGCGGCAAATGCGAGTAGTGTTTTCTCCACTTCTCAAGTCCCTGCAGAGGATAATGAGGTAGATTGATAGCCCAATACATAAAAAACGGTCTATCACGACTCTCCTCCATAAACTGATGAGCTTGAGAAACCATGAGTTCTGGGAAATATTGACCATCACGAAAAACTTCCTCGCCATTAAGCCACAGGTCATGACGGTTTGGCCCCTGCCAATAGAAAAAGTGACTGTAGTTGTCAATACAACCACCCATATGCCCAAATGTGAAATCAAACCCCTGACCGTTTGGCATCGTGGCTGGCGTGTAACCCAGATGCCACTTGCCAACATGGGCGGTCGCATATCCGGCAGATTTCATCATCTCTGCAAACGTAACTTGGTCACTCGGCATTCCATCATGCCCGTGCTGGGAAGATACGTTGCCGGGTACGCCAGCCCGTTGAGGGACTCGCCCAGTCATGAGCGCTGCACGTGAGGGAGAGCAGACCGGAGCGGCTGAGTAGAACTGAGTAAATCGTATTCCATTACCTGCCAACGCGTCCATGTTAGGCGTCGTCAGATCAGTTGCCCCGTAGCAATTCATGTCAACTGACCCCTGATCGTCGGTATAAATCAGAATGACATTTGGCTTGCCTTCAGCGAATGCAGGCAGTTCAAACCAACATCCCAGAACACATGGTATCAGTGTCCAATGGGCAAGCTTGTAAGTTAAGAAACTGTTCATGGTTTCGATCCGTTAGTTTCTGGTGTGTGGCTTCTGAAGCATTAGTCAAGACAAAATTGCAATCTTATCGCTGTACAATCGGTCTCTTAAGGTCTGAAACAGGGCCCCCCCAATTGCGACCCAGTAACAAAATCGGGACCCAGTATAACGATAACTGAAAGGCTAAACACTGCGTTTGTGCGCACAAAAACGAAGATGCGAATCTTGGGCAGGCACCACAAGCTCAAGTTCCTAGCCCTAAGTCCGCTGACACAGAATTAGCGGCAACGCTATCAGTTTTCTCAGCAAAAACTCGGATCAGAATCTTGCGCCGCTCGCTAAATGGGTCGGTTGCTAGAGTGAACCATGAAACGCCTGTAGAATTGTTGTCGAGTTGTTAAAAAGTGCCTCCACGGATTCCCCAAGCTCTTTTCAGACAATGTCAACACTTGCTGGTTCATTTTGCAACCGCCCATATCAGAAATGAAATATTGTGCCAGCTAAATTCACAACTCCGATGCTCATCAAGTTGTGTCAGGCATTGGGGTGCCAAGCTCCGCACAAATTCTCACTGGTCAAGCAACTACGCGAGCTTGCCAAGAGTTCTGATAGCGAACTCGCTTCAGTCGCAGGTAGCGTGGCAGATCAGCTTCAGAGTGGTCGGCCATTTATCGACTCATTGGGGCTTGCACATGCAACGCAAAGGAACGAACTTGCGGCCTGCATTCGCGTGGGCGAAGCCACAGACCAATTATCGGTTACGCTTCGTCAGTGGGCTACCATGCAGACCGCCAACACAGAATCCGAACGCGCATTGAGAGCTGCGTTGATCTACCCGGTTGGCCTCGTCATGACAACATGGATATCAATTACCTGGGCCAGTTGGAGACTTATTCCAGAAATCGCCAAGACGTATTCACTATTCTTTCAGGACTTTCCAACCTGGATCTTGTGGCTGCTATTCCTTAGGCAGCAAATTTGGTGGTTAGGGATCCTGATTGTTGGTTCCATGGTGTTACCAACTGCATTGTGGTTTCGCAAGCAATTGCCACTGCGTAGTGGAACTACTCTCGGAGGCTTCCGTCGTCTTCGCCTTGAAGCGCTTTGCATTAGACTCACACAATTGCAAATAGTGGCTCATCGACCTGTAAAAGAGATACTCGAAAACTGCATTTCAAATACAGTGCCAGAGCAATGCGCTGACGACGAAAATCTCACAGGTCTTATACTGGACCAATACATATCCCATTTGCCCACAGAAGCCCGGATGTTACTGCACTTCGTTGAATCGGGTTTGCTATCACCGAGTGACACTGCTGAGGAACTTGGCCAACTGGCTTCTCTAATTGAATGTCATGCCAACGATGCTTCCGACCGCAATGTCCGTTTTCTACCGATGTTGGTTTCCATAATCGTTGGTGTTGTTGTGCTCATTGCCTATATCGGACTAATTTATCTGCCATGGGTGATGTTACTAACTCGCATCGGCGAGGAAGCGGGTAGTTAGCTGCATTCAGGAAACTTGCTATGAGAGGTATTTTCCTTAAGACAGCTTTATGAAGAAGTTCCGTTGAAATCGAAGAATTGTAGGAAGTTGCACACAATCGCTTCTAACCGCACAAAGTTGTGTAGTTAGACGCTTAGAAATTTCTAACCTACGTGGAAGCAACCATTTTTTTTTGCTTCATTCCCACTAGAATTAATTGTCCGAAACAAATGTGCCCAGCCTGGATTCACTTTGTGAGACAAATTGGTGTCATCAAAATTATTAGGATTAATCATGCAAAAACGTCAAGCGTTTACCTTGGTGGAGTTACTAGTGGTTATTGCCATTATTGGCATACTTGTAGGGTTGTTGTTGCCTGCTGTTCAAGCCGCTCGTGAAGCTGCACGGAGAATGCAATGCGCCAACAATCTCAAACAAATCGGTCTCGCAATACACAACCATGAGTCAACTTATAAATTCATTCCAGCGTGTGAGAAGGACATTCCTGCTGCCTCCTATCCAACTCCAGCCAATCCGTATGGACAACGAGCTACCTACGGAACGTTGTTTCAAATTCTGCCTTACATGGAGCAGGGCAATCTGTATAAGCTATTCGACTCGAAACGATCCTATATCGACCCTTTCAATATGCCGCCTCCCTATGGCACACTGAGCACTGCTGCGTTTACGACAGTTCAAACCTATATTTGCCCTTCCACGCCTGACGCCCCATCGGATTATGGGCCTTACTTTCAGCTTTTGGGATTCCCTCCCGCCAATTTCATCTTACCGCGTACAGATTATGCCCCTATTAAGGGTTTGCATTCCTCGTTGGCAAGCTGTGCCGGCATGCCGAACCAATCTACAAACAATGCCATGCTAGGCACCGACGATTCTGAGAAACACTTTGGTATTAAGTTTGGTGAAGTTAGCGATGGCCTTTCAAATACTATCTTGATCGGTGAAGAGGCAGGACGCCAGAAACTCTATTTTCGTGGCAAACCTTTGCCCGGTAGCACATTGTTGGACGGTGGTCTAACTTTGAACTCCTACTATGGCGATCATAATGTGGCTCGCCAATTACGGGGTTACGCTGGCTCAGATATCAACAATCCCAGACTTGCTGGCTGTTCTGCGATCAATGTGTTTAACGAAAACGGACTCTATTCGTTTCACTCTGGTGGAATTCAAGTTGTCATGGGCGATGGTTCGGTCCAGTTCTTGTCTGAAAACACCTCCACGACTGTGTTTGCGGGCCTAATTACACGCAATGGTGGAGAAAGCGTTCAGATTGAACAATAAGCAGGCGTGTTAAGAGCGGAAAATCGGCAACCTTAGTTTGAAAGTTTCGCCCCAAGACATTTTTTAGGTGTATTCAATGAAGCAAATGAGTCGTCTTGCATTGACTGTTTGTATGCTGGTCCTCAGTGGTTGCGCGAGTTCCACTGATTTGGTGCAAGTTTCAGGCAGTGTCACAGTGAATGAGAAACCAGCGGCGGGTGCTACTGTCTTGTTTCATCCTGAGGATCCGGCAGCGGTTACTGCCTCAGGTTCAGTCGCAGAGGATGGAACGTTCACCTTAGTTTCCGCCATGCAAAATGGCATTGCTCCTGGAAAATACAAGGTAACAGTCACTTGGCCGGATGCTTCCAAACAGCCCACAAAGGAACAGATCATGATGGGCACCGCGGAACCCGGCCCGGACCTTCTCAAGGGAAAGTATGCCTCACGCGATCGAACTTCATTGACAGCTGAAATTACACCTTCAACCACAACGCTAAATCCTTTCGAGCTCTAATACAGTTTTGCCAAAAATCCCCCCTGGCCGGCAAGCCAACTCGGGTGTGCCGGTCTTGAGGCTTGCATCGCGCAATCGCAGTTTTCAAATTGGCAAAATGTCTTTCCGTGGCTTCGGTAAGTCCGCCAAACTCTAAACATCTCCGGCCTACTAGCTGCATTGGCGCAAGCAATTCGAAGGGTACGGCCGAATCGCGACGTTTCACTCCTGCGCTATCCACGGCTTTCCCTGTGCGGCTCGTCGAATGCAGGTAGTGCGTTACAATGGGAATTGGGTGTGCAGGAAATTATCTGCTCAGACGCACATTGAACTTTGTGTAGTCTTCGAAAGAGAATTCTGTACCCTCTAACTGTTCGTGACGTACGGTAGCATGGAGTTAGCGCAATTGGAATAGTCTGGTCATGCAGAAGAACAAGGGTCCTGACAAAGAGGCAACGATCTCTTGGTACACCTATTCGATCGACGAAGTGGCTGATCGCTTGCAGTCTAATTTGACGTTAGGATTGTCGACTGAAGAACACCGAGTCCGATTGACGCGTTTGGGTCCGAATACGATCTTGAGTTCAACTGAGGTTCGTTGGCCTGAAATATTGTTGCGTCAATTTACGGATGTACTCATCTTGATCCTTGCTATCGCCGCAATGATCTCATTGTTCTTCGGCGACCTCGCAGACGCACTAACCATTCTGGCTATCGTGATTTTGAACGGAGTCCTTGGTTTTGTTCAAGAATGGAAAGCCGAACGCGCACTGCAGGCATTGACGAAATTGTTGGCTCCGCAATGTCGTGTTATCCGGGATGGAATTGAGGCTGTCCTCGAGGCGGCAAGCTTGGTACCCGGAGACCTGGTGCAAATTGAGTCCGGAGATCGTATACCTGCTGATTTGCGAGTGATCCAAGCTCAAAATCTAATCATCGACGAATCTGCCCTAACTGGCGAATCACTTCCTGTATTGAAACAGCAGGATCCCCTACCGGCGCAAACCCATCTAGCAGAACAAACATGCATGCTGTGGATGGGGACTGGTGCAACAAACGGGCGAGCCACGGGCATCGTTGTGGCTACAGGAACCTCAACTGAATTCGGACGAATTGCTGGACTAACAGAATCCATTAGTCGCGAGCCGACCCCATTGCAAAGAAAACTAGCTGTGTTGGGGAAGCAGTTGGGGCTGGCCGCCATCGCAATTTCTATTGCAGTGGCAGCTCTGGGTTGGATGATGGGTAAACCGCTATGGGAGATGTTTCATACCGCAGTATCCTTAGCGGTAGCAGTGGTTCCAGAAGGATTGCCTGCGGTGGTGACTTTGACAATGGCCTTGGGAATCCGGGGAATGGTACGTCGCAAGGTGCTTTTGCGCCGCTTAAGAGCGGCAGAAGCTCTGGGAACTGCGACAGTTGTTTTCACCGATAAAACGGGAACTTTGACACAGAATCAAATGACCGTACAACGAATCTGGCTCCCCGCCGGTGAAGTTGATGTGACTGGCGGTGGATACGACCCAGCAGGCCATTTCGAAGTAAAACGTGAACGCATTGACTATCGACAGCGCAGCGATTTGATCCAACTGCTGACAACCGGATTACGTTGTAATCATGCACAAGTTCTACGTGGCGAAGATGGCTGGCAAGAAAAGGGCGAACCAACGGAATCAGCATTAGTAATTGCTGCTTACAAAGCGTGGCTTGATCCCGGAAGTCAGTCCTCCCATGTGCAGGAATTCTCGTTCAACTCCTCACGCAAACGCATGACCATCGTGGAGTATGGGAGTCAGGGGTTGGTCGCACATGTTAAGGGAGCTCCAGAGGTTTTGCTCGAGCTATGCACGCATATCCTGGATGGGGAACGGGTTCGCGAGCTCTCAGACCGAGATCTAGGGCTGGCTAAGTCGGCCTTCAGTGACATGGCCAGACAGGGCCTTAGGACGCTCGCTCTAGCCACTCGGCACCTGCCTCATGACGCTAATTTGGATGCAGAGTATGTTGAACGCGATTTGACGTTATTGGGTATCGTGGGGATGATGGATCCTCCGCGACCAGAAGTTCCTCAGGCAATTAGGCTGGCACATAGCGCAGGAATTCGCGTGTTCATGATCACCGGCGACTCTGCAGAGACAGGCCTGGCAATTGCCAGGCAAATAGGCCTAAAAGCAAAACATGCTGTCTTGGGTCGTGAACTTAATGAACTGGACGATAGCCAACTGCTTTCCGCTCTCGAACAGGACGTTATTTTCGCTCGTACAACGCCAGAGCATAAACTGCGCATCGTCAACGCCATGCAGGCAGCCGGTCATGTCGTAGGCATGACCGGCGATGGTGTGAATGATGCTCCGGCATTAAAAAAGGCTGATATCGGAATCGCCATGGGGCTTCGTGGTACGGACGTCGCCAAAGGTGCAGCTGATATCATCCTCACCGATGACAATTTTAGTTCGATCATTGGTGCCATTGAGGAAGGGCGTCGACAGTATGCAAATATACAGAAGTTCATTCACTATTTGTTGGCAAGTAATTTTGGCGAAGTGATTGCAATCTTTGTCAATATTGTTTTGGGCGGGCCGTTGATCTTACTGCCTGTTCAGATTCTCTGGATGAACTTGGTTACCGACGGTATGGCAGCGGTTGCATTGGGGTTAGAACCTGTCGAAAGGCTCTCGATGCGTCAACCGCCTCGAAGTCCTGAGCAAGGAGTGTTAACTCGTTCTGGAATGTATTTGATTCTTGCCTTGGGGACATTCATTGGCGCCGTTGCACTGACTTTGTTTCTACTTTATTCAAAAAGTGAACACGTGGAATCGACTACTCGCGCAGGAACAGTTGCATTTACCGCGATGATTGTGGCCGAGAAGTTCAATGTTCTAAATTTTCGGTCGTCCAGTTTGCCACTGGTCGCGATTGGGTTATTCAGCAACCCGTGGATCTTACTGGCCATTGCCGCATGCCTAGGCCTTCAAGTGGCGGCCGTGTATGTGCCCATGCTGCAAGTTTCCCTGCATACTTTGCCTCTAAGGCTACAAGATTGGCTGCTCATAATCTTGTGTTCAGCACCCGTGTTTGCGATCCCCGAAACAATTAAGTGGATGTTTGCCAGAGTTCCAGAAGACCAAGTCGAGTAAGCACAGTATCGCGTTTCACTCAATGGCTTGTCGTATGCCCAGAGGTCGGTCGGTGGTGATGGAATTTACGCCCATGTCTGCCAATCGTTTGGCAACTTGCGGTTCATTGATCGTCCATACGTGAAATTCAGTTCCCGCAGACCTGATTGCCTTGGCATAATCAAGATCAATTAGCGAGACGTTGCCATTGGTGCCCAAGCCGGTTGCTCGAGAATCCTTCAGGCCGGATACGACATCTTCAAGTGAAGGTTTCCACTGTCCGCTGACAGGATCCTGTTTATGACTTGTCAGCCAATTGGCTTTATATTGTGGCATTAAGCTGCGTGCTTCGGTTACTACGCGTTGGTCGAAGCAAATGATCACGATTTGCTCGGCCTTTAGTCCCGATTCTTCAAGCTGTGGTTTCAGGAAAGGGAGGATTTCCGGGCCACACTTAATTTCAACGAAGATCTGCTTGCCAACTGGTACCGTGGCCAACACTTCCATCAGCGTGGGAATGCGCTCCCCCACATACTTAGAATGTTTCCAGGATCCCACGTCCAGTTCGCGTAATTGCTGCAGAGTTGATGTGGAAATGGCCAAATCAGTGTGGGTAGGAGCTGTTCGCTTGGTCGAGTTGTCATGAATGCATACGATTTGATGGTCTTGCGTGAGGTAAAAATCCCCTTCTATGGCATCGGCATTCTGTTCCCACGCAAGTCGAAATGCCGCGAGGGTATTCTCTGGAGCATCGTAAGAGGCTCCGCGATGGGCGACGATAAACTGAGCTCGGGCAGTCACAGCAAGCATTCCTAAACACAGCGCACAGATACACACACGGACTATGGTCATCAACATGCACTCCTATAAAGTTCCAGCCAGATGAAACTAGCAATCCGTGATCAAGTACCGACAATATGGAGCGTCTTGAACCTAAGCCACGCCGCATTGCCCCGCATTCAATAGGCCTCGCACTGGAAAACTAGTCAACTGAACGAAGCGGGCCGATATACTCGCTAGCTACGACAACGTCATCGTACCATACCATGTTTGCGTGCCCTCTAGTACCACGCGTGATGTAAGTATATAGCCATAAAAAATTCGTCTTCAGTTGGTCGTGTGTACGAAATCGAAAGCCCTCAAATGGGTCTCCATTCTCTGCAGTAGTGAAATATTCACGATCTCCAAGTGCTTGGTTCCATCGGACTCCTTCTCCTGACTGCCCGGGCAGAAATTTGTCAAAAGTCCATTTGCCTCTTGGAAAACCCTCCCCGAGATGGCTTACCGTGCGACCATCGATCCAGAGAGCCATTTCGCCATTGGACCGACCCACTTCATTCATCTTGACCATCAGTTCAATACAAGTCCACTTACCTTTGGGAACTGCCAAACTTGAGTCATGAATAAATGAATTTCCCCAAGTCTGGCCTCTTGGAGGGCTGCCCCGCATATCACACCAATAGGCATAATAGTCCCATTGCCATTTGTTGCCGTAAGGTTCGATGCCGACCCAGAACGCTTTGTCCCCCGCCGTTGGCTCGCCGGCGCGAACCTTCGGCCAAGGAGTTGCCGGAAAATTGCCTCCTAAACAAGTTCCAAAATGATGAATGGGTTCACAGTCTTCTGCAAATTTAACATACATACGTGCGTATAACTTTTCGTACCCGTCGCCCAACACGCGGTACAGGTCTCCGCCGGAACCCAATTCAGCTCGCTGTGTCATGAGCAGCGATTGTTTGCCAGAGCTGCCTGCCGGTACCTGAGAACTAAACGACATAACCTCCGGGTCACGTACGGTATCCCATTGTTCTCTCAAGTTGTCGATCGATCCATGTTCGAAATTTTCAACCAAGATAACTCGGGGATCGTCTTCGATGCCCACATCTCCAGGGTAAGCGTTCGCTATTCCAGAATTAGAAGATTGAGCTAAAGTCTGTTTGTCTTGATTAGTAACCACCAAGGCCGATACGGGAATGACAGCTAGCTCTGCCGAATTGCGATTTGCTCCACGTCCACCGTTGTTTGAAAAGGCCACATAGAGGTTTCCTTCATGTTCAATCGCATATGGATATGCCAAAGAAGTCTGAGGATTTGATTCACCCGGACCAGGCCATACAGCATCGCGAATTACGAATACTCTTTCGAATATTCCTGAATCAGGACGGGTTACCGCGATGGTCAGAGGTGCTCGTCGGTTCTCGTTACCTGCATAAATACTGCCGATGATGTACTTTTGATGAGTTGACAGAGTACCACAATAGGGTTTGGATGCGGCCAGTGGCAGATTGCTGGGCTTCAATTGAGACCATGATTTGCCAAAGTCATCGCTTGTGGAGACCAACGCCCAGGGTTGTTTCCAACGAGAGACGTTAAGGATTTGATTGCCTTCCACAATTACCGATGATTCTCCCCAGAGCTGGAGTTCTTCGGCCTTGGGTAAAGTATGAAGGTCCCAATGGAGCCAGTCATCTCCGTGGCTAATGGCGACCGCAGCTGGATTATTTGGTTTACCCAATCCATCGATCACTTGCAGGCCAGCCATTATCCAATTGCCATCCGCCATAAGCTGAGGCTCTTGCATTGGCCAAAACCCCTTTCCAATGACGATTCCCATGTTCTCCCAATCTTGCGTTTGGTCGCTGAACCGATACGCTCGAGTGTGGACATTCTCGAGTCGATTGTAGAAGGCACCATGGAAGGCCCAGAGTTTTCCTGCATGCTCCAAAAATACACCGTGACTAATTGCCAGATTCGGTGCATCGCCTGCATCGATCAACTGTGGATTTGTCCAAGTCAAACCACCATCGTTGCTAGTCGAATACTTGGCTATTTCGGTAGCCGTATTTTCACGTCCCTCATTGCAACCAAAACTTGCGAAAAACTGGTCCATGTGTCGAACGAGTGCTATGCCGTGAAGCCAATCGATATTGTCAGATTCGGGGGAGTGAGATTTGATTACCGAAAAATTCGTACCCTTTAAAGGAAGTAACTGAGTCGCAATAGGCACCTCTTCCGTTGTGCTCCAAATGTCGGTTTGTGCTCGGATCGCTGAAGCTGATAAGAATACGGCTACAGAAGATAGCGATAGGTTTAGGAGTTTAAAAGCTAGAATTTTGAATTGGTAGTTTTGGTAAGTCACTATTGGTACCTCGTGTCCAAAAACGCAGTGTGAATCACCAGTTTACCAGCATTTCCAAGGGGATCGCAGAAGAATTCCCGTTTTCGATGTGCCAGCGGAGTTGTTTTATCATTTGTGGGCGATGAAGTTGTTTTGCGCTCCCCTTGAGTGATCGGCTCCGCTGCAGTCTCTGACGTATCAACTCCTCCCAACAGCAGATGCAACAGACCATCAAAATAAAACTGCGTGCGCCCCAGAGCCAGCTTCGCAGTACCCGAAGCAGGCGCAGTGAATTTCAATATCTGCGCCATCTGATGTTCGGAATTGTGATGTGCCAATGGTATCTATTTGCAATTTTGCCAAGTTCGGTGGAATTTCGCCTGCGTACTCTCTTCCCTCATTGAGAATGCAGCTTTTTAGCCCTTGTACAAGTAAACGCCCACTAGACAACGCCCTGCCAACACCATTCAACAGCCGAGCAGCATATGCTTTACAATTTGTATTGGGTCAAACAGAAATCTGAATTCCAACGGAATTTATTGTTCCCGAATTTATGCTGGTATGGACCGTCTTTTAGTCGCAATGCCACACCATTCATTCTTTATAGAAAGGACAAATTGATGGTTCATGCACGCACGGGGATTCTTGGGAAACAACTGCTAATTTGCGTTTTGCTCCTAGCTGTTTGGATTGCTCCCGCAACATCAGCTCAAGAACTTCGCCCCAATATCGTGGTCATTCTGTGCGATGACTTGGGCTACGGAGATCTGGAGTGCTTTGGTCACCCGTTCATAAAGACGCCAAACCTGAACGGACTAGCCCTGGGAGGGATAAGATTGACGAATTGTTATTCTGCAGCTCCAGTCTGTTCACCATCTCGCGTTGGCCTGTTAACAGGTCGGAGCCCCAATCGTGCGGGCGTTTATGACTGGATTCCTGCAGCACAAAGTGCGCAACCGGATGCTCGTGATCAAGTGCATATGCGAACTCACGAAGTGACAATCCCAAAACTCCTGACAGCAGCAGGTTATGCAACGTGCATGTCTGGCAAATGGCATTGCAACGCCAAATTCAACTCTCCCGATCAACCCCAACCCTCAGATGCAGGCTTTCAACATTGGTTCGGTACACAAAACAATGCGTCGCCGTCACATGAGAATCCGCGAAACTACGTGCGCAACGGAACTGAAGTTGGCCCTCTTACAGGCTACAGTTGCCTTTTGGCCGCACATGAGGCCAGCGAGTGGATCAAAACGCAAGTTGCCAGCCAACCGAGTCAGCCGTTCTTCTTGTATCTAGCCTTTCACGAACCACACGAACCTGTTGCTTCGCCAGCAGAGCTGGTCAATAAGTACAGACCGGTGGCAGAAAACGATGATCAAGCTCAGTTTTTCGCGAATGTAGAGAACATGGATCAAGCCGTTGGCAATCTGTTGCAAGTGCTGGAACAAACTGGCGTTCGGGAAAACACGCTAATTGTGTTTACCTCGGATAACGGACCAGAGACATTGAATCGCTATCGCGGTGCTCAGCGTTCCTATGGACGCCCCGGTCCATTGCGGGGCATGAAATTATGGACGACAGATGGTGGGTTTCGAGTCGCTGGAATCCTCAATTGGCCCGCAAAAATCAATGCCGATCAGACCTCGGATCAAGTGGTTTCGTCTCTTGATCTTTTGCCCACGTTTTGCGAACTCGCACAAGCCGAAGTCCCGACTAGTTTGGAACTTGACGGAGTGTCCATCACACCCATGCTAAACGGGCAGGAAGTTCAGCGTCACAAACCATTGTTATGGTGTTACTACAACGCCTTAAATGAGCAACGAGTCGCCATGCGGTATGGACCATGGAAAATGCTTGCCAAATTGGATGCCGGCGGCCTGCCGGCGGCACAAAATGTCTTTTCAGGCAATAGTTCATCTATCCTAAACGCAACGTTAAGCGAGTTTGAATTATACAATGTGGACCAAGATGTCGGTGAATCGCGAAATATCGTTAACGAGGAAACTGCTGCTGGCACATTGCGTGAAATGATGATTCGCGAATACGAACAGTTGATCAAAGACTCATACGTGTGGCCAGCTTCGCCTTGAATTACGATACCACTATTCGCGATACGTTAAGCACGATTTGCAAATGCAACAATCACTCGAATTAAGAAGATCATCATGCACAGACGCAATTGGTTCGAACAGGCCCTGTTCTCTGCGATGACAGCTGGATTCACACTGAACGAAATGGCTCAGCCCAAGTTAATTGCGCAGGATGCTCGCAACTCTTCCTTAGATTCGGGGAAGTTACGAATCACCAACATTAAGACCGTTTTGACGCAACCTTCGTCAAGCCGCTTGATCGTAGTTAAAGTCGAAACTAATGAACCTGAACTTTATGGACTGGGCTGTGCAACTTTTACTCAGCGTGCACGTACAGTTGAGACCGCGGTCAACGAGTACCTTAAACCGTTTTTGATCGGCAAGGATCCAACACGCATTGAAGATACATGGCAATCCTCTTTTGTCAGTTCGTATTGGCGCAATGGACCAGTTTTGAACAACGCCCTTAGCGGTGTTGATATGGCTCTATGGGACATCCTGGGTAAACGCGCTGGTTTGCCCCTGTATGAGTTGCTTGGAGGAAAATGTAGAGATGCCGTAGATACTTACCGCCATGCCAGTGGCAGCTCTTTTGCTGAGGTCACCGAAAGTGTGAACAAATTCATGTCGGAAGGTTACCGTCACGTGCGTGTACAAGCCGCAGTACCGGGGCTGGTCACTTATGGCGCCAGGGCTAGTGGTGACGTGCGTAGTGATTTGCCGGAGAACAATCGTCCTGACATTTGGGAACCAAGACCTTACGTTCAAATGATTCCGCAACTATTTGAACACCTGCGTCAAGAACTAGGAGATCAAGTGGAGTTGTTACATGATGTACATGAACGAATTCCGCCAATTCTGGCCATGCAACTTGTCAAGGATTTGGAACCCTTCCATCCATTCTTCGTGGAAGATCCGTTTAGCCCAGAAGACGTCGGTTATTTTCGTCATTTGCGTGCTCAGACTACTACTCCGATTGCCATGGGGGAGTTGTTCAACAATCCCAATGAGTTCATCGATTTGATCAAGGATCGGCTCATCGATTTTATTCGAGTACACTTGTCGCAGATCGGCGGTCTGACACCGGCTAGCAAATTAGCATCCTTCTGCGAGTACTTTGCAGTACGTACTGCCTGGCATGGACCTGGAGATGTTTCGCCTGTTGGACATGCCGCCAACATTCACCTCGATATTACGACTCCCAATTTCGGAATTCAGGAAGCTCGCGAATTCAGTACGGCGGAGCAAGACGTTTTTCCGGGCTGTCCGGAATTGAAAAACGGGTACTACTGGCTTAGTGACCGACCGGGCCTGGGAATCGAGCTTGATGAACAGCTGGCAAAACGATTCCCAATCACAGACGAACCGCCCTTTAGCCTACAGTGGGGTAACCTGCGAAGGGCAGATGGATCGTCGACTAAACCTTAAATGAGATCTTTGGGCATGGGTCATTCTATTATTTTTCTCATTAAAATATTTGTATTCCTGATATAGCCATGCAGATTCAAAACGCCTTTTTTTCGTCTAGCCTGCCAAACTTAATCTTAACTTAAGGTTGACTCCCTAAGATTGCTTGCGACGACCGAAGTTAGCGAGAGCCAATTCGGTTCCAAGCGGTCGTTGATCACACTTGGGGAGTAACGGAATGAAACGAAATTCACTGGTACCTGTTAGCCTGATGCTGATCGGTATTGGACTGTTGGTGGGCACGGCCATGTCTGTCACCTGGGCACAGGAAGGAAGCGGGACCGATCCAGATCCAAGGCGATCGCCGATTCTTGACGATCCAGTTCTCGATTCCCTGGCAGGTCCTGGTCGACCGGGACCTCGTCCACGATCAGATCGCCCAGATGACTACGGCCCGCCACCTCCACGTTCAGGCGGACCACGCGGCATGGATGGGCCCCCACCTCCACCACCGCGACCGCGCTTAGAAGAACTACTGGATGCAAATCATGACGATGTTATCGATGCGGATGAAATTGCTGCCGCGGTGGAACGATTGCAATCGTTGGATGAAAACGGCGATGGCCAACTCTCTCATCGCGAATACTGCGATGCCCCACCACCTCCCCCCATGCACGGCTCGCGCCCTGACATGAGACCCGAAGGTGGGCCACCTCACCAAGGTGGATTTGACGGTCCACCTCCCCGGCGCAGCAATGACCGACCACGCGGGGATCGACGCGACACAAGTCGGCGACCTCCTCGAGATCGAAACCGCAATTAGCAAGCCCTGCTCTCACAGTAACATCGGGCGGAACTGAGAGAAGCTGTTTTCTCATCTGTTCCATCCAGCAGGCGTGGTTTCCCGTTTATTTCGGAAATCTCGCATGAGGAACGCCATCTGTCCTGCATGCGAGCAACGGCGACCATACGCATGCTTGCCAACTGAAACGATACCAGCGACGGCATACTCTCATCTTATTTTCTAGTGTGCCGCCCTTAGCTGAAATTGAAATAGACGCTCTTTTCTTTCAGAGTTCTGTATTCCCTCGTCACTGCTACCTAATAGGAGAGTTTTCATGAAACGCTCAGCATCTCATCTTCGAGCGCGTCGACTCACGTTGGAGCAATTACAAAGCCGGCAATTGTTGGCCGCCGACCTGCTTCAATTTGCTAGACAGGAACTCACGGACGTCTATTCAGTAGATGGATCTGGAAATAATTTAGTTCAAGAAGCATGGGGAAGTACTGGTGAGCAGCTTACTAGGCTTTCTAACGCCGACTATGCGGATGGGTTATCTGCTCCCAGCGGAGATGATAGACCAAGTGCACGAGAGATTAGCAATCTACTGGCAGATCAATCCGGAGTTGACATCATTAGTGATCGCAATCTCTCTGCTTTCATCTACGCCTGGGGGCAGTTTATTGATCATGACATTGGACTGACACCTGGTTCGCCAGATGAAATCATGTCCATTCCAATTCCCACCGGAGATCCATACTTTGATCCCAACGCTACTGGTTCACAAAGTATTTACATGTTTCGCTCTTTGGCAGCCGATGGGACTGGCGAAACCAATCCTCGGCAACAGTTGAACCAAATCACTGCCTGGATTGATGGTTCCATGATATATGGATCGGATGCTGAAACGGCAAACGCACTTCGAACGTTTGAAGGTGGCCATCTGAAAATCGATGAAAATGGCATGCTCCCGTTGAACAATGAGGAAAATTTTCCCGATGGCACTCTAAGCCTAGCCAATGATGCACATCGCGTAACTGATGGCGAGTTATTTGCGGCCGGAGACGTACGAGCCAACGAGAATGTTGAGCTGACAAGTCTGCACACGCTGTTCGTCCGCGAGCACAACCGGTGGGCAGATCAATTGTCGAGACTCAATCCAAATCTCAACGACGAACAGTTGTATCAGAAGGCTCGAACTCTGGTTATCGCTGAAATTCAGTCGATTACATACAACGAATGGTTGCCCGCAATATTGGGACGCAATGGAATAGATCGCTATGCCGGCTACGATTCCAGCGTCAATCCACAACTTAGCAACGAGTTTTCAACAGCTGCCTTTCGTTTTGGCCATAGCATGTTGGGTGACGATGTCGAATTCCTAGACGAAAATGGTCATGAGATTTTGGAAGGCATCCCGCTAAGTGATGCCTTCTTCAACCCAACCGTATTTGATGAGGCCTCCATAGATTCTATCTTCAAATACTTGGCATCTGACCCCTCCTCGGAAGTCGATCTACTCGTAGTCGATAGCTTGCGAAACTTCCTGTTCGGTCCGCCTGGGTCAGGAGGCCTGGATCTTGCAAGCATGAATATTCAACGTGGACGCGATCACGGTTTGGCAGATTTTAACTCTGTACGCGAAGCCGTTGGCTTACCACGAGTTACGAGCTTTGCAGACATCACCTGCAATCCCGAAGTGCAATCGAAACTTGAGCAATTGTACGGATCGGTTGACGATATTGACCTTTGGGTTGGCTTACTGGCCGAAGACCACGTCCAAGGAACGAGTGTTGGTGAGACACTACAACGCATCATCGGCGATCAATTCGAACGCCTGCGAAACGGAGATCGATTGTGGTACCAACAAACGATGAGCGGACGTTTGCGTCAGCAAATGGATCGCACGCGATTGTCTGACATCGTATCAAGAAACACCGGCTTGGAAAATCTGCAGGCCAATGTTTTTGTGTTCGACTCTTCCATTTCGGGAACTGTCTTTGGCGACAACAATAACAACGACCGTCTTGACCGGCGAGAAACTGGCTTAGCTGGATGGACGGTTGAGTTAGTTTCGCAGCCAAGTGGTGAAACAATAGCCACAGCAGTCACGGATCGCGCCGGACGCTATCAATTCGATGTACAAACTGGGCTTCGCACCGGTGATTATGTAGTGCGCATCAGTCTTGATCCACGCGGCCGGCAGGTTCAATTGGAATCCCATCCTGTGGCCGTTACTCGCGGAGACCAGCAACTGCGGGGCATTGATATCGCCGTACCGCGCGAGCGCCCGATGTTGCCGCCGCAATTGCCACCTAGGCAGACTCCTGGAACAAGCAATAGCCCTCGAGATTTTGCTCTCGATAATGCGCCTGGAAATGATGCCAACCTTTCCCGTGCAGTTGACGTTTTATTTGGATTGAACGATCCAACCCGCCGACGCCAAGGCTAGAAGATTGTTTGAAAAAATCAAGCCCGAAGCGCATGTCGCCTGCCGAGAGGGTGTACCCTCTCGGCTCGCGCTTCGGGTCAAATTCCATCGAGGAAATTGCATCGCACCACATACGCCTCATTTCAAAACGAGTTTGATTTTGCTTCTACAGTAACTCACCCTCCCGAATTTTCGTGAGGGTCACGCGATGAATCCGGCCTTTTCACAACGCGGTCGGCTCGCACTTCGCATGAGCCCAACCTTCACCTCCCATTTCTCAGATCTCTTAGAACCAATTTGATATCCACAAAATGCTACTTACCCTCCCGAATTTTGGGAGGGTCGACCGCAACGCGGTCGGGGAGGGCCAAATTCCTGATCCAAGCTTGTTGTTTTCAACTTTTCCGAAAGGATCCCCTGGAAGTCACCTAGAAGTAACCAATTTTCGAGCGAATTCTTCACTTACTGTTGTCTTGCTCACTTAATATGGTGAATGACCGGCAACTTCGAATCAACTCGAAGTGTTTCATGAACACTAGCAACCGGCTCAAGTGGCCTGAATAGACTATCAGAGAGAATGCATGAGGATATTGTGTGTCGAAGACGAACCAGACCTGTTATCCACGCTTAGTCAAACGTTGCGTGAAGATGGATATGCGGTCGACACTGCCAACGATGGTCAGGAAGGTCTTTATAAGTCGCGTGTTTGGGCCTACGATGCGATCGTACTTGATTGGATGTTGCCAAAACTGAGTGGTATCGAACTGCTGAAAACCCTAAGGCAAACCAGTAGTACGCCTGTGCTGCTGTTAACTGCCAAAGATGAAGTGACCGATAGGGTACAAGGTTTGGATGCAGGTGCTGACGATTATTTAGTTAAGCCATTTTCGCTGCTAGAGCTGCTAGCGCGACTAAGAGCTTTGATTCGCCGGGCCAGTGGACATGGCGATAATACGATTTGCCTCGGTGAAGTTATATTAGATACCGCTGCTAAACAAGTAAGCGTGGCAGGGCAATGCATTGCTCTCACTGCTCGCGAGTACGCACTGGTTGAGTTATTGGCACTCAAAAGAAACCGTCTGGTTTCTCGAAGTGAGATCTATGATCATTTGTTCGATGAGAGCGATGACTCACTTTCAAATCTAGTAGATGTCCATGTTTCCAACATACGAAAGAAACTGGGCAAGGATTTCATTGAAACTAGACGAGGGCAGGGGTACGTCGTGCATGGATAATTGGCATCGATCCTTGCGTTGGCGTCTGCAATTCTGGCACGCTCTAATTTTGTTGCTTGTCGTGGGTGCATTAAGCGGGTTGTTGCTACGTGAGATTGCACGTGCCCGCTGGGATGATGTGGATGGCGAACTCCTAACCACCGCCCGTATTGTCGAAGGTGCATTGCGAGATTTGCCCCCACCTATCCTCGACAGTATGGGGCAAGATGTCGGACGAAGACGACCTCCCCGGCGCGGCCCTCGTGGTGAGCCCGGACCTCCTCCTGGGCCGCCTCCAGGATCGTCGGAATCGCCCGCACGATCTACCGATGAGCCTGGAATACTTCGGCAGTTAACCGACATCGAACAAGCAACTGGGAACACTCTCGACCCTGCCACCGCACGCTGGCTAACCGATCGCATGCCAACTGTGTTAGAACAACTGGGACGCCGTGAATCTCCGGGTTATTTCATTTTGCTTAATGAGCAAAGTGAAATCGTGAGTTCACTCAATATACCCGTCAATTGGCAATATCATCCACCTTTTCGGCGCGATGCGGAGGACAGGCTGGACACTCATGGAATCAATATTGACCACTTCCGTGAGTTAACGGTTTTGGGCCCACATCACACGACTATTATTGTGGGACTGGACGTAGGTCACGAACATGCGAGACTCATGCAAACCTCTTTAACACTTGGGTTGGCCAGTTTAGGAGTGTTGCTCATTGGGCTTGGCGGCGGCTGGTGGCTGAGCGGACGTGCGATTCGGCCTATAGAGCGCATGAGCGACACAGCACGTACGATAACCGCAGCTGACTTGTCAAAGCGCATGCCTCTGTCCAACGTAGACCTGGAATTGGCCGAATTGGGAACCGTTCTTAACGGCATGCTCGACAGGCTAGAGAGCTCTTTTCACCAACAGCGGCAGTTCGTAGCTGACGCTTCGCACGAATTGCGTACCCCGTTAAGCGTCATTCTCACAAGTGCTCAATTTGCTCTACTTCGTGATCGCAGTCCCGCAGAATACCGAGAGCAGTTCGAAAAATGCGAGCGCGCCGGAGGGCGCATGCGGGCTCTGGTTGAATCTCTGCTTTCAATGGCCAGGTTGGAGGCCAACCAGTTTGCTCTTAGTTTGGTCGAATTAGATTTCACCAAGGTCGTGTCAGAAGTTGTAGAGTCGCTCGACCCATTTGCCAAGCAATGCAATGTTCAAATTAGTACGAAGCTTGAGCCGTGTTCCATTGTAGGCGACCAGTTACAGCTTGCTCAAATGATTTCCAACCTGGTGACAAATGCTATCAAATACAACCGGCCAAGTGGAAGCGTAACCATTGTCCTTACTGAATCTGCAGATCACGTCAATCTTGAAGTGCAAGACACAGGAATTGGCATCGCTGATCAAGATTTGCCGCACGTTTTTGATCGTTTCTATCAGGCAGATCAGGCTCGCAGTCAATTCGGACATTCGAACCATGCGGAACATCGCTTCGGAAGTGGCAGCGGATTGGGACTCGCCATAGCCCAGCGAATAACTCAATTACATGGCGGCGAAATCTCCATTGATTCAACGCCAGGAGTGGGTACCACTGTCCATGTAAAACTTCCTAAGGTGCGTCCGTAACGCCAATACCCTTATCCTGCAAATCCTGCTCTTCCTTGTTCACAACCTCGGTTATTCGGCAGGCAGTTCCCTCCCAACAAATCTCAATTACTTAGGCGAGCGGCAGGAATAAACTCCCAACCCGAAACGTAAGTG
>JAGQOY010000058.1 GCA_020427005.1 Planctomycetales bacterium
GCAAATCTGGGCACTGGCAAATCTGGGCACTGGCAAATCTGGGCACTGGCAAATCTGGGCACTGGCAAATCTGGGCACTGGCAAATCTGGGCATTGGCAAATGAAACGTATCACTACTTTTGCATCCAACGCACATCGTTGCGACCATAGTAGGTAATCAAACGGGCACCCACTGGTGCGATTTCCAAGAATCTTTCTTCCGTGCGCACTACGCGATTGGGCCAACAATACACAAAGTAAACGTCCGCTTCGGCGTGATGTTCAAAGTAATCGCCGATCTCAATCTGCGCCTTGAGCCCGTGTTCTGCTAATAGTTCACGAGACAGTTCGGCCAGTGGTGCATGCATTTCGATGCCGGTTGCGCTATACCCAAGCAATTCTGCAATGCCAGTAACCACACCTAGTCCACTACCCCATTCACAGAATCGCCCGCGCTGCAATGCGGACAAAAGAGTAAATACGATCCCGTAATCGCAGGGAACAAAATCGAACCAAGAGACTTCCTTTTCACGCTGTTTGGCCTTGGCTATCAGCTGCATAATTGAAGAAGGCAAATCTACATCAGACAAATGCAATAGAATTTGCTGCGACATACGGAATCTATATACTTTGCTACTCAGGTTCCATTGGGCTTGTTCATTGCTCCCGGTATTCGCTCCAAACGCCGACCGGGGCCGAACCAGATTACTTCCGAGAAATTCTGCGTTTCATAACCGTGTATGCTAAGTGGCTGATAATCAAATCGAAATACAGTATTACCTAATCCCTGGTTTACTGCTTGAATGAATCTTTTACAAAGTGCTAGTTCTTCATGACGAGTGGTCGGTAGGCAGGCGGCTGATAAATTGCTCCGCACGAACTTGATAATTTCAATTTCAGCGTAGAGCAGGCTACCGCAAAATCGCACTAGTCCAGTTTCGTCGCTTGCATTCTGACAGAATCCGCTGGGCAGCTCTCCTGCCACGAGGAAATTATCCCAACTTCTTCTAGCGTGCTCGAGGGTGGTTGGCAAAAATGCGCTTGGGCACAACCAAGGATTTGTCGCCAGACCTGCATATTCGAACTCTGGGTTGTCTGCCAAGGGCACAGGACATTGGGCAGAACAGGGCGTGTAACCAGCACGTCCCATCCATGGCAGCGACAGTGGATCGGGGTGGGGTAGAACTACCCACAAAGACTCGCGGCTAGCGGCGTCGAGAAAAGCTTGCTGAACGGAGAACTGCATATTGCACAGGCTAACCACCAATGAGTACCGTTGGGCAGCCAACGACAATGGATCCACCATGGACTGTTAAATCCCCCATGCGCGCTGCAGGCATAGAACCGATCAGCACTGTCGCAGAACCCTTGGCTATCACGTCTGGAGGGCCGACACAGGTAACCATATCACTAACTCGAGCCGCCGGCATGAAGCCTATGAGAACGGTTGGGAAACAACCCATAATTGGTCCTCCCGCGTGGGGTACGACCCCAGTTACCATCGGACAAACGTGCATGTCGCCCATTCTAGCTGCAAGCATACTAGCTATCCTTCAACTAATTGATGGAATAAAAAAGGCCTCAATAACGAGGTCTAGCCTTGTCCCTCAACGACTTTCAAAACACCTGCATTCTCAAGCTGTCGAATTTTGGCGGACCCGCCGAATATTTGCCAGCCTCCACCCGCATCGGATTCCATGAAAACACTTCGCCTATCACTTAATAGTGATTGGCATTCTCCAGGATTCGCATAAAGTACGGCAGCAAGGATTGATGGCCAACAAATTCCCACAATCCCCGCTTCGGGCTTCTCATCGCCGGCCGGATCAATTGACTGCTTCAAAGTAACTATCAGTTCAGACTTGGAGAGTTCTGTTGTCAGCACGACAACAGCATCCTTCCCCCAACCCAATCGTAACAGTTCACCACGATCTTGTACTTCTGAGTTGCTTAGCAGGACCGGCAAATTGGCTGCGGCCGATTCGAAACGGGGTGGGAAAAGTGTACTCGACTTCAATGTCACCTGTTCTGGTACCCTTTCACCCAACCTCGAATAATCCACCATCCAAAAAACATGTTCTTTGTTAAGTAACATATCGATCAAGTCTTGGACATTCGTTTGCTCCGTAACCGGACCCGAAATGCGTTGCAAGCCGGACGGGCAAGTTTCGCAAGTGACCTCCATAGCACGCGATGGCACGATTCGTTTTTCAGGAACCGAAGCAATGGGAGACGGCGCCAATTCAATCTGTGAGGGTGCTCGGTAACTCTTGTCTGGATCGAAATTTCCAGTGCTTGGCTTTGCTTCACAAATTACTTGGAATACGCTTTGACCTGCCTGAATTTTATCACCATGTTGCAACTGGCATACTTTGGTCAACTGATCGTTTACCTTAGTGCCGTTTGTACTGTTTAGATCCTGAAGTTGCAGTTCGTCTCGATTGGCAGTAATGCGGAAATGTTCTGATGACATAGATTTGTCATTCTCGAGTACAACGTCAGCTGCCGATGTGCGGCCAACCACGATCACTTGATCGCTCAGCCAAAAGCTCATACCAGCATGTGGTCCGGCAACTGTCTTGATAACAACTTTCTGCATGCTATGCCAGTTCGGGGTTGTCGCCTGAGCAGTACGGGAATTGATCTGAATCAATCACACGATTTCATTCCGGACTCGGAGCTGTGTGCCAAATCAGGCTTAATTGGTGCGGCTTTGGCGGGTTGCCCGGGTTCAGTAGGCGAGCAACCGTTGCCATCGACTGCCGCGCCCCCGCTGTTGATTTTAACCATAGTTCCTTGGATCGTTACGCCGTCAGGGCCAATACTGATGAATGAGCCACCTGCCTTTAGTGACAACACCATACCTGCGTCTAGAACTAAAGTCATACCGGCTTTAACGTGAATGTTTAAGGCCTCCTGAGCCATATTCAAAGTCGCCTTCGTCTGCCAATCACCCCCGACAGTAGCCGAATAGTGCCTACCGACTTTCTCATTGTGGTCATTCGTTACGGTGAGATGATTAGAGCCGCCTATGGATTGCAGCTTGTCTTTTTCAATAACGAGTTCGAGTTTTCCTCCGTCAGCAGCTTCACCATTGCCGATCATCATACGCATATTGCCTTCAACATGCTCTTGCTGATCGCGTTTGATGTTTAGATGCTTGTCCTGGTAGACCATTTCACGCTGATCGCCACCTTTCGCTCCATCTTTTTCCCAGCCGATGATTTGATGACGGTGTCCAAAAATGCGTTCTTTTGAATCATTGAGCACTCGTACGTCCATGTTCTTCTGAGCATGCATGTACAGGCGTTCATCATCCTTCTTATCCTCGAACATGAGTTCATTGTGACCCTCGCCGCCCTTGGAAGTATTGGTTTTGATGTAAGTCTTTGTCTTCTCGTCAGGTAGCGTGTAGTGCGGCGGTTGCTCCTCGTTGTAGACCGAACCGACGATTAGTGGTCGATCCGGGTCGCCATCGAGAAAGTCTACAACAACCTCTTGTCCGATTCGGGGGATGGCTACGAAACCCCATTTCTTACCTGCAACACTATGAGAAGTTCGCATCCAGCAGGAGCTATTTTCCAGGGCCCGTTTGGCAAGCGAGTTGCTCTGTGTCTTTTTGTTTTCAACCTCGCGATCCCAATGAAACTGCACCTTGACCCGACCGTATTTATCACAGTAGATTTCTTCTCCCTTCGGTCCAATGACTACCGCAGACTGAATGGCTGCCACTGGTTTGGGAGTTATTCGAGCGGGACGAAAGGAGACGCTGTCTTGGATGCAGGTAAATGTATTGGAATACTCAGCGCCAGTTGAATAACTTGCTCCTGCAGAGTAAGCACCTGCGACCTGCGCACGATGACTAACGGAAAGAACGACAAATTTCTTACCTTTTTCTCCAGGTGGAACATAATCTTCAAATTCAAATTTTCCGCCCACCTGAAAACTACGGCAGGTACTGGCTCCGGAGGCTCGATCGAAGGCCACCTCTTCTTCCTCCATGCGCTTCTTAGTGAGACTTCGTCCATCTTTTGATTCTACATATTCACCCGGATAGTCGTAGATCTCATAAGGTTTGATGGGAGCAAGCGGAATTACGGTACGTTCTTCGGTCAGCAAATTGTTACTAGGCTTCTTAAAATCGTATTCCGTTTGAGCCCACTTTCCAGATACAAATTCGTAGTCGTGGCGCCAGTCGTAAACATGATCCTTGTGGAACTTTGTTCTGCTTCGTGTAGGCGGAAAATTGACTTTGTTCTCAATCATGTCCACAAAAGCATCGGCGCTGTCGCCTAATACCAGCGTGTCTTCCCCCTGCGCATGCTTGAAATAATAAAAAATACCATATTGTTCCATTAGTCGAGAAACGAAGTTAAAGTCCGTTTCGCGGAACTGGACGCAATACTCAAGCTTGGGATATTCATCGCGCAAAGCATTAAGCTCGTATTTGGTGAGCCCATTATCTTTGAAGATCTTCTCGACGATCTGCGGCACCGTCATCTCTTGAAAGATGCGACAGTCGCTCGTTTGCGAGAGCAGCCACAATGATGGTACAAGCTCTGCACGGTAGGTTGTACCACCTTCGTCTGCAAAATCGGCAGAGAAACGGCTAATGATTCCGCTAATATACCGTTCCCCAGACGGCGCCAAATCGATCCGTATGTGCGCCTTTTTGCCAATAATTTCCTTGGCGTCAATGGTTTCCTTAGGCGAAACCATTTGCAAATTGTATGAAAAAAGCCGAGAAATCTCCTCTCGCCCAGCGAAGGAAACTAAGCGTAGGTCCTGCCCAAGGCCTTCAATAGATATTATTCGCTGTGCTTGAGACATGTCGTGAAACTCATTCTAGTGCGAGCCGCACGGTGTGTGACGTGCATCCTCTGGCGGAACAAAAAAGCAATCAAGCACCTATTCGACATTTTGGGGCATAGTGCTGAAACCGATGTTCTATCAGCACATAGCACGCTACTTGACACCACTCTCGAGATTCCAAGTGAATTCCACTTTCCCTAAGGACTTGTTGTTCTTATCCAACCGATCGTAGGTAACTTTAATTTTCTCAAAGTTAAACGCAATTTGTTCGGTTGGCAGATCCTCACCATCTGTGGTGGCGTCGATGCTGTAACTCGTCACCCGGGCATTGGCAAGTTCCCAAGTCAAATAGGGAATTCGCTGGCTACCTTCGCTGGAGGTACACAAATCTACGCAGACTTTGGGAAAACTGGTTCCATCAGCCAAAGCTTCCTGCAATTTTGGGGTAGATGCATCCACTTCCTTAATGCATGTCAAATCCCCAAGTCTCACGCTGCTGCGGTGGCGAGTTGACCCTGACGCTCCAATCACCATTGGACGCGTCATATAGGTGCCAACGGATAATAGGTTAATCCAACCTTGATGGCCCTCATCAGTCGACTCACCGGTGATTTCACCGACTTTGAGATAACCCGACATGGCCGCCTCCTAGATGCTGGCAATTTAGTACAGTTTCTCAGGTGGGGCGCTGAATCCTGTCATCTCTGAAACCATCCATCCCACTTACAAAAGATTTGCTAAGCCCGACGCTGGAATTGCGGAGCGTTGACCGCCCCGAATTCCAGATAACTTTGCCAGACATCGCTTGCCAGGAAGGTCAGCGATCGATGATCGCTACTTAACACCTTCTTCAATTTTCCATGTGTATTCGACCTTGCCGGACGACTTGTTATCTTTGCCCAGCTTGTCATAGGTAACTTTGATTTCTTCAAAGTTGAGTGAAATCTGTTCGGTTGGAACACTGGATCCGTCGGTTGATCCACTGACACTGTAGCTAGAAACGCGAGCTTGTTTCAGTTCCCATTGCAAGTATGGAATCCGCTTTCCACCTTCACTGGACGTGGTCAAATCAATATTCACCTTGGGAAAGCTTGTTCCGTCAGCGATAGCTTCCTGAAGCTTTGGTGTGGATGCATCTACCTCTTTGACGCAAACAATATCACCGAATGTCGCAGAGGAACGATGACGAGTCGATCCAGAGGCACCTGCTGACATGGGGCGAGAAATGTTGTTGCTCACGGACAACAAATTGATCCAATCCTTATGACCATCATCTGTGGACTCACCCTTAATATCTCCAATTTTCAAATAACCGGCCATTTTGCTGCTCCTTTATTGGGACTCAAACTACTTTTTTCTCTCTCCGGGGAGCTGACTTCCAGCCCCACTGAACGTAACAGTTATCTGCGCCACGACCAAAAGGTTGATAAGTGTTTACAAAAAAATCAAAACTTTTCCTGACCAATAGCTGCGGCCCTGTGGAAGCTATTTGCCCAATAACAAGGGACCGAATTTCATACCCAGCATAACAACTATTGCCAGGAATGAAGCAGTAGCCAGTAGGGCGAATAGATTAGCCACCAATTGCAACTGCGAGTCCCGTCGACGTGCCTCTGGCAACCACTCCAACTCACCCTCCTGTTGGATTCCCTTCATAAATACGCTCTTGATAAAGGCTTGGCGGGACGGATCATTTCCTGCAGCACCGAAATAGCAACCGCCGAACAAAAATTGCTCAGAAGCGAGCGAGCATTCAGTTTGAGGGTCAAAGCCGAACCCTCGCGACAATACAGCCTTAAGATTCTGGGCGAAGCCACCACGTATGCGACAAAGTAGCATGAACAGTCGCGAATTATATCGTTGCCTGAGAGCGTTTTCTTCCTGAAACAACATGTAGATCCAGTCCTCAAAAGCACCGACCGCATGCATTGCTAGGGCTTCCAAACGCTTGCCCTCTGGCGCATTCCATACCTCACAGCCTTTTCCGAAACGAAACTCGCTTGTACGCTTATCCCCAACTCGTTTGATCAGTTCGGTGAACCCATCAACACTTTCCAATTCTGTCACTAAGATCGTATTAGAACATCGGACCATTAGCTCTTCGCGCAGAGTTGCCAGATCTTTTTGGGCTGCAGTCTGAACCTGACCGCTAGAGTTTTCGATGAGTGAAAACGGTAGCAAAGTGATCATTCCATTGATCGGGCACAAGTTTTGACGCCCAGTTCGAATCAAGCTGCACACATATCTTAACTTTTGCTCTTTTTCATACATTTGTTTGGACGAAAGCTGGGCAACTGCAGTATTCTTCGAGTCTTGGGGCCCCAAAATCTGTTGCAATCCCCCCTCTGCAGGCAACATGATTGTGCCCTGAAAAGACCCCAGATTAGATTCTCTAGCTGATGCTTGGCTGTTGGCCGGAGAGGCCAGTGGGTTGATTGTACCCGAGGTCGAGCCGACGCTGCCCGCTGGGAATTGGTCATCGGTGAGGGTCTGAGTCGGTACTGGAGAAGTGTTCGCATATGTTTGCCCTGAGCCTGAGGCAAGCTGAGACGCATCGATTGTGCCACCAAAGAATGTCGGCGAAACGCCTCCATTGATACCATTCGACTGGCTACCAAATTGCGAAGCTAGCGGGGCTGTCGACAAACCCGAAATGCAACTGCAACCGGTAACAAACAGGAACAATGCATCTTGATTCGCGTAAAAGCTAATGTCCGCCGGCTCTGGAGGAAACTCGACAAGAAACGAAATCCCCGTAGCGTGCATGAGATGCTTGATTTGCTGCTGATCGCGAGCACCAAGTACAAGAAAAATGGGCACACGAGTTAAATGGATGCCTTGTTGCTGGCATTGCTCCAAACCGGTGTGCCAAATTCGCTCGATTTCCGGATAGCGTGATTCTTCCTTCGACATCCAAAGTCGCACTAGCCAGTAAACGGCTATGGGAATAGCAAACGATAGTGAATATGCAATCACCCATTCCCAGACGGACTTCTGCCCCAACTGGTCCGAGTTGTAGCGATATATAAACAGGAAAGTCGTGACCACAATCAACAAAAACAGAAATACAGAAATTGCCAATAGGCTCGGCAACGAAATTGCTGGAATACGTTTCAGACCCGGCACGATGCGCATGAACCATTGAGACAAGTAGCGCACGGGCGTAGTAACTGCATTGATGATATTAGTAAGCAATTGCACAGCAGTCTCTCAATTCAATATGAATCTTGATTGGGAATCAACGATTCGGAATGCCATCTCCACAGGTCAGCTGCCCTGCCCCGTTACAAGGGCACTTCAGCCCCTCGATAGACAAACATAGCGGTAGCAATGGCAATGGCTAGCATTACAATGCCGACCAAAGAATACAACTTCACAGATTGTTTACCGGTCAACGGTTTGGCAGATCCGCCTACCTGGATGGACTCGGGAATTTCGGGTCTCCCCTGCCGCAGCTGTAGGCTGCGTGCAGTTGCGTGGCACCAAGCCTCGATCGAATCAGGCAAACGATAAGCGGCAATGAGGTTCGCGCGATAGCTGGCGTCGGGGTCGGCGTAAAATCCACGGAATCCGAGTACGACTGCCACGTAATAAACTTCTAATGCGTTCTTGCTGCCTAGATTGGCAGATTCTTGGGCCCGCTGAAAAAAGGCCTGATGCGCGTCCCGACGACCAAAGTACTTCTTTTCCAAACAGTTATCTTTCCACCAGCTTTTGCCGTCCCAAGGTGCATCGATGAGCTGTGCGTCAATCCAGGCACACAGAGCATATTTGGCAAATTGCCAATCGGGCGTACTACCCAGTCTAATTTCCGCATCATCTATTCGTCTTAGCAAAGTTGCACGCTCATCCGCGGCAACCAGTCGGTCGCTTCGCTCAATTCGTTCAATAAACTTGAGCGTGGCCTCAAAAATGGGATCAATTGCTTTTGCGAATTCAGGACTCACTGACGCCTCAACCAAGAAACCTAGAAGTTATACCCGCTTGCGAACTGCAAAAACCGCAAACTCCAGCCCATATGTTTGACCATCGATGGCCAAACGCAGCCGGCGCGTGCCCTCAAGTGAGTCGAGGTTAGCTATCTGCTCAGACCTAACCCGCATCGCCAAGGATTGGGTAGCCTGTACATGTTGCCATGCATCACCCTCGCGCTTGATCTCCAAAAACACCCAATTTCCCCGGCTTGGCAATGCGCGGGGAATTTGAGCCACAGGCCGCAACTTGACTCCAGGCTGCTGCACCGTCATATAGTGTTCAACCTTATCCGAGCTTCCCAACTTCCAATCAATTGTGTTTTTGAGCAAATATAGCAGGGCGTCTCGACTGATATTTACCGGATCGACTCCAAAATACCAATCCCATTCCAGGCCAAACCATTCTGGTTCAAGTTGAACAACCATGCCTCGCCCTGAACCAACGAAGTATCGTTGTTCGTATTCGTCTTCTTTTACCGAAAAGATCAATTTGCGGATCTTATCGAGAGTCCATTTGAAAATCCTGGCCAAGTCCTCGTGGTCGTACGGGGGCACATCATTTACTACCAAGTCTCGCCCAAATATAGCGACCTTACCGACGATCCGACACAAACTAGTGTAGGCAACTAGCGGGTGCACGCCTGGTGCAAATGCCAAACAAGACAACTCTCCTGAGGCTTCATTCAAGGCATGTAGCAACAGAATCTTCTCTAAATCACCTTGCGATTGGCTCGATAAAGTAATGTTCTTGGTCTGTATGATGTCACAGAGGGATTGAATGCGACTGCCGATTACATCGTAAATGGCTCGTACCACACCTGCCAAATCCGGCCATGCCTGAATTGTTAAACTGGGTGGAAAGTAATCTGAGTCGATAAGATACTGTCCGTCCATTGTCTGCGAGGGTACCAGCCGAGCAATTGGCAGAATGTCGTAGCCGGCCATTTCCTCATGAGAAAATAGAATTCGATAATTTGGCAGGCGCACAAAGATCTCTTGACGATTACCTCCAAGGGTCTCATCGTCAATCGATCTGGAGAATTCTCGATAGCGAAACAAGCCTCCGGTGTCTTGGGTAACATTTGGTTGACCATCCTGGAGTATGGGCAACGCTAAGTAGGCAGTCACGGGCTGTTTACCCAATTTCGGGTCAAGTCGTTTTTTCAAATCGACGCGTTCGACGTGATTCTCTTCTTGGCACAGGATAGTGCCGTCCTGCCAACGCGCCCGCAGACCCGAAAGTTCCAAGCACCCATTGGCTAAAGCTTCCGACGAAATAACTACCCTCTGAAGCCCATAAGAAAAGGGTGTGCAAAAATCTATGTTGTGAGATAACCGTTCTGCCCAATATCGTTCTGCAGCTTGAAAGTGCTGCGGTCGCAGAAACATGCCTTCTGACCAGTTGACAGCAGGATTCCGCATCTCAAATTGCCTTCCAGGCTCGTGCCAAAGAACGACCGCAATGTCCCAGCCCCTTGCTCCATCAGCGACAATTGGGCAGGAACACCAATCGCAGGTCCCCAGTAGAAAACGCGTCGCAAAGATGGCTTATAATAGCAATCGCGGCAAGATCCAACAACTTATGGTAGGGAGCCAGCCAAAGAATAAACTAACCGGTATTGCGATCACTCCGTGAGCGATCTAGAACAACAGTGCCGAGCAACCGGGTGCCGCCGCGAAGGGGTAATTTCGCATGGGATGCCTGGAACTCTGCTTGTGATCCACCTTAGGAAACTCAACACTTCATCTGCTTGGCAAGGAAACTCAACAGTATGAGTCAGAGTGTGGCAACTTCTCAACGAAACTGGATGGAGGAGGACGAGACCAAATCATCCCGATGGTTTTCCATTTTGCTGCTCTTGCTAATAATGGCGGTGGGAACAGGATTACTTATTCGCTATTTGCTGCCAAAACATCGGGCAAGAATCTTCGGATTATCTATCTGCATACCAGATTATCAAGAGCAAATAGTACTGCCCCCAATCTACCCGCGCTGGCCAACAGAGGAGTTTACCTCGCAACTTGAGGGCAGTGGTTTTGAGCCCTGGGAATGGCTAGAAACCATGCTGCCAGATAGCCGGACCCGATTTGACCAAGGCCTCGAAGCTTTCACGACTCAGGTGCATCGGAATGCAATCGGAACCCGTGATTCATTGATCGTTTATATCCGCGGGCATGTTCTGGTCGAGGCAAACAAGGGTTACCTGTTAGTCGGAGATTTTGACCAGAACGAAATGTTGCGGTCTGAAAGTGTGGCAAAAATTCCGTTGCAAGAATTGTTTGCCAAGCTGGCAAATGTCCGTGCCGGCAATGTAATTGTACTGGCAGATGTATGCGATCTAAGTTCTGCACCGCAGTTTGGAGTAATGGTTAACAACATCGCGGATTCAATTCAGTCAGCACTGAATCAGGTTCAAGTTGTTGTTGGACAACCCAAGTTATGGGTCATTGCTGCTGCCGACGATTTACAGGAGGCCCACGTTTCTAGCGTAAAGAAAGCAACCTTGTTGCAAAGCGCTTGCGAGTATGCCACCAACACCATGCATGCTAGAGGTACAGATTTTCTTAGCCTGGCTGATTTCTACGAGGCCGTTCTACGATATTGCGATCATGTAACTGCCGGGGAACAAACGCCCGTGCTGTTTCATCAGGGGGTATCGGAACAAATTCTAGGAAAGAGCGAGCAAGCAAGTTTGGCGTGGAGCTTAGCCACCAATGTGCCCATGTTGAGTTTGGGTCCGCCATCTCGCTTGGGAAACAAAACGGAACCTGATCTGAAAGACTCTGAAACGGATGGCAACGCTACCGTCAAGGAGAAAACCGCTGCAACCAACCGCGCCCCAATGGCTGCTCCGGGCACGCCTTCTACCGAGAGTGACCCAAAATCTAGTTTGCCACCAGCAGAAGTAGCCTTTGACAAACTACCTTATCGCTTGCGCTTTTGGGCGGAAAGGGAACAGATGTTGAGGCGGCAGCGGTCTCAAGGATGGTCGCCGGTGGATTTTGCCGTTGCACAACTACATGAACTTGAATCTCAAGCCATGCGATTGGAACGTGCAGCAATCTTTGGGGCTCCTAACGAAGCCGAATTTCGACTTCTGTATGACGCATTAGAACGTCTGAAAGAGCCCACGAGGTTGCCTTCGGAGTTAATTCCATGGAATAACCTCGATTGTCTGCCAGAACCAGAACAAGCTCGGTGGGCGGATGTGCGCCAGCAATATCGTGCATATTTTGATGCAATGCAAAACCTGACAGCCTGGCACCTCGCCTACTGGCACCTTGGGTGGTGGCGGAATGCCGACAGTCCCCGAGTTGTTAGCCAGTTGGTCGATTCTTCACGAGCATTGAGCTCTGTAATTGCCAGGTTACCGCAAGATTCCAATGCTGTAATGTTTGATCATGAGCTGCTCCAAGCGGATCGCAATTCGATACGTCGGGCAGATGATCAAATGGACCTATTGGCGGTACAGCTACACGAACAAGCACAGCTAAAGATTCGTGAACTGGAAGACGACACCGAAAAACTTACTTGGAATCATGAATCGGAAATCCAGACGCTCCTGCTAGAATCTCAACTCGCGTTTGAAGATCGTCTACGTCTATCCGAGGCGTACGAGAAGTTTGTTGTCAGTGAGAGATTTCAAGATCCAACTCCTAGCGGTGGATTCTTGTCCAACTCCACTGCAGAACTAAGCAGTTTGATCCGGCCTGCAGAGGTTCGGCTTCAGGGGCTAGCGGGTTGGTGCTCGGCCTTGCGGTCCGCTTTATCCCTCGGTTCTGTGACCCCACTACCCGCACTGGACGGACAGCAATCAGCTGAAGAGCTAAATCTTTGGGGTAAACAACTATTTGAGAAGACAGCGGACTGGAATCAGCAGATAGACAGTACGGTAAGTCTAGCCGTTGGTTGGAATCAAACCAGTTTGTCCGGGTTGGGTATTCATTCTAATTGGAGCCAGAGTTTTCAAATGGCCCTATTACGGCCAGTCAGCCAGGACAGCTCTATTCACTTCCAGTTGTCGACAGCTTCCAATGAATTGACGATAACGGCCGACCGCGGCACGGCAACGAGCTTACCGATTTTGGTAAAGCGACGAAACGGCATTCCTATCACTAGATGCTGGCTTC
The DNA here is from genome assembly GCA_020427005.1 of Planctomycetales bacterium. GTDB lineage: Bacteria > Planctomycetota > Planctomycetia > Pirellulales > Pirellulaceae > Aureliella. Next base: position 12,897 of record JAGQOY010000058.1, read on the forward strand.
GGTTGGATAACGCGGCCGGTATAAAACAACCGAATATCGCAAATTACATTTCGATCTACGATTACGATGCCAGTCTTCCCCTGGAAATGGGAAAAGCTAGTGAGGTTGCCATACTAGAAAATGGTCGCTTGGACCTTATGTGGCTGTTGAAGGTTGCTCCCGACACGTTACCGCCGGAGGGTTTCCGTGTCGAATTGAAGCTCGCTGAACTCGAGCCACAGGTGAATGAAGCAAAGGCCATTTCTATACATGTGATGCCGCCAAAACCAAACTTTGAATTATCGGCAAATTGTGTCAATGGCACCACTCGCACTCCACTTGACCAAGTTTTTCTCAAAGCTGGTGATAGGGTCGTTGCCACGATACTTGATTCCATGCGCGTCCCAGCGCTTGGTCACCAAGCCAAGAGCCGGTATGAATTCTTTCTGACAAATCAGGCTCCAGAGGCAAAGACAGCTGTAGCCAAAGTCTATGCTGTGATGCCCCCCACCGGCGTATTGGTTGGTAATGGAACAATTAGCTATGCAGCCGCAGCTGCAACTCTTCATGCGTGGAATAGTGATAGCTTGCCCCCTCCGGTATTACAACTAGGCGCTGTGCAGCTGGCGCCCGGAGAGAAAAAATCAATCGCGTTTCAACTTGCGCCGAATCAACAACCGCCACTCCAGGTTGGAGAATTTGGATTGTTTTGCGTCATTGAAGAAGTTTTGTCTGCTGCGGAAGGAGCTAGTCCACCGCGAGACCCTAACCCCAGTTTTCAGTGGATAAACTGCAGACCGGAAATTGGCCGAGAGCTGGTCGACGTCAGGTACTCGGTCGAGGATCGCCAATTCCAAGTGGCAGGAAAGCAAGTGTCTTGGAATGAATACCAGATTAAAGAAATGCCCATAGAAACGAGTGTAACCTTTGGAAACGGCCAACCTGTGCCGTTTCAAAACAAGCCACTGATTCTCAGCCTCGACCAGTTGTCACAAAAAATCGAATTCGGTCTTCGCCAATTACCCGACACGGATGCTAATCGGCAGTTGGTTGCCCACTTCACCATTGGGCAATATCCTCGTGCACAACGGATGGCGGTAAGTAGTTCTGGAGGCTTCTTGAATGCAGCAAGCCAAGCATTTGGTTGGATTGATGCCGAACAATCTTTGACCCTCCTAGATGCCGATGGTAAATCGGTACCGGTTGAGCGACGGATGGATGCGGGGCAAACGGTTTGGATTGTTCCCAATCGGTTGGGTGTCGACGGTGTCAGCGACGGTCAAAAGGCCAGTCTCGCAAAAATTGCTGGTAAGCTGCGGTTAGACCTGCCAGATATTGCTGAAGCCAAGACCAACCGTGGAATACTATCTCTGGCTGATATACCGTTGGCAGAATGGGCTCTTGACCGAAAATTCTCGCCGCATTTCGTACCCGAAGGAAATCAACTTGTATTCAGCGCGGCCGTCACGGATTTGAGTTTCAACCAAGATATCGCAGATCTGGGCAATAATCTGACGGGTCAGACCAAACTGTCCCTGTCTGTCTCTGGTGACACTAATAGCTTAGATGAAGTGTCCCTACTTTTCGATAAGCAGCCACCCGGTAAGGGCCGTGTCGAAATAGATGGTCCAGATGGTTCAAGGCTCTACTTGGGTCAAGCTGTCGAAATAAGTATCACTTTGACAGATGCCGAAGCAGGTATCCAGTCAGTATATTTCGCAATCGATTCTGGAAGCAACGGTGACAGGACCTACGATTCTCAGGACTGGTTGCACAAAGAAGGCAAGCCTTTGCCTGGCAATACGACTGGCGGACCTCAAACTTGGGGCACTATGTTGGAAGCTGCCGAAGTGGAGAGTCTCAGACTGCCAATCCGCTCCGGCACAAGTATGCATGTTGTATGTCGAGCGGTTGATCGTGCAGGAAATTTCAGTGACGACCATCGTTATGCAACATTTACTTGGATGGGTACCGAGCGTCCGGTTGTAGTTCCGAAGGAAACCAAAGAGCCAAAAACGGTTGAGCCACCTCCGACAACGTACATCGTAAACATTGGCATTAGCGTTGTCGGACAATCCCGGATTGATCCTAGCCGAGTCCAAATCTCAGGCATGGAAGCCAAGTTTATTGGCGGAAACAAATGGATCTGCACAGATGTGAAAGCAGGACGATATGACGTCACTGCTTCCTATACGGATGATCGCGGAAAAGAATATGAAGGGAAAGCTTCCGTTGGTGTACCTTTAGGAGGTGGAGGTCATCCAAACATCATTCTGCGCGAGAATAAATAATTCCTGTTTCAATTCACTTAAGAGTTGAACGCTCAATTCTTGGTCAAAACCCAACTCATGAGTCGTGCTATCGACGGAGCCTGACCTTGAGACAGAATGCCTATTCGAAAAACTTTGCCTGCTGCCCATACACAACCCAGGGCAAATAGAATCGTCAATACGGTACCCAGTACGATTTCCCATACGGCTGGTCCGGGGGGAATCGCGATTCTTAAGAACATGATCATGGGGGTAGCTGGCGGAAAAAGTGATACCGCTTTTGCAAACGTGCTTGTGGGAGAATTTAGGATCGGCCCCATGCACATCATTGGAATGATCACAATTAGCATGATGGGCGTCATAAGACTCTGTGCATCGCGAATCTCGGAACAAGCGGCACCAATGGCCGAGAATATGGAGCCAAAAATGATCAGTGCGATCACCAAATAGAACACGAACCATAAATAGATGGTTACGGGAATCTTGTCGGTCACTTCGAAGTAATTCGCCAATCCGTAGGCCGCTCCAAGATAAATGGCAGACAACGTTAGTCCCACCCACAGGGCCCCTAGCAATTTGCCTAGCATTAGCTGGGTAGGTGAAATTGAGGAAACTAGGAACTCCGAAATCTTTTGCATTTTCTCCTCAAGCACATTATTTAACATGCTAGGAGCAACGGACATTATCATCATGAACATGAGCATCATGCCCGCAAATGGAACGCCGAACACCAACGCCTTGTTTTCCTCCTCGGCGTCCTTGATCACTCCGCCTGTACCAGTTTCCACTAAACCAAATCGCTTAAACGTTACCGGTCTTATCAGGTTGCGAACTTGCTCGCCAGTTAGGCCCGATTCCTTGGTACGGCTACTTAGTACAAGCTCAGTAACGGTGTTCGATAACCAATTCGGTAATGCATCGTAGCTTGGTGTTTCCGTATGGTATCGAATTTTTCCATTAGACTTTGGATCAAATACTCCATCTTCGATAATTGCATATGCAAACAGGTCATGAGCCTTGACACGTTCTGACAGAACGACCTCGATTGGTTCTTGTTGTGCAAGGTGCGGATCGATGACGACGTGAAATTCAGCCCGCACTTGTTTACGTCCCTCTCCCTCCCCCTCATAGATTCCATGCTGATTGTAATTTTCAGCAGCAGTCTGAATGGACTCTTGTAGCTTGCCTGTATAGTCAATTACGGCAATTTTGCGCGGGCTCAAATCCACTTGGTCCTTTGTTAGATATTGAACCAGGATCGCCCCTCCCATAAAGACGGGCATCATGATTACGCCAACCAAAAATGCTTTGCTGGTAACAGCTACTAGGTATTCTGCCTTGGCTACCGTTAGAACTTTATTCACGCGAGATCTCCTGAGGAGGCAGTGAGTTCGGAGACCATCTTTTTCCGTTGGGGACCATTCAATGATTCTCCGGCAATCCGGATGAAAATATCATGCAATGACGGTTGAGATATTTCAAACAAATGAATTGCTCCATTAGCCAGAAGGACATGCAATAACTTCTGTGGGTCTCCATGGAACTGAATTTCCTGATAACCTCCCAGGTCACTAGCGCGATGCACTTCAGGCAATTTCTCCAATACATGCCGCGGACCATCCCACCGCAAACGGATCGAATCCGCACCATACTGGGACTTGATCTCTGGAAGCGTTCCGTCCAATACCTTTTGCCCCTTATATATCATGAAAATGTAATCGCACATTTTTTCGGCCACAGATACGTCGTGCGTAGAAAAAATGACGGTAGTGCCGGAATTTCGGAGTTCCAGGACAGTGTTTCGAATGATCTCGGCATTGACCGGATCTAATCCGGAAAATGGTTCGTCCAGAATAACGATTCGGGGGCGGGAGATAATGGAGGCGACAAATTGTACCTTTTGCGACATGCCCTTGGATAAAGTGTCTATCCGCTTGGCCGACCAGTTGCTGAGCTCGAATCGATCTAGCCAATAACGAATCTGTTGTTTTGCGTCGTCTCGTCGCATACCTTTGAGTGCCGCGTAGTACCCTAGCATACGACTAACAGAGAGTTTCTTGTACAGTCCTCGCTCTTCAGGTAGATAGCCCACCAAGTCATTCGCCGCCGCCGCGGCCGCGGCACCTAAGACGGTTATTCTTCCTGAGTCCGGATGAATAATTCGTAAGATCATGCGAATCGTAGTGGTTTTTCCGGAGCCGTTCGGGCCAATGAATCCATACAGAGAGCCGTCGGGAACCGTAAGTGACAAATTGTCAACTGCCACATGGGATCCATAGGATTTGCGAACCTCCTCGAGTTGAATAACTGGCTGCAAATTTTCCCTCCGCTTTGGCGAGCAAATACCCGATCAGGTAAGCCGGCCATGAAATTTTGTTGAGAAATACCTGTGAATAGACGTTGTCTTTCCGAGCCCTCACTTTAGCACTCCTAGGGCCACGAGAGAGGACATTCAGCAGGTAGGGCCTTCGATGGATCGGTTTTAGGCGCAAATTTTCCGTCTTATGCGAGCAATCGCCAAAAAAACACTCGCTACTTCCAATAGACCAGCGGGCCCAAAAGCCGACACTTACGGGCGAAGATTGGTGAAGATAGGTAAAATGTTTCGCCTGTCCGTGTATTTCGGAAGTGTTTAGACCGCGGCTCCGATACACCAATTATCAAGTGTCACCACCACGGACTAGGTGTGGCTCTGTCAAAGCTACGGTGCGAAAACGTCTATCGCCCGGCTGCGAACCGTAAGGGAATGTGAGATGGATCTCAAAAGCAGTGTTCGCTTTTCAGCGTTGCTAGCGTTTTGCATGGTAACGACCGGGTGCATTGCACCACAGCCACCGGTTCCAACGGTTTGGCAAAAGCTTGGAATCCCGCAGGCAGGTGCCAGATTGCGCGACGGTTGGGTCAACCGGCGCGGCAATTTTCCGGGTCTTGAGAAAAAACCTCCAGTACTAGCGATAGCCGATCCAGCCAACCTAGATCCCAAAAAACCGGAGATGATTAAGGCTGCAGCTGAGATCAAACAAGATCAAGATCTAAAGAAGCAAAAGATCAAAGCCATCAAATTCCTGGCTGAAGTTAACTGCGGTTGCTACAACAAAGACGACAAAGTTGAAGCAGCCTTTTTGGCGGCACTTGAAGATTGCGACCCGGATATTCGCAAAGCCGGTGTAAAGGGACTTGATAAGACCGCCGGTGACTGCAAATGTCGCAACGGCTGTGAAGTAACATGTTGCACCAAAAAGATCAAAGACAAGTTACTGGATTTGGCTACTGGCAAAGACAAAGCTGGGTGTTTCAAGGAACCTGAAGAAGAAATTCGCAAGGCGGCACAAGCCCTGTTCTGCAAGTGTCCGGCAATCATTGAAGAGCCAATCGAACCAGAAGAACTAATCGCGCCAAAACCAGTTACCGAGGCTGAAGGAGGGTTCCGAGAAGGGGATGATCCAGCAGCTAGCAATGATTCAATATCGTTTCGCATGACGGACTTCGACCAACAAAATAGCAATACCAATATTTTTGGTATTTCTCACAGCTCGCGTCGAACAAGCAACCCTGATTCATCCACCAGCAACTCGGGTATCACGAACCCCGAGCAACTGGTTAGCACTAAAGCAGTTGAATACCGTGCGGCTTTGGGTGAATTGCTTGTGCAACTACCTGAGGCCTACCGCCTAGGCCCGGGTTGGGTGATGGTGGTTGTCGACGAGTCGAACAATCATAGTTTGGCTAAGATAGTCGAAGTGGGTGGTCGCCGGTTGTTGTTGACTTTGGAGGAGCCAATGAGTCTCAACGTTTCTGCTGGAAACAATGTTCGCTTGGGTCTAGTGTCCAAAAGTTAATTAACACTTCAGCCAAATTTCTGCAACATACCGCTATATAGACCAAAGGGACCGAAACGGTCCCTTTTTCGTTTCTTTTCTACAACAAGGTGTTCTGACTGGGTTACGGGCTTAGTCAGAACATCGTCTGGGAAAAATTCTGGTACCCAGATATCTACCTTGCTGGTGTCCTGTCGCCGTTAAGCATCGGCCCGCGAAGAATTTCGTGGCCAGCCAACAAGGACCCATGCATCTTCTTGCCGCTCCTGCTTTTCATTTGCAAGGCCTGACGCAGACCAAAAGAATTGTCTTTGGGATGGATAATGGAGGATGCGCAGGCCCAAAAATGATCTAGAATTCCAAGTACTCACGTACTCCTTGATCATGGATTACGTACCCAAATACCCAGTACCCATATACCCAGTACCCATGTAGTCAATGCGATTCGCAAACGTATTGGCTGCGTTGTGCGACAGATAGAAAAATTCTGATAGGTTAGGCAGGCAATGTCGAATTGGCGCGAAGATGGAAATGGTAATTCCAAGCGGAGTAAACCCAAACTCGATAAAAAGGCTCCGCCTCTGCCCGGACGAACGACGGGACCTACACCACGTGGTTGGCAGGGGCCGAATCGTGATTCGCCACGACAATCCGGTGACAACTCGGCAGGAAGCTCTGCAACTCCAGGCTGGCGCGATACGCCAACTGACAAAGTTGAAATGTCCGGAAAGGGGCTGCGCAAGTGGCTAACCGTTCTAGCGATGACGACAGTTGTGACTGGTCTTACCTGTGTGGCTGTCTATTTAGCATGGGTAACCGCGCCCAAACTTCCGTTAGTTGTGATTGTTCCCCAGGAATACTCTGCACCTGAGTTGATGACAAATCCGTTTGGTGCAGAACTGAATAGCCGACTATCACTAGTTAACCAGAACAATATTGCTGCCATCGCAAGCCGAAAAGAGAACGGTGGCTTGGAGGCGTTCGGCGCGCAGGAGTGGTATCGAGATTTTGACGTCGATTGGCGGCAGGCTGGCGGAGGTGGCGGTCCACACTCCAACGTGGTTGGCTTTTATGTGGGAGCCTACGCGAGATTCGCTGGCAAATCAAACGACAATTTGATTATTATTCCACCAACCGTAAACGCTTTTAGTGGTCTCTCAGATGGAGTCGGCGACCCGGGGCTTCCACTGCAGTCCTTTTTGGCTCATATCGCTTCTTCAGTTCCAAAATCTGCCATAGCTTGGATAATCCTCGACCTGCGATTACCACCTCGCGTCGGAAATCTTGTCGATCACCAGTTGCTGTGGGCGACTGCAACTCGGAATGCATTAAAGAGTCTCGGCGATTCCGCCTCTCATCTATTGATAACCTTGCCTTGTTCCGACGGTCAGCAAAACTGGTTAGCAGCGGAATACTCGAGTACGTTTTTTGGTTACTACGTACAACAGTTGCTTTCCGGCAACAATATTGAGTCGCGTACCATGACCAATACTGTTCGCCTCGTTGAATTCCAAGAACAGCTTGGCCAACAAGTAAAACTGGCGGTCTTAAAACGTCGGTATGCTCTACAAACTCCCGAATGGATAACATCCGAAAACGCAGATAGTAAGAGACTTGAGAACTTAGAGCTCGTAACAGTTCCCCAAGGTGGCAGTTCAACTGATTTGGCGGCAGACAACCGCAGTTATTCCTCTCCCAATACCGAGGACCTTTGGAAACGTCTGACAGACCAGGAATATAGGGAGGCCTTCCGCTGGGACCCGCTCGGCTACGCTAGAATCGAAGCCAACCTGCTTGCTCTAGAAGATGCGTCGCTTCACTTCCCGACGCCTGTCATCGCCAGGCTGCGAAAATTGGCAGAGGACGCCTTCGATCAACTGAAACGACCGATTATCGAGTTCAATGTAAGTCTCGTGGAGGACCGTCAACGAGCAGAATACTTTCTTGGTGAATTACAGGAATCAAAATATGCTCAGGCAGACGACAACGCGAACTGGGTATGCTCGCAACTTGAATCCACTCCCAACGAAACCGACCTAGTTTGGAGGGAGCCGGCAGAAGGTATTGAAGCGACAGCAGAACTGCGTCAGTTGCATGCCATGCCTGAAGGTGTTAGAGAATTTCTGGTTTGGCAAGTATATGCTCAGATTGCGGCTGACAAAAACCCAAGTGCCATGTCAGCAGCCTTTGAACCTCCCGCCATGCGATCTGCTTTGCAGTATGCACATCAGCAGCCACCTAGTAACGTCGAATGTTTGATTTTACATCGCATGGCAGAAGATATTGACTGGCGCTCAGTGACTGACGATCGAGAGGTGGCCAAGTCATGTTGCGCGCAGGCTGTAACAGCCTTCGACCTATTGCAACATTTGGCAACCAATCCTCGTCCCGAACTTGCTGCCTGGCTTGACCGGCAACTGCATGCTATCGAACAAGATTTCTTGTTGGGATTTGATTGGCTAATGGCCTCACAGTGGGATCGAGCACGCCAAAATTTCCAACGCGTAGCTCGGTCGCTCTCATTGTTGCAATCGCAAGTTCTTGAGTTACAAGCTAGTTATGATGCATTGGATGATGCATTGCATTGGACTCCACTGGGGCTGGCTTGGATACTGGAAGAGAGTCAACTACCTGATCGCATCACCGCTGCAGATACGCTTGACAAATTGGGGGAATGCGCTGGGCTTGCCCATTCGATGCAACAGCAATTCATTGGACTCGAACAAGATTTTTCCTCGGATGTGGCTGACCTTATTTCTGACGGAAAACGTCTCACGGCGACATTAGAAAACGTCCGCTTGGCTTTTGACGACTATGTGAGTAAATGCCTGAGCGCTCCACTTGGACCCGAGTTGTTTCGCAGGAATAGGCTGCTACTACAAGTGCCGACCCCTTGGCTGTCGATTGAAAATCGCGGCAAACTGCGGGAGCGAAGCGTCGCGTTCTTGAACGAGAATTCTGCCAACCCAAATACACAGTCTGGCGATCACAGCGGTGAGGTCAAAGAACGTGAATTGGAGCGGCAGCTTGTAACGCAGGACTATTATCAAGAGTCTATGAAACGATTCTTGGGATTTCTACCCGATGATCGTGTTCGAGATCGATGGCAAGCGATCTTTGATCACGATATTCGCCAAAGCTGGAATCAGCTAGTTGTGCAAGAGACTTTCCCAGCAACGCCGACAGCCGATTCTACGTCTGTGACTGAGCTACCTTGGATCACATTCTGGCAAAGGGTCTATGCCCCGTGCTACGGTAGCTTTCCTTCTCTGTATCAAACCACACCAACTACTCAAGGTGTAGTCGATGCCTGGCCATGGTCGGCAGTTTGGCAGCGATGGTGTCTGGCAGAATCACAACGCCAGGAATATCAGACCCGTCGGCTTGTAAATGCTGGCTGGGGAAATGGTGCCATCCGAGATGAAAACTTCCTTTTTGATTCCTGGGCATCAAATTACGAAATCGCCCGGCCTTGGCAACAATTGGATGCTGTTGGACCACGACTTGCTCAACTACAAGAAACCATGCGAGAGTCGAGAGCCAAGAGAGTTGCCAGTCTAAAATCCTTACAGCTACGAGTGGCTAACAATTTGAATACCGAATTGGACGGCGAATCCTGGCCTGCGATTGCCGACGTTTATCTGTTAGCCTCCCAGAAGAGGTCTTGGTCCCCGCACGGAGATTCGTGGACCGTCGATCTGTCAAACGTCGACAAAGCCAACCGTCAAAGCAGATTAGACGCTTCGAATTGGGCGATTGCTCCACAGATTCGGCTTGTCGTCCGTGGGAACTCGATCACAGATTCAATCGATTGGGAAAAACCCAAACCTCCACTGCAACTGTCATTGCAGGCCGAACGCTACGATGGAGCCAACATCGTATTTGCGCCGCCCCAAAAGAAAGCCGAAGTCACCGCTTTGTTGCTAATAGATTGCTCCAAATCCATGGAAATGGAACTTCCCCCTGAGGGCAGTCTGATGAAAGCGGTACAAGAGACCGCTCTTACAATTATTGGACGTTTGCGAGAATATCATGGTGATGAAGCACTTGTTCGTTGTGGTTTGATTCTGTTCGGAATGAATCAACCGTCTCCTTCGATTCAAGGGCTGGTGGAGCGGGAAGAGTTCCGGGTCTATCGAACTCGAGAGGTTAGCGTACTTGATGAGAACTGGGAGCAGTCATTACAAGATATCATTACGACCCTTACACCCACAGGAGACACACCACTTTATAATGCCATTGTATATGCCACGGAATTGCTGCAGTCCTATTCAGCAGATCAGAGCTACGTGTTTGTGCTTACGGACGGAGTTAATGCACTTGATTCAGGTGGCCCAGGAACGGAAAGTGAAAAACGTCGCACTGAGACCTTTGTAAGTGTCGATAAAGCAATTGCCAATTCACGCGCGACTGTCAATGTTTTTCACTTTGATTATTTTGACGAATGGACAAGACAGCAGCGGCTAAGTTCTACTGCCCTGCAACAAGCAACTCAGATCTACAACAATGGGAAAGCTGAGCTGCGACAGGGACTGAAGAACATCAACTATTTCGATAACAAAGTCGATCTGCTGAAACAGGTTGAACAATCCATTCCAAGAGTTGAGTATCAGGTCAGCTTTACGCCAATAGCAGGCAACACGCCTTCCGAGCAAGCACAAGTCGTTGGACGCAAAACACACATCCCTCAATCGGCGTTGCCAGCAGATATTTCAATCGCCGTATCCAGTCATCGTTTGCGCCGAACTACGACTACCTCTATGGTGCTCGAAGGAGGCGAAGAGATTCACCTAAGCCTAGAGGACGGTAAATTTCAGTTTCAGCAGCCTGCTTACAATTCGAGAGGCGGCTATCAAGGAATCGCCACGCAAGCTGGTCAGGCATCCCCAGCCAAGCTCTTGCTTGAGGTTGAGCGCAATCTATCTTCCGGACAACTAGATCAGCCCAGCAAGTCAATAGAGCTCGCTCTTAATCTTGTAAACTCGGATTCAGCAAGCTTCACGCCTCGCCCCAAGTTTCTTGTGGCGGAGTTATCTGACAGCCCGACTTTCGAGTCCAGTTTCAATTACTTGCTTGCAGACCATAGTTTTCTTAAAGGCTTTGGTTACCCCCGCAGCCGATTCAATTCCGTACCTTGGGAAAGCGAGCCAACTGCAAGCTCTCGGCTTGCCTACCTGCGAATTTGGAGTAGCGACAATACTCCGAATCGTTTTGTTCGTTCACTCAACGTCCAGCAGAATGAAACACCCCAAGTACACGAGTTGAGTGTAGGTAGCGTCAAGCTGCAGTACAACGGACGGGAACTTGCCGCCGAAATCTCATACGATGGTACACCCAACATGGGACAGCGATTGGTTACCGTATGTGAGAATTTTGAGACTGCCAACCGCGAGTTCTACTATGATCAAAACAGAGAGTCCCATCGGTTTCAGATATTACCTGGGTTACGGGCAGTCCGAATTTACTTGACGACCGTGGCAGAGCTACAGCAAGCTACCGAGGAGGGAGTCTTGTCGCGAACTGAGTTCAATCCCATCGACACAGAACGGCTTTTCAAACGCTAAGGGATAGGCAAGAGAACGCGCGCGATGGTGAACTGGGATTATCACTGGATGTGAGCCATGACGCGTGAGCGGCCAGGCCTCGAGTGCTACGCGAGGCATTTTGGCTTCGGCTCGCAGATCATCATTAGGTACGGCTAATTAGTCGACACTTGATTATTTATGAAAGTAGCTCACAGCCTTGGCCGGATAACTATGCGAAAGCAGATCCGATCCCTGGTAGCGTGCACAATCTCCTGGTCGTTGATGCCCTAGTGAGTGGTCCAATGCACAAGGCCGCTTTACAAACATTTTGTAAGGCATCGCGAAAACAGTGCCATAAAAATGCGCGGCAGAGAAAATCGGTTGCAAATATCTATGCCTGCCAATTCCATAGCGTTCTAAATTCGGCTGCTCGAAGTAGAGCGTGTTATATCCCAAATTGGGGTTTACCCACGCATATGCCTGATAGTCCCAGTTGGTAACAAATCCAGCTTCATCCATGTCCGTTCGCACTGGCTCGCCTAACATACCCACTTGATCGCGAAAATCATTGTCGATGTTAAGTCGAGAAAACAGTTCTCCGGGATTCCTCATAGGTCCGGTCATTGCAGCCACATCGTATGCGCCACTAGTTGAGTGAGTCGGTAACAGACGATCAATTGGCAAAACGTTGATCGGCTGGGTCGGTTCAGAACTCGCTAGAGGGGCTGGAACAGCATTTCTCAGGTCTTGCAACACATAAGAGAAATTAGTTTGGTTTGGCGTTGTTTGTGAACGGGAATCTGAGGGAATCGCATCCACTAGGTTATCGTTTGACTGTAAATTGATCACAGTTAACGCAGGCTGAGCCTCCATCTCTAGAAGTTGAACACTACTGGGCAGCTCAGACGCCTTAGACTTCCTACTCGACAGTTGCTCAGGTGCAACCAGGGGCTGTGCCGCATTTTGTGAAGCGCTTATTTTCTCGGCATCCGTTTGAGCGCCAGCAACGTGCGTCGTCTTCGTTAGTGCCAGTTCAGAGGGCGTGACTACTCCATTGAACGTGCTGCTAGTCAGGCGAACATCGGTGGCTGGTTGTTCGACAATTGGGTCGATGGTTGGACGTGTTCCATTCGGCAAAGTAGCAGGCGCATTCATTTGCGTGCTAAAGCTGGCTGCCGATGCTTGTCGAGTGAATAGCAGATCGGATGTCTCCACATTGGCTCTCACCGCTGGGCCTGCTTCCAACAAACTGGGAATTCTTGAAGACAGTAGGGGCTCTGGTTGGGGGCTTGAAGCAACCCTCCAGGGAATCGATATCTCCATGGGTTCAAGCTGTGCTACCGTGGAGTCGTCGTGTAAGGGCTGAGGGTGATATTCCTTCGTCCACAAATTAGCGATGGAATTGTCTGATAGGGGAGCTAACGGTTGGCTTTCCATTGCAGGGCCTGCAACCGAAGACCAAATATGCTGCATAGAGCCATTGCTGGGCGAACGTGTTTGAGTATCCGGCGGTAATTCGGTTTTAAACGCCGCAATGCCTTGTGACATATTCCGACTACTCGACAGCTGCTCCCAGGATAACACCGTTCCAACTGGACTGGCAGTTTTTATAGTGTCACTAGTAAAAGCTTGCATTTGATTCCAGCGGATGGAAATATCCTCCGCTGGTGCTTCAGTCGGGACTACCGGAGCCGGCTTGAGAAAGAAAATGTTATTTTGCGCGCAGGCGATGCTTGGGAATGCCAGCATAAACAACCCAGCGGTTTTCACCCATTGAGACCTTTGCATTCGGAAGACTCCATTCTTCTCGACTTTACCAAGGGATCATTTCGGCACTGAGAACAGGCCAGGAAAAGTGCCAACTACGTGCATCAGGTCCTTGCTCTTGTGGTTTATCGGCTTCAGGCCCCAATTTCACCATCTTGCCTTTAAAATTTGGCCACTCCGGGCGATAAACTAACAATCAGACTCTAAAGTTGAAGGTAGACTTTGCGTTCTGCCCAGTACGTACGCCCCATTGGGTGTTTTGTACAATTGTCTTGATTCTTTGGCGAACTTTTGAAAGCTAACGTGAATATCCTGCTAACAGTTGTTCAAGGGTCGCGCACCGGCGACTCATTTGCAATTGAACCCAATCAAACCACCACCTTTGGCAGAACGAATGCCTCACAACATTCGTTCCCGGATGATGAACACATGTCTGGTGTTCATTTTGAGATTTCCAATACTGGGGGTGGTGCAGAGTTGCGTGACCGAGGTAGTACCAACGGTACTTGGCTGGACGCGGATCGTATTCATACGTGGCAACTTCGAGAAGGCGATCGTTTTCGAGCTGGTAAAACCGTTTTTATAGTTGAATTCATCGAGCCCAGACCCGGCAGTGGAACCGCCTCTGAGCAAGATAAATTGCCACCTGTGCCTGCCGAACCAGTTTTTGCAGTTCCAGTCTTTGATTCATCTCAGCCTGAAAATCCCCAGTCACCGGGTGTACACAAATCACCTGAAATGCCAGCGCCTGCTATTCATTGGCCGCCGAGTCCAAGCGCGCCTCGCGGCTCCAGTCCAATTGAAGGCTCACTCAGTCTCGATCCGGGTGCGCTCCCATTTGATCAGCAGGACCTTTCGGAAAAGTCCAAGCCATTGGCCAATCCAGGTTGGGGTGGGCAAATGCCCTTCTCCCCCTTGCCGGCAGGTTCGCCCGGTCGGCGATATAACCCGTTGACGGAATCAAGTGTCATCAACAATCCATCGCCAGTTTTCGCTCCCAAGGCGCCGGTTGATTGTTCGGTCAGCAATTTCCAAATTCTCAGGCGGCAAACTTATCAAGATGCAGCAGATAGTTTCGCGATGGTAGTGGATGCCCTGGCGATGAACTGCTCGATCACATTGCTGCTCCATCCACTAAAAATCCGCGTGGAATCTCCACCGGATATTCTAAATCCTCTTTTTGATTGGTTACCGCTAGACCAAGCAGCTCGGTTTTCGCCCACGGTTTGTTCCTGGCAGCAATTTTGTGCTTCTGCGGAAATGCGTCCGCTACTTCCCAGGCTTTGCAAGTCGGACGGCTGCCTAGCATTGTTGGGAAGTTCCTTAGATACATTGAACCAGGCGGCTAGCGATATGATGCGAGCGGGAGTGGAAGGATTCTCTGAACCGGATGGCCATTTGCCCTGCTATTGGCCATCCTCAATCATGGCGATGATCGATGCGCAGGGGACTGAAATTTGCTCTCGACTTTTCGGTGCCACAATTTCCGGAGTCCTATTTTGCTCCCCTTGGAGTCGACGCACCATGATCGCGGTCGCCAACCCTTCAACAACAACGCTGCTGTTGTCAAAGGAATTCGAGGTCACCAGCAGGATCCTAGAAAAATAGGCCATTTCCATTTGAAGGTTGTGCCATGCCAGTCGATCTGTATGTTCCCGGCTGGACGGCGCCTGAGTTTGGCAAGTCAGCATCGTGCCTGATCGTTGTTTAGCCAAGCATCGCATTCAACTCGCTATCGTCGATCTGACGGAAGGAGAATTTGAAGCCCTCGAAGACTGCGATGCCGTAAAAAAGCAGGTCCATGGGGCTAAACGTCATTTTCATCAATTCGATGGCGGCAGGCGGATTTAAGACGATCTGCAGTGTTGTCGACAATACCGGTTGTTGCAATTCTTGTGCAAGCATGCCACATACAGCCAGGAGGTTCCCCAGTAAGCAACCCAGCAAGGCCAATAGTCCTCCACCGAAGCCGAAGGACTTGGTTAGCCCTTTTCCTGCCAGTCGAACAGCAAAACCGACCAGAAAGCCAATTCCGACGGCCATCCAACCGATTTGATAACCACTAACAATGGTCACTGCAGCCCAGGCAAGACCACCGAGGACTGCTGCAACGAATCCGGCTAACAATCCTAACGGAAGGTTCTGTTGTTTGACGAGCTGCGCGAACAATGCCTCGGCCTTAGCTGGATCTATCAAGGGAGATTCAGCTTCAACCAGCGATTCTTCAGGTGTGTTGGTAGCGTCGGAATTCATTGTCAAGCCCTCGAGTGAATGGATGCTGCAACCTCGTAAACTGCTCATAACGCGAAGTGAGCAATATACCATCATCTTTCTCTAGCAACTTGATTTGGGCAGGATTCGAAGCAGCGTTCCTGCTGCCGAACATTCAGTTGCCGAACACTCTGTGGTCGGTCCATCTGGCAAAAAAACAGACGCGTAGCGTCCGGCATCATTTTTGAACAAAAGTCGACCATCTAATTACGACACCGGCTCTACCATCCTGATTTAGATTGGGTGCCACTGGTTCCACCAGTGTTCTTTGGCTGATTAGTCGCTCAACAGGTAGAGCTTCTTGCTTTATTCAAGTGTGTATGTATCAAAATCCCTTTTGTTTCAGAGCATTCAATCCAGGAAGTTCTGGTGGTAGTTCAATCATTAAGATTCATCCTATGAAGACACTGACAGAGCCAGGGGCTCCAGTGCGGGACAATTAAACACGGAGTCACAGAGGTCACGGAGAGAACCACGACTAACAGCTGGAAGCGAAACAACGATTACTCGGCTATGTCTCGCAACGTCGTGAATTCATTCGCGGCCATGAGAAAAATTCGTGCTCACTGAGAGTAAATCGGAAGTGACAACGGAAGATCAATGCCAAACGACAACGTTGCGAATCAAGGGTCGAAGTCTTAGTTAGAATTTCGCTAATGCTGAGTACCCATGAATCACGCGAAGCCAGTAGTCTATGGGTGAAACTTCCCCAGAAACTTCAGCTAAAACGGCTGCCTAATCCTGTTTGGATCCTGTTTGGTGCCACCCACGCTTTACGGCAAGGCAAATCAGAATAGGGTGCATGGCAACTATCGAAAGGTGGCGTTACTTTGCAAAAATCAAGACTGAGAACTAATTGGCCCGAACACTCACCAAGGGATCATCAAGTAAGGCGGGGCAAGATCACAAGACTAATAATCGCAATTGTAGGATCCGCGTGACGGTAGCCGGGAACTAGTTACAACTGTAATTTCCAGTCGCGTTTTTTCGCGTTTCCAAGTCGCTTGCCTATCTGCCACTCGAGAAACATGTTTCAAGCTTGCGTTGCCCACGATGAAATCGATTGCCAATCCGCTGAGCATCAGCAACCAACGATTCTGGCCGACCACCCGTACGTGGGTGGCACCAATTATATTAGTTCGTTTTTCAACGAGGATGTTGCGTTTGTACAACAGACTGTAGCAACCATCCTTTAAGAGCACTGGCACAGGCAGTGGCTCCACCTCGCCGACGTCGGTTACTCTAGATCTGGATTACACAAATGTTGGCTGTATTTTTTGACAAAGTCCATTTCTTGCGAATTCTCATCAAACTGCAAAATACAACTGAAAGGCATCGAGTCACGATCCCATGGTTCATCGTCATGGATC
This sequence comes from Planctomycetales bacterium, assembly GCA_020427005.1. GTDB lineage: Bacteria > Planctomycetota > Planctomycetia > Pirellulales > Pirellulaceae > Aureliella. The sequence goes on from JAGQOY010000058.1 coordinate 29,897, forward strand.
GGTTTACCCCAATACACTTTAGCAACGTGCAAATGTCGTAAAAATGTAGTAATCTCAGGTTGATCGGATAGGAGCAAGCTTTCTGCATGCTCAACGATTAGCACAAATCCCGTAGCATCAATCCAGTCGAGATCTGTAACACAGTCATCAAATGCAGCCCAATTATTTCCAAAATATTCTGGGAACCGCAGGCATTTTTTAAACTCTTGAAAGAGTCCATCAAGAGTGCGCATGTTAGTTGCGTTCAATATCGAAATAAATGTCCCAGGTAAACACAATTGTGACAATAAACGAGGCATTTCATCCTTAGTTGCGGTGTACATGCGAACTCTCTATCCCTATCGGGATTAGTCTATTGGGGTAAAGGTCTGATAATGATTAGACGTGTAGTAGGCGTTTCCGTCGCTGCCAATTACGATTCGTTCGGGACCTCTATCAACTCCCTTTTGATAAGGATTTACATCGTATTCTTTGTATGTAATAGGCCGTCCATCTGCATCTGTTTTTGGAAGAATCTCACCTGGCTTTCCAGTTGCTTTGTCCATACGGCCGTCATTTTCAAAGGTTTTGCCGCCCTTATGCCCTTTGGGAGGTGCCCCATTTTTTTTACGAATTTTGTCTAGGACGTCTCGGACCTTAGGTGGAATTACTTTTGAAATTCGAATCGTTTTCTTCGCTTTGGACGCACCCTTCTTCATTAATTCAGCGATCTTTTTCTTCAACGCCTTCAGCTTGTCCATCAGCTTGGACAGCTTTTTCATGATCTTGGCGAGCTTAACTGCACCCCGGCCCATTTTCAGGAGTTTCCAAGGAGAAAGGGACAGCAGCACGAAAGCGGCTGCGACGACAGCTGCGCCAATATTCCCTGCCTGAAGTGCCTGGATCATGTCGTACAGATCCGAGGCTGGCGTTGGATCAAGCGCTTTGCCCGCTTCAATTGCCAAATCTTTTAATTGCTCAATTTCTTTTTCAGCTTCTTCTTGCTGGCGTTTGAGGTCCTCCAGTTCCTTTTTCTCTTCTTCACTTAGCGAGCTATCGTCAGGTTGCTGGCTTGCCGGCTTTCCTGTGGAGTTATCGTCTGAACCACCGCCACCATCATCACCCCCGCTACTTCCACTGGATTCGGGGGATTCCGTGGATGGCGCTCCGCTATTGGACTTCCCTTCTTCGCTTGGCTTGTCGACAACGATCTCACCCGCAGGCGTAATAGCAGCTGCAGCAGTACATTTTACATAGATCAATTTGCCTTTCGTGTTCCCGGGAGAATCCGGTGTAAGGCAGTTCATTTCAAATTCGACATCGTGCATCACCAACCAGTCGCCTTTGGTTCGCACGTTAGAACTCCATTTTGTTGGCATGCAATAACCAACGTTTTTCATGGACTTAACGCCACCGCCGACACCTGCTTCATCGCCCGTAACCATCGTTACTCGACTCATGGCATGAAAGGCTTCGTTGGATGTGAATCGAACGGTCGACTCCGTCCGCATCGAATTGTCGAGCGTACCGATGATCACCGGATAGGGTACTGGCGCAGTAGGGGATTTGCACACGTCAGGGAGTATCGAAGCAACGTAGGCCTCAAGATTTTTGCGAGCGGCTTCATCCGGCATGGAATCGTACTCCCTCACCGGATATGCTCAGAGAAACTCGCGTTACAGGTGCCATTCGGAGATCAACACCACGCCAAACTAGACCAACTTCCATTTTCGACATGTCTATGTCAACGGTGTCACAATGCATCACGACATCAGAAGTTCCGAATTCATCACGAACTTCAGCGAAAATCTCGTAAGCGGGTAGGCGAAACGTGACTTGTCCGTTTTCATGCATGCCCGATATCAAGAACTTCTCATCCGGGTTGAGGTCGTCAAGCTGTAGATCAGGGTGAGCCGCATTGAAATAAGTGGCGTCGAAGTCATGCGGCCAATTTGGCCACCGATCTTTTATCCAGTTGTCATCGTATGTACCAGCCATTTTGAGCCGTTGAGGCCAAGCTTTAGGGATCGGAGCAAAGCAAACAGGTCGATAGTTTCTCTCTATTTCATTTATTGGCTCGGAAGGAGTCTCAATTTGTGGCGCTCGAACGGATTCTCTATTCGATCTACGCAATGATCTGGTGGTAAAGCCGCAACCGATTGGGTTTTCCTCAAATGATAATCTCGTTCCACCTGGTTCCACGACCACTCCACCGAAACAGTTTGAATAATCGAGTGACACGATTTTTGTTGAATCGGGTCTACTAAGTTGCCAGCCCGTTAACATGCCGTAAACCCATTGTCTGGGGCCAGTAACACTTAAGCTAAGTCGAGTGTTGCCCCCGATAGACAGACCGCATTCCCACTGTTGTTTAGCTACCCCCGCACTTGCGACAGCGTTCCCATTAATAAAAACGTCGATTTTGTGTTTGATTGGAACTAGATCGCTTTCAGAAATCAGGACGGAACATCCCGGTTTATCCGAATAACGATCTGCGATGATACATGGACGCTGATTCGCGATCGGAATGAGAACGGACTGACTCTGAATTCGAAAAGTACCACGCAGCGCAATTACCGTGCTGCGGTCGCCCTCGATGTCCAGTGCTTCAAAAACAAATGGACTGAATGGAGTTCGGTTGATTAGGTCCAAAGCAATTGCTCCACTCTAGTTTAAATCAATAATTCCGCCCTTCATAACAATCGTTGCACCGCCTCCTTTGAGCACAATTTGGCTAGAGGCTTCGATAGTTATGTTGCCTCCAGAATCCATCTTGATGCTACTTCCACCGCAGCTGATCTCGAATTTGCTTCCAGCGGTAATTTTGTATTCCGATCCAACCAAGGTGTATTTCTTCATTCCCACTTCCTCGGCACTGATAAATCCGACGGCAGTATTCATGGCTGCGCCGGAGATGATCGAATAGACAGCACCTACATTAGTAGTTTTTGCTATCCCTACCGACTCATTGCTCATCATGCCAACCGTTTCGTTCTTCATCGAACCGACTGCGTTGGACTGGTTAGATCCAACAGCTGTTGATTGGTTGGTACCCACGTTGATCGTTTGATTGGCTCCAACGGTCTCGCTGTGATTGGAACCGATATTCACAGTCTTGTTGACACCCACCGACAATTGCTGGTTGTTGCCTATGGTCATTGTTTCGTCTACATCGATCTGCTTGGTTCGGTTGTTATGGACCGTATGCGTTTCGTCGTGTTCAACAACTGAATCCATGTTGTACTGGCCATGGATGCGAATCTGCTCCTTGCCAGGAGTATCATCCATGGTCATCTCGTTGTATCCACCACCTTTGTAAGTCTTGGTGGTGTTTCCACGTCGCGTCTTTCCGTCCGGCAAACTAAAGGGCGGTTTGTTGTCCCCGTTGTAAACGCGGCCGACAATGATTGGTTGGTCTGGGTCGCCTTCTAAGAAATCTACGATTACCTCTTCGCCGATGCGAGGAATGTCCATGTAGCCCCAGCCCTTGCCTGCATGCATCTGTGAGACCCTTACCCAACACGAGCTCTTGTCGTCGTACTTGCCCTCGCGATCCCAGTGGAACTGAACCTTCACTCGGCCATGCTCATCAGGATATATCTCTTCCCCGGGAGGACCCGTGATGACGGCCGTTTGACAGCCCCGCATGATCGGCTTGGGCGTATTTCTCGCCGGCCTAAAATTTGTCTTTTCCGGAAAACACTCAAATTGATTCGTATAGCCAAAACCTTCGGTCGGAGTCCCCGACTCATAATTCTGCTCTTCAGCAAAATGAATCAGCTTGCGAAACACATACGACTTGCCCGCTTCACTACTGACGCGATGCTGACCGATCTTGAACTTAAACCCAGGTGCAAACGACTTGCAAACGCTAGTGCCGTGTGCCACATCGTGATCTAACTCAAGTTCCTCCATGCGCAGTCGTGCTAGCGAAGAGCCCGTATTCTTGGACTCGTATTCTCCTGGGTAGTCGTAGACTTCAAAGCTCTTGGCGTTCTGAAATCCAACAAGTGACTTTTCCGTAGCCATGAGTTTTGTACGGGGTGCCTTGAAGTTGTAGTCCGTGTGTGCCCAAGCACCCGGGCGAAATTGGTATTTGTGCTCCCAGCTAGTGATGTGAGGCGAAATCGTGTGACTGATCAACTCCGAGCGCGGGTAATCGACCGGCGACTCACTGCATTCTTGATAGGCGATCGACGAATCTGCTAAATGCAACACATGGTTACCGTTGCTATGGACAAAAAAGTAAAATATGCCCTCTTCTTCCATCAACCTGGAAACAAATTCGAAATCGCTTTCACGGTACTGCACGCAGTACTCGCGTTTCGGATGCTCGCCGACAACTTTGCCAATATCAAAATCTGTAAAACCGAGGTCGCTGAAAACTTTCTCAAGTATCTCGACAACTGTTTGATCCTGAAAAATCCGGCAGTCATTGGTTTGTGTAAGAAACCACAACCAGGGAACGATGGTTGCTCTGTAGTAACGCAACCCCTTATCATTTTCGTCAAGTGAACAGAAGCTCTGAAAGTACCCATTGAAGTAGCGGCATTCACCATCCGAAAATTCAATTGCCATCGTGGCGTTCGTACCAATGACGGAATTCGGATCGATGTTTATTTGATCGGATAGCAATTCTAACTGCATCCAGGTCATTCCTGACATTTCTTCGTCCACACGCAGCTTGGTCACGTGAATGGCATTTGTTCCCAATACGGTCTCGAGATGCAAATTGCGGTTAGCGTGATTCAGGGCCATGACAGTCTAATCAGTTAATTGGATTGGGGATCACCAGCTAGAGTCGCATTCGATGAACAAGGATCAGGACGAGCTCTAACTACATCGCCGACATTTGATTTGTCGAAAATAGTTCGTCAGAAGACCAAGTATTGTTGCGATGGCCGAATGAAAGACATCACAGGGAAAGGATCTCGATGAGTGTTCATTGGCTTACCATTAATCTCTAATCGTCGCAATAAGAGAATATCATAGTCAGGTTCTAAAACGCCATCTTGAGTTCGAGTTCATTCATTGATCTCGAGTTTGCAAAGCAGTGAAGTTGTCTATCGTCTTGTGGGTCCAAGATACAAACACAATAGACCGGCTCGAGCAGCTTTTCGGTTAGGAATTCCGTGCCGTTGAGGAGATGGAAATCAAGAACGCTCGGGCGACGATACCACGCCCACAAGATGCTCATCTGCTGTTTGAGTTGATCGGAGTTTAACTCCGAGACCAAGAAGATCAAACCATCCTGGCGACTTGCCTCCAAAAAACTAACTGCGTCTTGATAAAAAATGTCCTCGGAAATTTCCACGAGCCCAAGCGAGTTCTCTTTTCTGACTTCATCGGGCGCATGTTCAAACAAATCTTCCCCGCATAGTGGAATCTCCTCGATCCGGCCCGCAAGGAATTTGTAGTTGACTAACGCATAGCAGTACATGCCTGTGAAGATCTTCTCCATAAGATTGGGAATCTGGTCAGGTTCCCACACGGCTGTCAATTTTAAATCGGCACTACGCTGGACAATCACAGGTGGCAGCTCAGGGGGGGCCTCCTGAGTTCGTTGTTCCAGCTCCCGAGCAATACTCACAACCCTAAATCGCGTTCGTCCGGCTTCAATTACTGAGCCAGTGCTCAACTTGGCAAAGCCCGATGAGCAATGTAGCCCGTCGACCCGAATCATTGCGGTGCCGGGTCGAACTCTCCATTCTTTACCATCGTCGGTTATTTCAAAGTGCCGATCCGCCATCTGGGGATCGGAACTTATTGCTACGTCATTACTAGAACTCCTACCGACAACAACGGATTGATTTCGCAAAAGCCATACTTTTTTTGGAGGTTCATCCGGGTCCGGATTATCCCAGTATTCAAAGTGAATAGACATCTTCAATCAGCCGCAAGAACAACAAATCAGAATCGTGGGCTCCCAAGCCT
>JAGQOY010000059.1 GCA_020427005.1 Planctomycetales bacterium
ACTCTCTCAAACATTCTTGAGCCTTGAAGTTTCGCATGCCTACTTGCCAAATTCCCATCGGAATTTGCAACAGAATCCACGGCAGCACAAGAAAACTGGCCATATGGTATTGCCATGCGGAAAACCAATTGCCACGCAAAAGTTGAACAATAGCTCGGGTTAATCCACATCCGGGACACTCGAAACCTAGCCAGAAAAATGTAAAACACGTCTCTGGAAGACGAGTGTGTAACGACCTAATGTAGACTGCACCCTCCAGATCGACTTCTAGGCAGGCAGCCGCCGCTAACACGCTCAGGCTACCTGCCAAACACAAGCAGGCCTGTGCGTCAGAGTATACATCTGGGCTGCTGCCTGTTAGGGGCGATCGAACAGATCGTGTTAATATTTGCAAGAATGAACTAACGCGAGGTTTGTCAGTCATTGAAAAAGTGGGGCAGACATTTCGCTGTTGATTTCAGTCCATCGTGCTCGCATATGTTGCACTCTGCTAGACTCAACACTTGCTAAGTCACGTTGTTCACTGATGTCGGCTCCTATGTTATATAGCTCCCAACGATCTTCATTGCGAGGGTCGGATTCACTGCGAATAAGTTTCCAGGATCCTTGTCGAAACGCCGATTTTCTTCCCTGTCGCCAAAAGAGTTCCCGGGGCGGCAGATCTTGATCATTCGATGCCAGATAAGTCAACAAATCGCGTCCTTCGGCTCGAGACGGAATAGTGGCTCCGCAGGCTGATAAACAGGTCGGCAAGATATCAAGCGAGCTTACGACCTTGTCACTTGCCTCCCCTGCGCTCAACTGCCCTGGGAATCGAATGATGAATGGCACGCGAAGTCCACCTTCGTACATGGAACCTTTTCCACCGCGAAGCGGATGATTGCTGCTGGTTAATTCCTTGGTGGGGCCTCCATTATCGCTGAGAAAAATCACCAAAGTATCTTGACGTAGTTTCAGTTCATCCAGTTGCCGACATATTGCTCCAACACTTGCATCCAAATCGGATAACATGGCAGCGAAGATTCGGCGATGAATGTCCTCGATTGCATTGAATCTGGTGAACGTTTCCATTTTTGCTTGCAAGGGACTATGGACTGCATTGTAGGCCAAACACAAGAAGAATGGCTGGCGCCGGTGCTGCTGCATGAAACTCAAGGCCTCTCGAGTGAATGCATCGGTCAAGTATTCGTTTTCGATCCAACTTTGGCTTGATCGTAAGACTGGATTATCAGCATCGTATGGGGGTTCGTTGTGTCCCATATGCGAAGAATAGAGCAGAGAATCGCTAGCCCAATATCGCTGACTGCTGTTATCCGGCAAGACTCTGCGTCGTAGCATGGTCAGGGTGTCAGCCCATGGCGGTGGAGCATAGAAATGTCCCTCGTGAAGAAAGCCAAAGAATTCATCAAATCCACGTCGCATTGGATGAAATGCTGCCGTACCCCCCAAATGCCACTTACCGATGAGACCCGTCACATATCCGTTCTCTTGCAGGTACTCGGCTAACATCGGTTCTGAGATAGGAAAGCCCACGTCCGGCAAAGTGTTTTTGGCTCCAATTGGGTTGAACTCGTATCCAAACCTTGTGGGAGTTCGCCCACTCATCAATCCAGCCCGTGAGGGACTACAATTGGGAGCTGTCACATAGGCTTGTGTACAGCGAACACCTTCGACAGCCAATTGATCAATATGGGGTGTCGGAATTTCTAAATTGCCCTGGCAACCAAGTTCCCCATACCCTAAATCATCAGCGATCAACAATACGATGTTGGGCTTGCCCGCTCCCCAAACAATCGTTGTCTGTGCAAGCAACCACACCAGCAACCAAGCAAATTTGTTAGCGCTGCTCACAATCCTCCCCAATCTCTTGATGAACCAGTCTAAGTCTTTGAAATTGAAATGTACAATCCACCCACTTCACAACCGAATTCATTGCATTACCGAGTAGATTTTTCGGAACCCAATCATCATGTAGTCGACGTTCAACTTTGGATCCCACAGGGCAGTTCCAACAACATGACGCTGGTGTTTCCCGTTTGGACACCTGGTAGCTACATGGTACGTGAATATACCCGAAATATTGAAGCGATTTCGGCTCGCACGGTAAGTCCTTCTCAAGAACTTTCCTCTCGTCCCCTGGCGTTACAGCGTGAAGGCAAGAATCGTTGGCGAGTCGTTGACGGACTAACCGAGCAATCTCTAGATTCACTAAACTGGATTCTTGTTGAGTATCGCCTCTATTGTCGTGAAATGTCGGTACGGACGAACTGGGTTGAGGGTAATTTTGGTTTCCTTACCGGAGCTGCGACCTTCCCTTGGATTGAAGGTCGTCAGAATGAGCCCATTACCTTGGAATTGAAGTTGGCAACTGATTGGTCGGATGTGGCTACCTCTTTGCCTGAATCTTCAACTCAGACTCGCCAAGTTCGAGTCTATGAAGCTGCGACCTACGATGAATTGGTTGATTCGCCAGTAGTTTGTGGAAACTTTCCGATTGCTCGTTTCCAAGTAAATAGTCACGTACATTATTTGGCTAACGTAGGGGCAGCCAATCTTTGGGATGTTGATCGGGCGGTCGACGACATAGCCAAAATCATTCAAACTGAACATGAGTTTTGGGGTGAGATACCTTACCAGCAATACTGGATTCTAAATCTGAACACTGAGTGTGGGGGTGGTCTAGAGCATGATAATTCAACCGTACTGATGTGCAGTCGTTGGACAATGCGAAAACGAGACGCATATGTAAACTGGCTGGCCTTGGTAAGCCACGAGTTTTTTCATACCTGGAACGTCCGGCGGTTACGTCCACGCTCTCTTTTGGAATATGACTATGAAAAGGAACAGTTCATCCGCGAACTTTGGATCGCAGAGGGAATAACGAGCTATTTTGACGATCTGTTCTTGATCCGTAGCGACGTCTGCACGCGCGAAGAATACCTTGGAAGATTGACAAAGAATCTGCAGAGCGTGCAAAACGCTCCAGGACGACTTGTACAAGACTTAGAAAGTGCTTCATGGGATGCTTGGGTTAAACACTATCGTCCTGACGAAAATACCCACAACGCCCGGATCAGTTACTACTTGAAAGGCGCGATTGTTGCCTGGTTATTGGATGTTCAATTACGGCGGGCTACGAATGATGCCGTCTGGTTGGATCATGTAATGCGTCGCCTGTGGCAACAATATCTGGCAACTGGTTACACCTTGGAAGATTTTTCCACACTCGTGTCTGAGCTTGGTGGCGTGGAGCTTGAAAGTTGGTTAAACCAACAAATCACGCAAGCTGGCGAATTGGATATTCAACCGGCACTGGACTGGTTTGGGCTCCGATTCAAGGACTCAGCCAGCTCACGTCAGAAATTCCCGGAGTCAACGGGCGAAGTCTGGATTGGTTCAGACTCTACCGCCACGGATGGCCGCTTATTTGTGCGTCGGGTCTATAGAGATTCGCCCTCGGATCGGGCGGGCCTAAACGTTGAGGACGAACTTATCTCACTCGATGGTTATCGAGTTACTCCAGAAATATGGCCGGACGGTCTAGGAGTCTACCAACCTGGCCAGAAACTTGAGCTTTTAGTAGCTCGGCGCGGCAAAATATTGACGCTAGAGATAGAACTGGGCGAGAAGCCGCCGCACAACTGGCAGCTAGAGGAAGATACTGAAGCTTCAGAAGCAGCCCGCAGTCGTTTGCAGAGATGGCTGACGATGCGCACGCCGATTGGGTGAGAGAAATTGCCCTTGTGGTATCCCACTGCATCACCTAATTATTAGCCTCTACCCAGCTCTCAAAATTTGTGCTCCTAGAATGCAGATTCCTCAAGAAAGTCCCGACCCCAATAGGGTTGCGTTATTGATTTCCCATCCGGCCCACGAACTATTCGTATGGGGTTGGTTACAGCGTTTTCGACCAACAGTCTATGTGTTGACTACGGGTAGTTCCTATGGCAAACCTTCGAGATTGGCTCGCACCGAAGCTTTGCTCACGGAGCTGAATTGTGGAAAGGGGGACGTTTTTGGTGCCTTACATGACCAAACGTTGTACCGCGATCTGCTGGAGGGCAAGACCACTCGATTGGTTGATATTGCCCATCGCTTAGCACAATCCTTGGTAGACAATCGGATTCAAACTGTCGTGGGGGACGCAGCGGAAGGTGAAATTCTGACGCATGATGTGTGGCGTGCAATGATCGATACGGCAGTCCAACTTGCACAATCTCGGGTAGGCCAGGAAATCCAAAACCTTGAATTCCAATTAGAACGCCATGAATTTCAGTCTACGTCTTGGGTGCATATCGAAAAACTCGACACGGAACGTTTGAATAACAAGGTGGATTCGATTCGTCGTTACGTTGAAGTCTCGTCAGAATCTGATCGCATCATTGCACTTCGCGGCCTTGATTCACTCCAATACGAAACACTCTCGCTGTCGCAGTCGGCCGCCCAATGGCTGGTACCCAAAAGCGAGCAAACTGGCTACGAACGACATGCCGCAGAGCTCGTTCGCAGCGGCAGATATCGAGAGAAAATTCAGCTTGATCGCCATGTCTTGCCATTTGTCCAATTGCTCGCCAGTGAGTGTGATCGAGCCCAATGGAAACTTGCAAAAGCATCCTGATTACAAACCTTGTGCTCGATCGCGGTACGGGTACCGAGATGTACACATACGATTTGGTGCTTGCGCTGGAACGAAAAAATTATCGGCCCGTCATATACTGTCCGCGGCCAGGGAAACTTGCACTTCGCATGCGGCAGGAGGGAATCTGCGTTGTCCAAGACATTCAACACTTGAACTCTTCGCCCGACGTGATTCAGGGGCATCATACTGTAGAAACGCTGGCTGCCGCCGCTCGCTTTCCTCAGTCTCCAGTTGTTTTCGTTTGTCATGATTGTTCGCAATGGCATGATACGCCACCTCGGTTGCCCAACATATTAAGGTATGTTGCCGTAGACCAAGCCTGCTATGATCGTCTGGTTTTTCAACACGGTGTCCCAGCGCAGTTGGTTGAGCTAATCCCCAATGGAGTTGACTTGGAGCGATTTCCACTGCGCAAGCAAGTTGCGCCACAACCGCGTTCAGTGCTTCTTTTTGGGAACAGTTTCAAGAAAAGACACTTGCGCATCGTTCAATCGACCTTCCCGGGGCTTCAAGCAAGTTGCATTGGCCTTTTTAGTCGTCGCTGGGTAAGCCAGCCGGCGCAGCTGCTTCCACAATTCGATGTAGTAATTGCTCGAGGGCGCAGTGCACGTGAGGCTTTAGCAACTGGCGCCAGTGTCATTGTTGGTGATCCCACTGGAATAGGCGGACTTGTGACTCCGGAAAATTACGAATGGTATGCAGCTAATAACTTTGGCAGGCGGCTATTGAGGCAGCCGTTTTCACCAACCGTTCTAGCTGAAGCTCTTTCCGGATATTCGACCGATCAGATCAACGTCGTGACACGGTTGCACCGAGTTCGTAATGGCCTCGAAAGCTCGGTGGATCTTTTGTGTCAAGTTTACGACCAGGTGATGCAGCAGCAGTTCCGAATTGAATCGCGTGATTGGCATTTGTCTGTCAGTGAATGGCTGCAATGGTGTAGTCTTACAGCCAACATACCTGCAGAAAATTCAGGCCTCTCGTTTTCGAGAAACCCAGTGCAATATTTGACTCAGAGAATGAGGAAAGGCTGGGTTCGTCGACATCGGGCTGCTTAGGAACACGAATGCCATATTTAGAGAGTTTAAGTTGACAGATAGGAACTCTCAGGCCACGAATAGCTTCCGGGCTTGATGACAAATCTGGGAAAACTCGCTGAGTTGGTGGTCAATTCAACCACGCCTTCGGCTAATACACTGGTAACTTTCAATCTGGTGCATCCGAGTCGACGTAGAAGCATTGACGCAGTGTGGCCTCCCTCGATCCAAACGCTTTCCAACATTAGCTCATGTATGAAAAACTTTGCAGTGTTTAGGAACTGGTTCAATCTATCCTCTGGTTGATGGTTCGTCCACTCGCTAGCCCGCATTGCAAGTGTTCCGTGCGTGTTGAGCAGAGTCGTTAACTGTTCCAACTGTTTTGCAGCTTCGCCCTGCAGAATTGTGGATGGAATGCAGGGGAAATTGGTTGGTTGCGCCAGTGCAGATCCACTGACGATTAGCCGTTTTTTGAATCCGTCATGAAAATGGCTGTCGGCCAGTAAGACTGACCTTTTCTCGTCACGCACGCGCTTGCTTGGGTATTGATCACTAACTTGTAACCAAGCCTCGAAGAATTCAGCTCCCCCACAGGGCAATAGATGGGCCCGATTTGAATACCAAGTTTTCGCGTGGAGCAATAGGTCATCGGATGAGCCGGCGTTTCCGATGGATACGCACGGTTTCCGAGAAAGTTCGCCGGGTGACACGATCTCCGATTCATAGTCGCCAAGCAACTGTCTAACATCGGACGTACGGCAGGGATGTTCTGGATCCTCCGCAAAGTCGGTTTCGTCCAGTGGTCGGCCTTCAACCATTAGCTTTCCCGCTAGAACTACTCGTTGTCTTCGCGGATTTGCATTTACCAGCAAGCAATGCGAATAGCGGGCGCACTCCATCATGGTGCGCAGTTCCAAAGCCACGCTACCCCGCAGAACCGAATCTACTTTCTTGTAAATATCACACTTGACTTCCGACAGCTCGCCAAGGACTGTCTGGAGCTTTCCAACGACGGTTTCCTCACCGTCGCTACGCGTATTGGTGTCAATGATAACCACATCGCATGAACTAGGCTGCCAACTGTCAAGAAGCACTTCCGCGGAGAATCCGTTTAGCAATGCGCAACCACCGATTTCGGCTGCACCGCTAAGATCATCTGCAATTGCAACTCGCATCGTCATCTTGGTGGATTTGCTTGGGGACGCCATTCAATAACGCTGACCATTTGCGGTTCGACTTCGACCTGTGTCTCGTAATCCCCTTGCCCGGCGTACTGCGAAAAGAGGTGTATTTTTCGTTGAGAATTCCATAAGCTGACATCTACTAGCGGATCGGACTGGCCTACCGGACCCGGAGTTAGTTGCTCGAACGTCCAATTGTTGGCCAATGGGTCAGTCGCCCTAGCAACAGTGATTCCACCTCCAAGTTCCAAATCACGGAACAACACATAAGTGGGAGATGGTTGTGTGTCGCTGTTTATCAGTACCAATGGTCGAGAAACAGGTGGACTTTTCGTACCTCCACCTTGACGATGAAAATCCAGAGTTCTCGTTCCAATTTGCTGAACACGCCATCTCTCACCATCAAACAAAACGAGACGGTATTGAGGAACTGACTCACCATCTGTCCTCCAGAAGTTTGCGATCACGGGGTGATCATCCGCATCAACGGCCATGGATGTCTGATTGGCAAGTTCACTATCTTGCGGAATACGAACTGCATATTCCGCAGTGTCTTGATTGATAGGCAATTCGTAACGGCGTCCATCGGTTGTCTGCCAGGTTCGACCAGAATCCTTCGACACTGCATAACAGATATCGTGATTGGTAATCACATCAGGTGTCTCTCTCCAAACCCACGAAAGATGAAGATGCCCCGTTTTTCCGCAGGCCACTTGCCAATATGCATTTCGTTGACCTTCTCCATCAATAAGATTATCGTGTAAACGATGCCAACTCTCGGTCTGAGCGTTGTAGAAATCTAACACCAGATTTCCATCACCGGAGCCACCCGATCGATAGAACAAAAGTAGATCGCCGGAGGGCAGATTTACGAACTCTGGGTACGTTACCCGGTCTTCAAAATTCCCAACAATTGACTCTTTGGGGCCAAGCTCTATCGATCCTGGAGCAGTCGCGCGACAGTAATTAAGCGAGCTTCCATGGTGATTCCAACTCATATGAAGCCGCCCCTTGCCGTCAAAAGCAATACTTATCGAATTATGTGCATCCTCGGTCCTACCTCGATAAGGAGTGATATGCAAATCCCATTTTGAAGAATCCAAAGTTCGATGAGCAAGTACAACTCGCCCGTCCTGGTCGTAATATGCAGCCACTTGAATCTGACCAAATGTACAAACCGCATGATGTCGAAAAATCACGGTATTGACCTTGGTCCGTGCCCATCCAAGTCCAATCGGGTAAGTCTCTTGCCCTAACACACGAAACGGTAACACCATGAACACGACCGCCAGGAAGGATTTGAACGCGAACGTCGCTCTCGATCCTAAAATTCCGTGCACGAGCTTGAGACGTGCCTCGTCTCCCTGGAAAAGGAAGAATCTCTGAGACGTTTTCATTTTGACATTCCATAACCATTGAGATTTGGTTGGCTTACTTCGTTTATCCTGACGGTTTTCCTAACGAAAAATGTCAAGAATTAGTTCTACGCCGTTCATAACGTCCTCAGCTTTCAAGACAGGATCAGCATGGCGTATGACATTAAATTCGACAGGCGTTGGATCAGAATTCGTGAGTGTAAATGCTTCACCAAATTCGTCCAACGAAGCAATCTTGAATTCTTCGTGACTTAGTATGAAATGTTCGCTTCGATTGAGCGGTATTCCTCGCAACGTTGCTCGGCCATCGATAACCGGTTGATCAAGGTAACCCAACGATTTCTGATAGTCACTCGACCTTGACCAATCATTGCTTCTTTCCGCCAAGGGAAGGAACGTATTGCGAACAAAGTCAATGGACCTACTCCTAGCGCCCAATAATGTTGATCCACCTTTGTAGTAACATTGGTTTGGCCATGAGCTAACACGACCACCTTGTAGCGGGCTGCCGTCAGGAGTCAGAAGCGTGACTTCGAGAGTACCCGTCGGTTCCATTTCAATATTGGTGACAGTCTGCCCCTCAGAAACTTCGAACAATTGCCCCATGACAAATACGCCACGTGCTTCAGGCACATTGGTTTGCGACACCCAACCATCACAGATTGCGATTATTTGCACCTGCCCAGTCCTCGGTATACTAGGAATCGAAAATGAACCGTCTGGCTGTATCTCAGCGTAATCGTGCCAAGTCAAGGAAGGTGACTCTTCGGCCCATGATTCACCAGCCGGTTGAGGCACAGCACAGACAATGGCCCAGCCGTTGTGTATAGGACGTGGAACTTCCGCGGATAATGTTCCAATCAATTCGCTGCCAACCTCAAGCCGTATATTCCGAATCTTTACGGTCTGATTTTCACGAACTCTCAACGGTAGGACTCCGCTAAATAACGTGCGATCATCCGACTGCGGCTGAACCAACATCGTTTGCCAAGTACCTGCTTTGACCGCGCTAGTCCTCTTCCCTCCAAATCCATCATCTACCCAAAGGTCCGATGCTGCAGGACCAGCCATTACGACGGCAAAACTAGAAGTACTCTGTCCGTTGGCATCCTGTGCGGCAAGTTGGATTTCGCATCCGCGTTCCATCGTCACCACAGTTTCGGTGAACGGTTTCGCTGCGTCCCCTAATTCAAAATGCACTGTTTGCTGAACATAGTCACTGTGCAGCACCATAAATGTAACTAACTGTGTATGCAGCGTTTCGGGTGATAGTGGGTGCTGCAGCTGAGAGGGATAATCCATACGGGCGATACCAGTTTCGTCCGTAAAATGGTACTTGGGTGGTCCCATGCTATCGTTATCCCAATAGCCGTGCCCCTGGCGCTCCACCATTCGCATGGCATAAGGCATGACGGCCGCGCCCTCGATTGCTTCACCCGAGGCATCTTGCACCTTGACATCGAGCTGTGCCCATTGCAATTGAGTACGTGCTCCCTCAGGACTTTCGGCGGCCGCACAAGAGGTTTGATGCAGCAGGCTGGCGGCAGTTCCGAGAGTACAGCAACAAAACAGAATGAGTCCCAGACGTTGAATGCGGAATTTCATTTGATCCCTCTGGCAAAAGACTTAGAATCCCATACATGATTCAAACTGAGAATCTGTACGTACACTTTACTAAAGAATGACCTTAAGGTGCATAAGGCGCACGCGTTTTGCCTGAAAGGGGCTGCAGAGCCTCCTTGGCAGAGTTGTTGTGTGGGTCGACCAGAATCGTAAGTTGCTGATGCCGTGCGGACCGACCTATTTAATCGTTGACAACGCTTTAGCAGCTTGCTGCGCATGAAACAGTAGGGCATGTTGTGTTATTAACGGTGCCGCAACGCTTTCCACCTAGTTTTAACAAAACCCAACGGAGCCGTCGTCGCTCTTCACGGCTAGATTGCATTAATTTTTGATGAGTCCCAGCGACGCCCGCATCAGCTGCCAGACTCAGACATGGAAATTAAGTTGGTGCTAGAATATTGGCTAGAAGCACAAACCTGTCCCACCAGGGCCTTTGAATGGTGGGACGAAACTTGCATTTTGGGATTTTTTCTCCTTCTATAGAGATACCAGTGAGCATCTGCCTTAGGTCGTTTCGCAACACCGATTTGAAGCATATCTGCCGAATCTGGAACGAGCATCACTTCGAATCCAAGTTGGGCACGAGGTTGACGCCACTTCAGTTTGAGATTTGCGTTCTTGCAAAACCAAATTTTTCAGCGGAGAATTTCTTCATTGCGGAACTTGACGATATTCCATGCGGATTTTTGTATTTGGACTTAGAAATCGAGGCTGAAACGGGTGAGTTCTGCCCTTCAGCCAACATATCAGCTTTTTGCGTTTCACCGTGCGCTGAAGATGAACCCATTGCTGGAGCCCTACTTACTAAGGCTCTGGATTACTGCTTCCAATCCAAGGTCCAAACGTGTCAATTCCGTCCATTATTCCCAGCCAATCTGCTCTTCGTAGGGCTCGGACCGGGAGACTCGATGATTGGATTGACAAGCTCCGAACGTCGCCTGTGTGATTGGTTGACTCAAGGCGGGTTCACCGCCCTGATACCGACTAATTTGTGGCAACTGGACGTGAGTACTTTTCAACAGCCCTCTGATCGCGTCCAACTTGGAATTCGCAGAAGCAGCTATGTTGATCGACTGCTTGAGGAGCCGGAGTTGTCCTGGAAGGTGGCTTGCTTACTGGGCCATGCAGAATTAAGTGAGTTTCATCTCATCAACCGCCAAAGCAGGCAAATAACTTGCGATAGCTTGATTTGGACGCTGGATCCTGAGTTGTCACAGCGGGCGGAATATATTGCTTGGTTGTGGCCACTCGATCAACAAATTGCCCTGGGTAAAGCAGACGAGTCGTTATTCTTGCTGGGGGAAGCGATCCGTCAATTGCAGCAGGATGGAGTAGATTATGTACGCACCGCCTCAATTGCAAATCAGAATATCCAAGCTAACCTGTTAAGCCGACTTGGCTTTATTCCATTTCAAAGCGGGGTCGTCTTCGAATATTCCTTCCAACTAGCTCAATCACTATAAAGAGAAGTTATGGAAGTGGTGTGTGGGCAAGGTAAGAAAGGAAAAGTTAAGTGTGGGAAGCCGTCGCCAGTCTCTTGATGTTTGCTTGGTTCATCCTACCACCATTTGCGTTTACCGCCAATTTTGCTTTACCAAAACCGCTGCATGGCTTACGGCTGTTCGGTGTTTGCGTATTAACCGGCTACGTGCTATTGGTTGCAACGGCAAAATGTGGCGACTGGTATCTCACGGGTGAGGATTTGGCCAACGACACAGGACGCGCAAATGCGATACTGACCGGCCTACCGCTGTCCGCCGTGTGGGTCGGTGTTTGGTTTGCACTGCTGTACGCGGGTAAGTCGATTTTACTTGCGATGATGTCGGCAAGTACTGCGTCCGTCCCGCCGAACCCAACCGAACGTGAACCGACGCGTAGTAGAAACCCATACGAGCCTCCCCTAGAGTCATAATGGGCTCCTGACCTCTTCCCGCATGAGCTCGTGCAAGTCACACCCACGGATAGCGTGGTAACTTCTGGAACAACCTGTTTTCCAATAAAAAAATG
This sequence comes from Planctomycetales bacterium, assembly GCA_020427005.1. Taxonomy (GTDB): domain Bacteria; phylum Planctomycetota; class Planctomycetia; order Pirellulales; family Pirellulaceae; genus Aureliella. Next base: position 11,864 of record JAGQOY010000059.1, read on the forward strand.
TTGTGTGGCGCAGGGTCCACAACACACGCATGCATTTCCGGACGTATTTTCAAAATCAACTTTGCGCAACTATGGAACACGCCCTCCCCGGAAAAGGATTCGTCTAATCGACGCCTCCTTTTCCGACCAAAATTTTTGGGAGGGTAAGTGAATTGAAAAGGTCGGACATATGGGTCGATCTTCCCGCGCGCTTGGCGTGAAGTCGCCCCCAAAACCCACTTCTTCCCTGAATGCCACCGGCTTGTCCGGTGGATCGTTAGTCCTCTTTCCTGAATCCCACCGGCTTGCCCGGTGGATCGTTAGGCTTCAAACTACCCAGCACGCCACACTAGCACCCGTCAGCTCCACTTCTTCCCTGAATCCCACCGGCTTGTCCGGTGGATCGTTAGGCTTCAAACTACCCAGCACATTAAGCAGCGACGGGCAATCCATCTCACCGCTCGCTTTTCTCGCGACTCTTCCACGACGGGATATGGCCAACGGCGTTTAACGAAAAGCGCGCAATTGGCCAGTTACTATCAGAACAGGCTGGAAGACTATCTGCTTCATTGCGGACTCGAGTTATTGAGCGATTCTTTACTTAAATCTTGCTCTAATACTCGTGCGAACCTGCGGCAGCGTTTTCAGGGATTTCTGTATCCTCCTGGGAGCGGGACGCAACCTGTCGAATGAGTCGCTGTTGGACTTCTTGTTGCAGCTTGTTAATGGCAGCTTCAATTGGCATAGCACCGAGGTCTCCATCGATACGGTCCCGCAAAGCAATGGCACCCGCCTCTGCTTCTTTTGGACCTACTACTGCCATATAGGGAATCAGTTCCAATTGCGCATCCCGAATCTTAGCCTGCACTTTGGCTCCGCGAGCGTCGGTTGAAACGCGGAAGCCCAGGTCAGTAAAACGCTTTTCGAGTTCGTAAGCGTAGTCATTGGATTTTTCACTCAATGGTAGTATGCGAATCTGCTCAGGGGCCAACCACAACGGAAACGCACCAGCGAAATGCTCAATGAGCATGCCCACGAACCGCTCCATAGATCCGAACGGGGCACGGTGGATCATAACAGGTCGGTGCATCTGATTGTCGCTGCCCACATACTCCAACTTAAACCTCTCGGGAAGGTTGTAGTCCAGTTGCACTGTGCCAAGCTGCCATTGACGACCGATGCAATCACGAACCATGAAGTCGGCTTTGGGACCATAAAATGCTGCTTCACCTTCTTCAGCGTGGAATTCGAGCCTGCTTTCCTCGAGCACTTTGCGCAATGATGTCTCTGCCTTTTGCCAGTTTTCTTCGCTACCCACGTACTTGTCGCTATCGGGATCTCGCAGGGAGAGTTGTACGCGGTAATCGGCTAGACCAACGCTTTCTAACACGAAGCGAGTTAACTCGATCGTGTTCCGGAATTCCTCCTCAACTTGATCTTGAGTACAAAAGATATGCGCATCATCCTGAGTTAATCCTCGTACACGCAACATACCGTTCAGCTCACCCGTTTGCTCAAAGCGATAGACAGTACCGAACTCCATCAGTCTCAGTGGTAGTTGCTTGTAACTTCGAGGCTGGGCTTTGAATATTTGAGCATGGTGCGGGCAATTCATCGGCTTAACTAGATATCTCTCGTGGGCTCGTTGCCATGCCTGCAGGACCGCTACACGAGAGGTAACATCGGACGACGGGTCGTAATCTTTCAATTGAACACCCAGTACCTCAGCCGCCGCCTTCAATTGAGCTTCTTCAGCGGCACTGAGCCCGTTTTCACTTTGCAAGCGGTCGATCCATGCGTCGACCAAACCGCCTGCTTGCTCCACGAACAAGGGAGGGAATTGGCTGTCTCGATAATATGGAAAGTGCCCGCTGGTCTCGTATAGTTCCACGCGGCCTAGGTGTGGACTGTACACAGGTTCGTAACCGCGGCGCAGCAATTCCTGGCGCAGGAAATCTTCGAGCAGAACACGAACTCTAGCACCCTTGGGCAGCCAAAGGCAAAGCCCCTGGCCGACCTCGGGACTGATTTGAAACAGCCCCATTTTCTTGCCCAATACTCGATGGTCACGCCGTCGAGCTTCTGCCAGCTGGTCAAGATAGGCTTGCTGATCTTTGGGGCTGAACCAGGCCGTACCATACAATCGCTGAAGCTGCTTGCCCTTGGCATCCCCTTTCCAATAAGCGCCAGCCACGCTGAGCAGCTTGAACGCCTTGATGCGGCTTGCATCTGGTATATGCGGACCACGACACAGGTCAACGAATTCGCCTTGGCGATAAAACCCAAGCTTTTCGTGATCTGCCAGTCCGGTCTCAATGTGTTCGACCTTGAGCGACTGTTTCAAATCACCACACAGCCTGAGAGCTTCCGGACGGGAAAGTGAAAACTGCTCGAATGGCTCTCCTTCAGCGATGATCTTCGCCATCTCTTTTTCGATGGCCTCAAAGTCATCTTCGCTCAGCTTATGCCCAAGTTCAAAGTCGTAGTAAAAGCCGTTGTTGATGGTTGGCCCAAAGGCCAACGATACTCCCTCGTATAATCGCATGACAGCCCGTGCCATGACGTGCGCACTGGAGTGTCGCAAGACATCAAGCGCTTCCGAGTCGCGTTCGGTAAGCAACACCAGTCGAACCGGGCGTTCTTCCGTGACATCCGCGAGCGGTCGAGTCGCATCGACAATCCGATCACCAATTTTGGCGGCCACAACGGCTTTGGCCAGCCGGGAACCAATTTTCTCGGCTACCTCTAGAGCGGTTACAGTAGCGGGATGTTCGACGATGGAACCATCGGGCAGTTGAACTTGCAGCATGAGAGCATGCCTCCTGCGGTTTAGCTCCGCAACACCTTGGATGGTGGCTAAGGAGCAGATCTGGGAATCAGTTCCAGATCTCTGGAACTGAGCCGCCCCGACAAAAGGCGGCCAACAGTTTTTGTAAGAATATTAAGGATCGCAGGTTCCGCAAGCACTGCAAGGGGCCAATCCAATTTCGGATGATCCGAGCGTTTTGGAGAGGTCGGGCACATGGTATGATGGCTGGCAATAGAAATACGGGCCAAAAGTACTGATCTACACGTTTATTCACTTCCCTCGGCTTGCCATTGGAGAGAGTTTCTCCCACGCTTCCGTGATTCGTCCCATTCTTTGCTAAACGAGAATTTCTATGACAAGATCCTTCAATGCATTAGCCATGATTTTTCTTAGTCTCTTCGCCGTTCCCTGGCTGTGCGTGAATGCCTTTGCACAAGACGAAACCATGAAGTATGCGGACGAAAAATATGACTTTACCATCGAAATCTCAAAGCCTTGGATGAGCACATCATTGCAGGGCTATGCGGTCCCGGGAGTTGCTCGAGCGGCGTATGCCGGTTCAAAGGGGGCGTCGATTGTTTTATTCGTGCAGGAACCGGGAAGGGCCTTTGATCCTCGTTTCCTTGTGGATGAAAGCGCTAAGTCGATGGCAAGAAGCCTCAGCGCTACCGTATCAGAAAAGGATGTCCGCGACGTAGACGGAAAGAAATCAATGTCGCTTGTCGTCGAAGGCAAAGGCACGGGAGGCGCAATCGACGGTAAAGGATCCGTGCAAACTAGCCAACACTGGATCGCCATTCCCCGAGAAAAGGATGTCATCGTTGCTTTGCTAACTTCGCCTTCCGAAGATTTCAAGGAAAATCAAAAATCTTTCCTTGCGTCCATCAAACGACTTAAGATTGGAGGCACGCAAACTACCGAGCAGAAAGAGTCAAAGTAAAGCAAGCGGAAATGGAGGCCCTTTGACGGGAAGTGGCTCCGGATGGACATGCAACAAGGTTTACTTCGCAAAATTTAGCCCTGCAAATACTAATTCAGGTTTTCTTTGATGGTAATGCACAGGAATTTGTTCATTGCATGTCGAGGCAATCGTTAGCAAGAAATGGGAATTTCACCACCTCTCCGTCTTACGGGAAACGCAGCCATGCAACTCGCTCAACTTGATCGCCTGACCTTTTTCAGACACCTCTTTGTCTGCTGCACATTCGTGTTTGTTCCGTCGTGCCTGGTGCCCTCGAGCCTAGGGCAAGGAGTTGCGACTACTCAGCCATCCGAGAAAGAATCGCCATCAAGTCCAAAGATTGCCACCGTAACACTAACAAATGCCGACGGAAATGAACTCACGGTCTCCAACCGCATGGCTTCGTGGCAACTTGGCAAGACACTCGCAGTTGCCGTTATTATGAAAGCTCGCGGCGGCGATGAAGAAGAGTACCAGTCCGGGCTTAAAAACGCATCGCTGATCGCCAGCGCTTTGAAGGTCGAATTGCCAAAACCGCCTCAACTACAAAGCTTATCCGATATTTGGTCCGGGCGAGAATTCATTGCTGGCAAAGAAGATTCCGTTTCTGCGAGATTGAACAGCAAACAATCGAGCGATTGCAGCGCACTTTGCCGACTTTCAGCGGATATCTTCTTCTCTGGACTACTTTACGATCCGTCCGAACAACCAAATGCACCCGACGACCTCCAGGCAGGTATCAACCGGATGCTCGTGCAAAATCTCAAAATCAACTTCGTCAATTCAGAATTTGCCAATGCCAACAATCCCCTGCAAGCAATTCTGCCACTCATCGAACTCATCGAGAACAACAAGCAGAGTGATTCCAAAGTCAATCTAGCTGCCCTGAATGCCTTGCAAGGGCTTCTCGCCGAAGAATTTGAGGCTGCAGCAGCTTCCGCTTCAGAATCTCCGACTGCCCCGCTTGCAGCCAACCCGCTTGACGCTGAAGCCAAAAAAGTAGCACAACGATTCCTCAGTGAGCGCGAAAAGGCCCGCGAGCTGACGCTAGACCTTAAGCCGACTCGCGAAGCCTGCAACAAACTACTAAAGGAAGACGTTGCCGACGAGGTGTTCAAATTTTACGACGAGCAATACGGTAGTTCTGAGATGGTAATCGCACCGTCGCACGAACATCAGGACGTAATACTTCTAGGAGTTCCATCGGACGATCTCATCGCCGGAACAAAGGCAGCTCGCCAATTTCCAGGAGGTTATCAGGCGGTTGGCCCTCACTTGCAATCGGGCCATCGGATCTATCAATTCAGCTTCGTTCGTCCGGGCGAAGAGCTCGGCCTGCGTTTTGATGGACTCGTAAAAATCGACGGCCACTGGTATCTCTTCCCCAAACTTTGGCGAGCAGTAAAGTAGCGAATCACCGAACCAACCAACGCCTAGACACGCGTTGTTTCTTTTGCATCCGCACTACATTCAAGCGTAACACTCACTCCCGTGGGCTCAAAGAAGGTTAGCCCGAGGGTATTGCAAACGAAGTGATCAATGTTGTTAGCAACTTTCCTTCCCACTGGGCCAGCAGGGGAGGGGAATGCAACGAGCCGTTGGGGCGCACGCGATATGAGACGCATCAAGGTTCGCGTTTATATTCTAGATAGACTGCCTAAACTAACCCGATGATTGTAGAGCCTACAAGTGCTTGCTAGCAGTTACACCCCCAAAGGGTGGCTTGTGAACCTACCTCCCCGCTGGGGACGATGGGGAGGGGAGTGAAACGAGCCGGTGGGTTCGTGCGGCTTCTTCAGTCATTTCTGATTGTTGCAAGTATACGGCTTGCGAGGCGAACAAAACAAATCTTGTCGCCGGCTAAGTGGTCTGAATCTGGCTGAAAAAATACTGGCAGAAGCGGCCTTGGATAATTGGCTTGACATTGTTTCAAGAAATGAAATAATCTATCATCCGGATGAACGGATATATTCGATTTGGGCAACCAAGCACCCTTGTTTCCTAGTTGCAATGGTCCTAACTGACTCACTGGAATGGCTACAGACTTTGGCGGATGTCACCCGGGTGCGTCTGCTGCGATTGCTTGAGCTGGAGGAATTGTCTGTCTCGGAGTTGTGCTCGGTTGTGCAATCACCTCAGAGTACGGTCAGCCGGCATTTGAAAGTGCTGGCCGAAGATCATTGGGTAGCAAGTAGACGTGATGGTACGGCTCATCGTTATCGCGTCGAGTTGGATAAGTGGCCAACATCCCGCCAGGGACTTTGGCAGTGGGTGAAGGAACAGTCGGAAACCCACGCCACGCTGCTTGATCAGCAACGCCTGGCCCGAGTGCTTGCCGAGCGTTCTCGCAGTGAGGCGTTTTTTACTTCGACGGCAGAGCAGTGGGATCGTTTGAGGGTCGAACTGTTTGGTTATCAACTTGACGCATTCGCGGTCGCAGGCACGTTGGATAGTCGATGGGTAGTAGGTGAACTAGGTTGTGGTTCGGGCGCGCTGTGCCATTTGCTATCTCCTTTCGTGCATGAAGTTATTGGTATCGATTCTTCGGCTGCGATGGTTGGTGCAGCGACACAACGACTACACGGCGTATGCAATGTGCGAATTGTAAAGGCAGCGCTTGAAGAGGTGCCTTTATCGGATAATGTTTTTGATGTGGCCTGGCTGGTACTCGTATTACCATATGTCGATGATCCGGTGTCTGTGTTGCGTGAAGCCGGGCGGCTGATAAGACCGGGGGCATCATTGATAATTGCGGATCTACTCCCACATGATCGGGAGAACTACCGAAGTGAGATGGGGCATGTTCGACTTGGCGTAGATGCTCCGCAATTAAACAGCTGGCTTAGTGAAAGTGGCCTTGTTGTGGCCAAGTACCTAACCTTGCCGCCTGATCCGCTGGCTAAAGGACCAGCCCTGTTCCAATGCATTGTCAAACGAGCTTGCTCTGCGGAATACAATCGCTGAGTCCAAGTTATGTTTACTCCGATGGTGGTGATTCAACACACATTTTGTTCGATTCAAGAATTCAAACCTACTGTTATGATGCAGTGCGTCATCGATATGGCCTAGCGGCATCGTGATTTTCGATTTTTAAGGAGTGTTTACCATGAGTGCTGTTGCAAGTCCTAAAAATGCGAGTGCAGATCGCTTGCCATTCAAAGTTCGTGCTTTTGATCTCTTAGCAGCTGGGAAGCGAGAAGAGGCTCAAGTGCTTTTAGATCTCGGCCGTAAAGAAATCATGTTGGCTGAAGACGAAATGCCAGGTCTGATGGTATTGAGACAAAGGCATGGCCAGCAAAAACCGCTAGCTGGCGTGAAGATTATGGGATCGTTGCATATGACGGTTCAAACCGCCGTACTAATAGAAACGTTGGTGGATTTGGGGGCCGATGTACGCTGGGTTAGCTGCAATATCTTCTCAACCCAGGACAGTGCTGCTGTGGCCGTAGTGGTTGGCCGAGATGGCGACTTAGATAACCCACAAGGCACTCCAGTTTTTGCATGGAAAGGCGAAACCTTGCCTGAGTATTGGTGGTGCACGAACGAAGCGTTGGTGTGGCCCGATGGTTCCGGCCCCGACATGATCGTCGATGATGGCGGTGACGCGACATTGCTGATTCACAAGGGTGTTGAGTATGAAGCGGCCGGCCGAGTGCCCGAATTTGATCCCGAAAACGAGCCAGAAGAATGGGGCGTAATCCTAGAGCTATTGCGTGACGAACTGGAAAACAATCCTGGCAAATGGACGACTATGGCCAAATCGATCCGAGGTGTAAGCGAAGAAACCACTACGGGTGTGGCGAGGCTTTATGAAATGGAAAAGGCAGGAACGCTCTTGTTCCCAGCCATTAACGTCAACGACTCCGTAACCAAATCCAAATTCGACAACATTTATGGTTGTCGACATTCTTTAATCGACGGTATCAACCGTGCTTCGGATGTCATGATGGGTGGCAAAGTAGCGGTTGTATGTGGATTTGGCGAAGTGGGCAAAGGCAGCTGCCAGTCGCTTCGCGGACAAGGCTGCCGGGTCATCGTGACAGAAATCGATCCCATCTGTGCATTACAAGCTGCCATGGAAGGTTACGAAGTCAAAACTCTTGACGACGTCGTCGAGTTCGCGGATATCTTTGTTACGACCACAGGCAACAAAGATATTATTACTGTTGATCACATGAAGCGCATGAAGGACAAGGCCATCATTGGCAACATTGGTCACTTCGATAACGAAATCGATATGGCCGGACTTTACAAGCTACAGAAGGCGGGCAAGGCTGAGCGACTAAATATCAAACCTCAGTACGATCAATTTCGATTTGCTGAAACAGGTCGCAGCGTATTGGTACTTGCCGAAGGTCGGCTCCTCAATCTGGGCTGTGCTACAGGCCACCCAAGTTTTGTGATGAGTGCTAGTTTCACCAATCAGACATTGGCTCAACTCGAATTGTGGTCCAAACGCGAAACTGGTGAATATGAGAATCGTGTTTACGTATTACCTAAGCACTTGGATGAAGAAGTCGCGCGTCTGCATTTGGAAAAGCTGGGTGTCAAACTAACCAAGCTTACTCAGAGTCAAGCTGACTACCTAGGCATACCTGTCGAAGGGCCATACAAGCCCGAACACTACCGGTACTAAGTACGATTGCAGTTGTCCCGCGCACTTACTGCGAGGCTAATCAGCAAATCCCGCGACCATATCAATGAAATTGTGCGAACGCACGGTGAATACTGTGCGTTCGTGCATTTAGGTGATGGCGAGGTTAGTTCTTACAAGAAGTTCTTTCCGCTTAGGGATGTGCCTCGATTTATTTCTGCTAGGCGAGTTCACGGGACCTTACTGGAGATGTGTCCAATGATTACTTTTTGATCCATGGTTTTGCGTTGAACGCATATTATAGTTTTTGCGACTAGCACAATCGTTTACTTCCAAGCCCCAATACTACTGACTCCAGCCAAGCATATGCCTCGTTATAACCCTGCCGAAATCGAGCCCAAGTGGCAACAATACTGGGAACTGAATCAAACGTTCAAGACGCCAATTCGTCCTAAGTCGGAAAAGGTCTATGCGCTCGACATGTTTCCTTATCCCAGTGGTGCGGGCTTGCATGTTGGCCATCCCGAAGGCTACACGGCTACGGATATTATGTGTCGCTTCTGGAGAATGCGAGGCAAAAGCGTTCTGCATCCTATGGGATTTGATGCGTTTGGTTTGCCGGCAGAAGAGCATGCGATCAAGACCAACACTCCGCCTCGAGTCTCGACTGAGAAAAATATTGCCGAGTTTACGCGGCAATTGAAGATGCTGGGATTCAGCTATGACTGGAGTCGGGTATTAGCAACGACTGACGTCGAGTACTTTCGCTGGACGCAGTGGATTTTTCTGGTACTGTTCGACACGTGGTTTGATGAAGACCAAAATCGAGGACGTCCGATCGCGGAACTTCCCATTCCGCCTGACGTCACGGCTCAAGGTGGTCTCGCGGAAAGTGAATATCGCGATGCACACCGTTTAGCTTATCAGGGAGAGGCTCTAGTCAACTGGTGTCCGGCCTTGGGCACTGTGCTAGCGAATGAGGAAGTGATTGACGGAAAGAGCGAACGGGGGAACCATCCGGTCCAACGCATACCGCTGCGTCAATGGATGCTGCGGATAACAGCGTATGCAGATCGATTACTTGGTGATCTGGAGCATCTCGATTGGTCGCCTGGAATCAAGAAGCTACAGGCCGAATGGATCGGCCGAAGCACTGGGGCAGAAGTCGATTTCTTTTTGGGTAGCGAAGAAGAATTCGCTTCGTGGAAGGCCAGTCGCAGCACAACCGGATTTCCAAAGTTGATTCCTCAAGACGTGTTGCGAGTTTACACGACTCGACCAGACACTCTATTTGGCGCTACCTACATGGTCATCGCTCCGGAGCATCCACTTGTTCAGGCGTTAACAAAGGATACTCAACGTGAAAGTGTCGAGGCATATTGCCAGGCTGCATCCTACAAGAGTGATCGTGAACGAACAGAGGGAGATACCAAGAAGAAGTCCGGAGTCTTTACTGGCGCTCATGCCATCAATCCCACGACGGGCCGTCCTATCCCCATTTGGATTGCCGACTACGTTCTGGCCAGTTATGGCACGGGAGCCATTATGGCAGTGCCGGCCCACGACGATCGGGACTTTGAATTTGCAGTGCAATATGGATTGCCTGTAAACGCAGTTGTAGATCCAGGAACATCCTCAGCTTGCGATCGGGAGGCTGTTTTAGCCGGTAAAGCCTGCTTTGTGGGTACTGGAACCGCAATCAACTCGGGTTGTTTCGACGGGCAGTCAACTGAACAAGTTAAGGCCGCTATGACTGCCCAACTGTCGGATTCTGGACAAGGGAAAGAAGCGGTTAACTATAAACTCCGGGATTGGCTATTTAGTCGTCAGAGATTTTGGGGTGAGCCATTCCCCATTCTGCATGAACTTGGCGAGGACGGCCGTCCAACTGGAGTCGTTAGGGCTGTCGATGTTAGTGATTTGCCAGTTGATTTGCCCCACCTGGATGACTACCAACCTCATGGCAAACCAGAGCCTCCACTAGGCAAATCACCTCATGATTGGTTGTATGTCGAGATAGATGGCAAGCGGTTTCGCCGCGAAACCAACACGATGCCGCAATGGGCGGGCTCTTGCTGGTATTATTTGCGGTTCATTGATCCACGAAACAATTCTGCATTCTGTGATCCGGAACTAGAAAAGGCATGGATGCCTGTGGATCTGTACGTAGGAGGTGCAGAACATGCCGTATTGCACCTGTTGTATGCGAGGTTCTGGCACAAGGTGTTGTATGATCGTGGTCATGTCTCCACTGTCGAGCCGTTCCAGAAACTCGTGAACCAGGGAATGATACTAGGAGAGGTTGAGTACACAGGCTATCAGGTGAATGGGCAGTGGATCAGCACGGTGGATCTCGAGAAAGATGAACTAGGGCAGTTGGTTTGCAAGGCTACGGGTGCGATGGCACAGGCGGTCGTACTTGGTGAATCGGAGGTAACGAAAAAAGGGGATGGATTCGTCTTATCTGCTGAACAAGAAGTACGAGTTGACTCACGTGCACATAAAATGTCGAAGAGCCGAGGAAATGTTGTCAATCCGGATGAAATCGTACGAGAGTACGGTGCTGATTCCCTGCGACTCTATGAAATGTTCATGGGACCTTTAGAAGCCACCAAGCCCTGGAGTATGTCCGGTGTCAGCGGAGTTCGCAACTTCTTGGATCGTGTTTGGCGGATGTATGTCGATTATCGCGATGACGATCTCAGGTTGCTCGATGCAATCGTTGACCAATCGCCAACTGCGGAGCAGAATCAGGTCCTACACCGGACAATCGCTGCAGTCACCCATGATATTGAGGCGATGAGCTTCAACACTGCCATTGCTCGAATGATGGAGTTTGCAAACTTTTTCACTAAAGAACAGACGCGTCCGCGGGCGGCAATGTCACCGTTTGTATTGTTATTGGCTCCCTTTGCACCCCACTTAGCCGAAGAGCTATGGTCTCTGCTCGGAAACACAGACTCATTGGCCTACGAGCCATGGCCAAAATACGATGAAGCGGCAACGAAGAGTGCAGAGATAGAAATCCCCATCCAAATCAATGGTAAAGTCCGTGGACGCTTGACAGTACCAGCCGAATGCGACCAGGCGAGCCTAGAAACGCTGGCTCTAGCTGACCCCAAGACGGCCGAATTGTTGGCGGGAAAACAGGTAATAAAGACTATCGTGGTTCCAGGCCGATTAGTTTCATTTGTAGTCAAATAGACCTCTCCTCTTCGCGTAGGTGCAGATTGGTATCATGCCTCAAGCAGCCAATTTGAAAGCTGAACTAGGTAAACGGCGGCTACTCGCGCTGCTATGTACCTACAACGAAGCGGCGAATATCGAGGAAATGATTCGCACGCTCGTCGCGCAACTGCCGACCGCCGATATGTTGGTGGTGGACGATTCGTCTCCCGATGGCACCGGTCTACTCGTGCAAAAACTTGGCGAGGAATTCCCGCAAGTTAGTCTCCTATCTCGGGATGGTAAACGCGGGTTGGGTACGGCCACTCGAGCTGGAATGCAGTATGCAATCGAACACAACTACGATTTCTTGCTGAATTTGGACGCGGACCTCAGCCATGACCCTCTTGGTGCTCGCACGCTAGTTGAACGCTGTGTTATTCCCGTAATCGGCGAGCAGCCCGTGGACGTAGTCGTAGGGTCACGTTATGTACCTGGAGGGGCTTCACCTGGCCTAAAGTTCCACCGACAGGTAATAAGCATCGTACTCAACTGGTACGCCACTCATCTTTTGCGGCTGCCCGTGCGAGATTGCAGTGGATCGTTTCGTTGCTATCGCTTGACAACGCTGGCCAAAGTGGACTGGAATCGCTTGCAATGTGAGGGATATGGTTTCTTGGAGGAAGTGCTTGTGGCCATACATCGATTGGGAGCTCATATTGAGGAAGTACCGATCGTTTTCGGAGCTAGACGCCGTGGCCAAAGCAAGTTGACTTGGCGAGATGCGTTGGGGGTCTTTCGAGTCGTTCATCGCTTGGCATTTCGTCGCTACTGAACCGAACCTCATTTCAGGCGGACTATCCTGTTAAGCAGGAAGAGAATACGCTGCCCTGAAATGTTTATACTTTGGTTAGGCAGGCACAATTCAGCGAGTTGTTATGCAAAATGAAATCTACTGGCGATTGTGTTTTTTCTTAGGTGTCTTGTTCTTGATTGGGGCCCTCGAGTCTCTTGTTCCCTATCGTCGCCAAGTTGGCTTGCGGCGACATAGAATAGGTTGCAACCTGGCATTGGGCCTGCTAGGAACTCTGGTCGTTCGCTTCATCCCTGTTCTTTCTGCCGTCAAGGCAGCGGAATGGGCTCAGAATAGTCAATGGGGCCTACTGAACTTTCTACCTTGGCCCAATTGGCTAGAAATCCTTCTGGCCGTATCGGCATTGGATTGTTTGATTTATTGGCAACACGTGATCTTTCATCGCGTGCCTTGGCTGTGGCAAGTGCATCGCGTCCATCATGCGGATGTGGACCTAGATTCCACCAGCGGGATTCGCTTTCACACCGTAGAGTATGCATTGAGCATGGGAATCAAAGTGATCGCGATTTGGATTCTCGGAGCGAGTCCGTTTGCGGTTGTAGTGTTCGAAATTATTCTCAATGCACTGGCTATCGTAACGCACGGAAATTTTGCCCTGCCAGTCTGTATTGAGCCTTGGATTCGCTGGATGTTTGTGACGCCCTCCATGCACCGCATCCACCACTCAATTGATGAGAAAGAAATGAATTCAAATTTTGGTTTCAACATGTCGGTGTGGGATAGATTGTTCCGCACCTATGTGTCTGAGTCTAAGCAACCGCAGCAAATAATGCGAATGGGTATTCCGGAATTGCAGGATTCGAAGGCTGCGAGTTCATTGTGGGTCATGCTCTGGTTGCCGTTTCGCAAATCGGAAAACAATGTAGGTGACAAGCAGGCGGAATCTTCTGTATCAGGATAATTATTCAAGTAGCCCGCATGATACTCACGGGACGGCCGCCAATTCCTGTAACAATGTTAGAATTGGAAACGGTAGCTATTTGACTGCGGCTCGGATGCCTAACACTTTCCCGTATTCTAAAGTCACATGGCAAGCTCGCATTCGTGTTGCGAGTAGGCCGTGGCGAGTATTGAAGGGTCAACAACATGCGTCGTCGTCAATTCCTTGAACATGTTGTGAGTGCCAGCTCTTGCTGTGGGCTTGCTGGAATATTGAAAGCTCAAGCGGCCGGCGCCAAGAAAGTCGTACTGCGGTCTTCCTGGCAGACGGTAAATATTGGAGATATCGCTCATACTCCTGGTGTCCTGAGGCTGCTTGAAAAGCATCTGCCGAATGTAGAAGTCTGGTTGTGGGCGAGCAAATTGGATAACGGCGTAGACCGCGTCCTGGCAGAGAATTTTCCCCATGTGCGGATACTAAATGGGGAATCCGATATTCAGCAGGCTTTCCGTCAATGCGATTTTCTGCTGCATGGATCGGGTGCGTCGTTCGTTGCCGAGAGGGACGTTCGTCGCTGGCACGAGGCAACTGGCAAACCCTTCGGCGTATACGGAATCACGCTAGGGCAGAGGAGCTCGAGCGCGACTCAAAACGCATCTGACGACTCGATGTCAAGAACGATCGGGTTGCTTAGTCAGGCAGCTTTTGTTTTCTTTCGAGATTCGGTCTCTTTGGCCTATGCCAAAGGAAAAGGATGTAGCTGTCCAAAGATGCAATTTGGACCTGACGGTGCGTTTGCAGCCGACCTACGTGATGCTCAGGCCGCGGCAAAGTTCCTTGAACAAAACAAATTAGAAGCCGGTAAGTTCCTGTGCTGTATCCCTAGACTGAGATACACACCCTACTGGACAATCCCTTCCAAACAGGCCGCCTTTGATGAAATCAAACACCTTCGTAATGAAGAAATGAAGGAGCACGATCACGCACAGCTTCGGGAGGCGGTCGTGAGAGTGATTGAAGAAACAGATCTCAAGGTCCTCGTTTGCCCAGAGGACCAGACGCAAATGCAAGTCGGATACGATCTGATTTATTCGCAACTCAATTCCAGCATTCGAGAGAGAGTGGTTTGGCGACCGAACTATTGGTTAACGGGAGAAGCGATCAGCACCTACATTTGTAGTGCCGGTTTGTTCGGTAATGAAATGCATAGCCCAATCATGTGCATAGGACATGGCATACCGGCTATTGTTTGTCGATTCGCAGAACAGACAAGCAAAGGAACGATGTGGCGCGATATTGGATTGAGTGATTGGCTGTTCGACTTGGACGATCCAACTCAAGTGGATCGAATTGTTCCCGCGGTGTTGGAAATGGCAAAACAACCTGAAAAAGCCAAGGACAAAGCATTCGCGGCACGAGGGCGAGTGGAAGAACTGCAGTCTGAAACCATGTCGATACTAAACAGCAGTCTTTCATGAGATAAGCGTTGTACAAAGGGGTCGGTCGCGCTCTTGCGAAAATCCCACAGCCCAAGCAATTGGACGGCGGCACTTTCTGCAAAGGAGGGGACGGGCACAGGCTGTTTCCCGACAAACCATGCCTCGGGGCCAATTGCTGGCAACCTGGCAGAGCATTTGGGATATCTACCGAAAGCTGATTACGAATACCCCCAAAAGCAATCCGATGATACATAGCAATTTGGGACGCCAATTCAATTCGCCAAACCAAGTGACACCTGCCACGAAGGCCACGATGATCGAGGTGCGTCGAACCGGCGAGATGATCGAGATTAACGAGTTCGGATCGCTTACCGCTTGGAAATATAAGAAATCAGATAGTAGTAGGAAGAGCGCAATAAGTGGAATTGAATGGCGCCAGGCGAACCGTGTTTTGGACTTTTGACTCCAACGCCACCAAGCGTACCAAGGCAACATGACAGGCACCAAGTAGATAGAAAACCAAGCCTGTACGGTCGCGGGATGCAAACCGACTGTTTGCAAAAGATACTTGTCGTAGAGTGCGCTGGCAGACCCTGATAGCGTTGCTAAATACATCAACCAAATACTTCGATCTCGATGAAAAGAAATTCCCTCAGTACGGCTTACTCGCGAAAACGCCAGAAAAGCAAGGACAATAATGGACAGCCCGACCCATTGTTGAAAACTTGGGCGTTCGCCCATTAATAACGTGGCAAATGAGATGGTCCAGACGGGCCCTGTAGCACGAATAGGAGAAGCTACAGAGATTGGCAATCGATGCAAGGCTGCAAAGGCGGCGGTCCATGAAATGCCCACGATCAAGGATTTGAAAGCCACTTGTAAATGTTGAACCATGTCGATTGGTGCAACCGCTAACTGCCAACGAGCTAGCCAGGCCGAGTCCCCTGCCGACTGTGCTTGAGTCAGCATCGAAGGTGAGAGTGAAGACATCCAAATAATTGGAGTCCAGAGGGCAGCCGCAAACATCACGTTCAGCAGTAACACGGGTGGCACAGCATTGTTCTTGACGGCCAACTTCTTGGTAATATCGTACAGCCCCAAAAACAATGCGGACAACAAGCTGAGTAGTATCCAATTCATCTAATCTAGGCTACGAATGTCCGTGTTGATTATCGAGGAACTTCTACTTCAAGATATGGCGACACCTTTCACTTGGGAAGGTCCGTTGCGATTCTTGGAATTGTCGTCCCTGGCCAAGAAAATCGCGTAAAGGCAGGTCATTTCTGAGGAAAAAAATTTTTGTCATCCAGAGTCTTGGGGGGATGCTGATGTGGTTGATACAATTGAATTGATAAGCTGCTTAACTTCTTCGTAGCTTGGGAACGAGGCAGCTGTAGGTACGGCAAGTTACAATTCAGTCAGCTGCGAATTCCGAGAATTGGCGTTTCTTAGCTTAATAGAATTGGGAGATTCGACTGGTGAATCAACCATCAGATCACCGTCCCAGGTGGTCCAACGAATCCAACGTACCTGATTTATATCACTTGCTCCGGCTGACGGGGCCCGACGCGTCGGATGACGAAATTCAATCGGCCCTACGTCGCTTGAAGGCGGAATTGGCTCGCCAATCCAAGAGCGAATCAGCAGCCAAGCTTTCCAGGCTCTTGAAGCTTGCAACAGCCAATCTTTCAAATCCTAAAGTCCGAGCCAAGTACGATGCTCAATGGCGTTCCGCTTACGAAGCTGTGGAACCCAACGCGGCATTCACGCAGAAGTCTGTCCACAAGACAGCTGGTACACTTCCACAGGAGTTTTTAGCCTTATTGCCGAAGGGAGATGCGCTCAAGACCTTTGACTTGGCAAAGTTCGTTAAAGGCACGACAGCCAATAGTAGTCGTTTGGAAGCGGACCAACGCGAGTACGCAGAGCTCATGGCGGCAATTTCTGACAATCGAGCAGTACGTCCACAAGTTGGTGGTCTCGCGGTCGAAATTGTGGCCGAAAGCTCCGGCCCGCCACCTGTAAATCCATCGCCACTTACCAGGCCTCGATTGGGCTCTCAAGAAACTCCAAGCATACTAGCAAAACGCATGCGTCGTCGGCGCGAACAGAATATGTGGATTTCTGTAGTAGGTTTCTTGATCAGCTTGGGAATAGTATTCGGAGTGACCTATTATCTCGTTCAGCGTTCACAAAAACAGGTTGCTCAATCAGCAGACGCGAACTTCGAAAACTTTACCCAAGAACCTGCTCCGCCTTCCCAAGCCAGCGGTTTGCCCCAGGTCATTGGTCTGGAGCCAGATGTCGACGTATTTAATTCCAATCCTGCAGAGCTGATTGACGGAAATGCGACTATGGCCGAGTCTGCGGATGGGCAGGATTCCGAAGCGTTGCCTCAGCCGGCTCCCGAACTGTTGCCACCATCCACGACCATACAGCCAACCGAAACGCCGGCTCCTACGCTTTCTCCAGAGAAAGAAATGGTAGCGACTGCTGAGCTTACCGAAGCACAAAAACAGGCCTGGGAGCAAGCACTTTCGATCGTGCGGGAACAACTCGGAAATCAGCAGTACGCATCCATAGATTGGCAGGCTTTGCGTTCTCAAGCCAGTCTACCATCGCAGACAGCCGACCTGGAGCGTTTGGAGCGATTGGGGAAGTTGGCAGCGGATCTTCAAAGTACGCTAGTGGATGCAATCCGGGGACGGGCGGGAGGCGAAACGTTTCATGTCGGCGCCACTCAGTTGGGATTCGTAGAATCGAATGAAGGCTCCATTACGTTGAAAGTTAGTGGTGGAAACCAACGATTTCTGTTAACACAGTTGCCCGTGGGAATTGCATTGGCTCTAACCGACATGGCAAACAGGGCGCCCCTAGGAGATTACCAAGCGCAGCAAGCGGCATTCATCCTCTTCCATCCAGCTCGTAATCAACTAGCACTTCGACGTGCCCAAGGCTTAATTCGTGAGGCAGTAGCGCTAGGAGCCGTATCGGATGATTTGCTGCGAGAATTTGAGGTCACACAATAGATGCATCGAGTGGATAGGAAAGCTGCTGAAAATGAATAGAATGAAGACTATCTGGATGGCTAGATGGTCGCTGCTGGCATACCAGGAGAGGAAAGTCCGGGCTTCGCAGAGCAAAGCGGTCGGTAACGCCGACCAACCGTGAGGTTAGGGAAAGTGCAACAGAAAGCAGACCGCCGAACGGTCGGCAACGTCGACGCGTGGTAAGGGTGAAACGGTGAGGCAAGAGCTCACCAGCATTCAAGGTGACTTGAGTGGCTTGGCAAACCCCGCTTGAAGCAAGATCAAACAGAGGGAAATACCTATTCTTCTGAGTAGGTATGCGATTTTGCTCGAATCGCCATACTCTCGGGTAGATCGCTGGAGGCCACGAGCAATCGTGGTCCTAGATAAATGACCATCAGCTTCGGACTGGGGCAAGTCTTCAGGTTCGAAGTAGACAGAACCCGGCTTATCGGCTGTCCAGCCTTTTTTCATTCTTGTATTCTAAAATCCAACAACCTCAACGATAGAATCTGTCACGGGCGTCGATCGGCCAGCTTTCGTTCACCTGGCCATCGATGACGATTTGCATTTCGCAATGCAGAGCGACAGTCGGGCAGATGTGGGCAGGTTGCACATAAACTAGGTCGCCGAGTTCCAAAACAGTGTTGTCGAGTACGCGAATTACCAGATGTTCCTCACTATGCTGCACTTCTTCAGCGTGGATATTCACGAAGTGGCATCGGCTTCGGGCAGGAGGATCGGATGCTACAGCCTTATATCCTAAATCGATCGTGTAGTGCTGATTGGAGCCGATTGAGATCACGCGGGACAGCATTAGGGCTGCTGGCTGGAAGCAATCCATGTCCCGATAATCTCTACCGTAGTTAAAATCGTTCAAGACGAATGTACCTGGGGAAAGTTCAATCGTACAATCTGAAAGTTCATCGCATACTTGAGCGAAGACTGGAAAGGTTGGCGTACCGCCACAGACCATAAGGCAATTGTCGGCACAACTGGCCTTAAACTGATCTGCCAATGGACGCAGGTCTGCCAAGATCTTACCCACAGCGGATTCTCGTTCCTCTAAGGAGGGCTGGTGGTTTTGTCCGTCATAAATGTGAAAACCACTGGGTACTAGTCCCTGCAAGTGCGTCAGCAGATCGAGGAGTTCGGCAACTTGAGTTACCGGAGCGCCCGTGCGATGCATTCCGGTGTCTACATCGATCAACACTTCAATTGTCTTTGGCAGCCGCTCATTCATGGCCTGAGACAGTACTTTGGCTGTGGTTGTATTGTCGACTACCAGGTAAAACTTAGTGTCTGGAAATGATTCGATCAAACGCACAGCGTGGTCAGTGGCTGGACCGACAAGTGGATATGCGATCAGGACGTCGCTAGCTTTGGCCAGAGCTAACATATGTGCTTCCGCTAAAGTGGCACACTTATGTTTGGTTACCCCTAGGTCTTTCATGAGGCCAATTATGCGACTTGACTTGTGAGTCTTAACATGAGGTCTCAGCCGTTGCGCAGATCGCGCGATTCGAATTGCTTCCTGGATGTTATGCTTGATGATGTCAGGATAGCCAAGTAGGCAGGGAGTAAGCACATGCTCGGTAGAACTGAGTCGATATTTCGCGAAGTCCATCGAAGGAGATCCGTATAGTTCATGCATCGAAGTAGATCTTGTACATTTGCGCAAAGGCACAACTAGTTTGCCTGCCCTGCGTTAATATAGGCGATAGTCTAGTGTTCTCGGAAGTGTTTCCAATCCTCAGCTGGTTGTCCGGCGGCTGGGGGAAGAGTGAACTCACCATTTGCCCATGCAACAAAAAAGTCCGGGACACTTCCCAGCAGGTCCGGGTGAACTAGCAGACGAGAAGGATGGATCCACATACACTCGGCCACCTCACGCGGATTTGGTACGGGGGTCGCTCCGGGAGCAAGATCTACGACGAGCCATTCTAGTCGTGTTCCCCATTGCGTAGTGCTTTGCCATATGAGTTCACGGGCAGTACTTTCTACATTCAGTTCCTCGCGCATTTCGCGAACAATTGCTTGCTGCGGAGTTTCTCCTGACTCAATAGTACCCCCAGTAAAGCACAGCAGATTGGGCGCACGAACAAAGGCACTGCGTCGGATAACAAGGAACTCCCCATCTTGAAAGACGACTGCTACCGCACCGTATCCTGGTTTTCTCCTCCTAGGGCGATAGCGGTCATCGCCTGGGCTCGACTTCCCGTGGCTTCCATAGAATTCGGTCAAAGTTAGGTTCCTAGTGGCTCAGTTGACTGGATAGGGAAGCGGATTTCCGGTCAATCCAGCTAAGAGGTTATCAGCTGCCCGCACGGCCATTGCATCGCGAGCACTATAAGTTGCGCTGCCAATGTGAGGAAGGAGCAAGCAATTTTCGCACTGCCTTAAAGGGTCGTATTCCGGTAGTGGCTCTGGATCGCAAACGTCAAGCCCCGCGCCAAAGATCTGCTTGTTACGCAGTGCATTCACAAGAGCAGCTTGGTTGATAATTTCACCTCGCGCCGTATTAACGACGACGGCTGTTTCCTTCATAAGCCCAAATTCTCTTGCACCAATCAGATGGCGGGTGTCAGCGGAGAGTGGAACATGCAAACTAATGAAATCACTGTTTGTCAACAGTTCGTCAAGTGCAACCTGACGAGCAGGAAATGGAAATGTGTCCTCCGCTTTGGCTCGGTGAGCAGTGAACAGAACTCGCATGTTCCACCCGCCGTATAATCTCTGGGCGACTTTGGATCCAATGCGCCCCATACCAACAATTCCGACCGTGCTACCGACTAAGTCGAGTCCTCGCCATCCGGTGGGTTCCCATGTTTTCCAGGCCAGATTGTCTACAGCTTGCCAAGCTTCACGCAATCGCCTGGCTGTTGCCATTATAAGTGCAATCGCGATATCTGCCGTGGCGTCTGTGAGCACGTCGGGAGTATTGCCAACTGCAATGCCACGCCGTGTAGCCTCCGGAACGTCGATATTATTGAAGCCTACAGCGAAATTGCTGATGACTTTGAGTTGTGCACCCGCTGCATCCATAACTTCCCCATCGATGCGGTCGCTCAATAGACTCAAAATCCCATGGCAACCTCCGACCCCAGACAATAGTTCGGACCGAGTTGGAGGTAACTGGCCAGAGTGCACCGTAACGGCGAATTGCTGCGCTAAACTATCAATTCCGATCTGAGGAATGCGGCGAGCCACAAAGACCTTTTGTAAATTCGAATCCATCTGTTTTACAGAATCCCTTTTTCAGTTGAATCGTCGCATCGTTTAGTTCGGGAATATGGCTAACTGCATTGGAGTGACAGTGTACACGATAAAATCACTTCGCAGCGATTCACCTGACTAAATCCTACTTGGCCATACTTATTTGAACTGCCGGAGTCCAGTTTTAGGTCGAAATTGGGCGCCCAGTCTAGCAATCGGGAAAGATAGGATTGTGTTTGGCAATTTGAGCCAGTTCAATGCCGTGGTGGTCTGTTATTTTGGCTTGGCAGCTTTTGTGTGGGCAGCTTTTGTCTTAGAATCTGCCTGATTCGCGTGCAGGCGCTGCCTGAAATGTACCATGACATTATGAATGTATAGTGGTTGCCTGCTTATCGCTTTTCCCTCCAGGCCTCAAAGGGGCTGCTTCTTTGTTCCCTATTAGGCCGGACTCTCTTAATAAAATGCCTAATTTCACAGCCGGGCAGGAAATTGGTTGAAGGAAGAATGCAAATGGCCGAATCAGAGAACCTCGACGTTGATCCACGTGACCTTGGTGAACTCATCGCCGAGTGCGCGGAAACGGATAACTGGGATCAAATGCAAGAGTTGTTCGAAAGTAATGTCTTCTTTGTGCTTCATCGTCCCGGTCAGGAATCGGACGAAATTGAATTGGCACTGATAGATGTCGAGGACGAGTTGGCCATTGTGAGCTTTACCAATGCGGAGTTTGCCGATAGTTTCCAGCGCGAGCTGGCAGAGGAGATCGAGGATTTCGAACCCTTGGCGATACTCCCAATCGACGGTCAAACTCTTTTAGCAGGTATGTTCTCCGATGGAGGTTTGTTGCTGAATCCGGGCACGGAGTTCGAGGTCTACTTTCCGCCAGGCTATTTTGAGTATGACGAGGAGTACGAAGAAATTGAGGTAGAGGAATTTGAAGTCAGCGATGATCCTGACGGAGAGGACATGCGTCCTGAATTGAACTAAAGGCTGTCTCCGATAGCAAGCCTCACTTCACAATAACAGACAGATGTGATTTCACTCAGCACCAGAATGTGGTTTATTCATTCTTGTTTTGGCCTGTCTGGCCAGTTCATAGGTACTCATTGGGCGCAATGGTGTTAATCGGATTGGTTGCACTATTGCCACCTACAATTGCTGCTAGCCATTGAGGAGATCTGAATACAATGGCTGAAGTCTTAGTCATTGAACCGTTCGGTGGAGGCAGCCACAGATCCCTCTACCAGCAGTGGAGTGCATGCAGTCAACATCGTTTTGTGACCTGGGAATTGCCAGCAGTGCATTGGAAATGGCGGTGTCGTCATGCTGGCCTAACCTTTGCTGAACGCGCCAAAGATACTCGGCAGCAGCTGTCCAGTATAGAACTTGTGTTTTGCAGTTCCATGCTTAATGTTGCGGAATGGCGAGGCCTGGCTCCCACGACTATCGCAGGTGTACCGCACATCTGCTACTTCCATGAAAACCAGCTCACTTATCCATTGACCCCCGGAGAAAAGCCCGACTATCACATCGGCTATTCGAATATTTTGAATCTACTTGCAGCTGAGTACTGTTGGTTCAATTCGCAATACCATTTGGACGAGTTCCGGTTAGCAGCAGACAATTGGCTTACTCGAATGCCCGACTTTGGCCATCGTGCGGCAGTTGCGAAGGCTTTTGAAAGGGCGAAGGTAATTCCACCTGGAATCTCAGGGCCGAATTTAACTAATACCATGGATTCAACTTTGCCGTCTCAACGTACAGGATGTTTGGGGTGGGTCTCGCGATGGGAACATGACAAACAACCCGAGCAGTTTGTAAGGTGCGTTGAAAAACTTGACGCTTCGGGTTGCGAGTTTTCTTTAATTCTGCTCGGTCAGAACTACGCTGCGGATAAGCATTTTCAGTACCTAAATTCAAGGTTTGGTCATCGTATTTTGCATGCAGGTTTCGTCGAAGACCGCGACCAATACTGGAAATTGCTTTCCCAAGTCGATTTCGTCGTATCAGCAGCCAAGCACGAGTTCTTTGGTTTAGGAGTTATAGAAGCGGTATCGGCGGGAGCCATTCCAATCCTGCCCCGTCGATTGGCTTACCCGGAGGTATTTTGCTTAGATCAGCATCCTGAACGCAGACAATTTTTTTATGATCCAAGCCAAGACGAATTAGCCGATGTTGTCAAACGGAATTTGCTCGCGTCCGAAGACGAAAAGCTCATCATGTTGG
>JAGQOY010000005.1 GCA_020427005.1 Planctomycetales bacterium
TTTCCCGAGATTCAATCCGGAACTCCAGGGCAAAGTAGATTTGCTGGCTAAGAAATGTTGATGCAATCGATACTCCCTGGCTAATCGGAAAAATTTACCAGGATTGCTTATCTGTTGTCTGGCCGAATGCCGAACAATCTTCCCAGGGAAAAGTCGCGACTGCGGCATGTGTGCGCGAGCACGCGTCTAGCAATCGCATTCAGAACTCGACGGGAACGCTAATCGCCCACAACCTTTGGGTGTTGAGCGTATCGCGTGTGAAAAGGGGAATCGCAGATGAACTCGATTGGCAGACTTTGCAAATCGAAACTGGGCTCAAACGGCGGGCTTTGGATAGCA
This sequence comes from Planctomycetales bacterium, assembly GCA_020427005.1. GTDB lineage: Bacteria > Planctomycetota > Planctomycetia > Pirellulales > Pirellulaceae > Aureliella. The sequence goes on from JAGQOY010000005.1 coordinate 340, forward strand.
TTGCTAGCACTTGTAGCTTGCCTTGGGCAAACTACGGACCTGCATGCTCAGTTGCGTAATGGAAGCAATACGCGTTCGTTGTATCAGCAACGACCTGATCAAATGATACCTGCCGGGCAAGCATCTGCAGTTCGAAACTCGCGAAGTGGAGTATCTCGAGCCAGTTACGTTCAGGAGGAACCGGGCTCCATTCTGGAGATGAACGAAGCAGTTCCTGCCCCCGAACCCATCCCCAATGATGTTTCCAACAGCCCAGTAGGTCCAGAAACGACTCCTGGATCGATGATGTCGCCGGAAGTAACGTACGGCCACCCACAATCGATGGGCACCTACTATGGAAGCGGCCTACCTAACTGCGGTGGATGCGGACAAATCGGCTGTTTGGGTTGTGGGGGACTGATAAGCTGGCTGATCGCACCGCGAAACATGTGTTGCAGTGCAGGTTGCGATTCCACCTACAGCATTGGTTGCGGAGTTCCCCTAGGGTGTGGGCCTTTGGCGGCTTTATGGTATCGCACTAAAATTCGCGCGGAGGTTCCATTGTTTTGGCGACGTGGTGCTGCACCGCCAGCTTTGGTTTCCACTGCGGTCGGTGGAGGAACCGGACAAACACTGCTTGGAGACCGTGTTTTAAACGAAGATTCGCAAGCAGGTTTTCGAATTACAGCCGGTACTTACTTTGGTGAAGGGGACTGTTTCCACTTACTATTTCGCTACTGGACTGCTGGAGATCAAGACGACAACTATCGGTTTGATTCGTCCCAGTTTACCTCTCTGTCTCGCCCATTCAACCAAACGGATACGGGTACTCCCGTAGCCAACACGTACGACGTGGTGGTTCCCAATCTACGCGAAGGTTTCATCAACGTAGCGACAACCTCGAGGGTGGACGGCGTGGATGTCATCTTGCGTCGAAAGTTGTATCAAGATCGCTTTTCAAGGTTAGACTGGTTATGGGGTTATCAGCATGTTGGCGTAGATGAGTCGCTTACGATCACGGATCAGTCGACTTTCACAGCCGCTAGCGGTGTTTTTGTGCCAGGGGATTCGATTGCAACTCGGGATCATTTCGAAACCAGCAATAATTTCCATGGTGTTTCTTATGGGCTTATGAACTCCAGGAGTATTGCAGCGTGGAAGCTGGAGACGATGTTTCGGTTGGGCTTAGGTAACTTGAGGCGTATTACTCAGGCGGCTGGTGAAACCACAACGACTTCCGGCGTATCCCCCTTCACATCCAGCACAGAACAACAAGGATTGTTGGCCAGAGATACAAACTCGCGACGATTTCAAGACGATACTTTTGTAGTTGTTCCAAACGTGGGAATTAATTTAGCTTGTTGCTTGCGTCCGGGGCTAGATTTTACCTTCGGATATGAATACATGCTGCTTCCCAAAGTGGCGCAAGCAAGTCAGCAAATAGATGACTCGTTGCGGGTGAATCTGTCCGATCCCTTCAGTGGTTCGCTCGATCCCGCGTTTAGCTTCGACGAACGCCGATACTGGATTCACTCATTAGGTCTTGGTTTGCAGCTTCGGTACTAAGAGTCATGAACTTGCAATCCGACGATTCGTTTGCTTGGGCACCCATTGGCAATTTGTTGGGGCTAGAAATCCTCCCAGAGCGTGAATGCGAGATGGGGGTAGCGGAAGTTCGCTTGCAAGTTGGCGAACGCTTCCATAATCCAATGGGGTTTGTTCATGGAGGGGTCATCTCTCTAATCGCGGACGCTGCGATGGGGATTGCCTTTGGCCGCACCCTTGATGATCAGCACGGTTTTGTCACGGTCGAAATGAAAACTTGCTTTATTCGACCGATCCGCCGAGGTTATTTGAGTAGTCGTGCCCGGTTAATCGACCGTGGGCTCCGTCTCGGATTCTTGGAATGCACAGTGCAGGATGGCCGGCAAAAGCTCATCGCTACCGCCTCTTGTACCTGTTCTATCACCAGCCTGTAAAGTGCTTGGAAATACACTCGGAAACGGAATTTCTCCCAAGTTTCCCAAATAGGCTCTAATAAACTTCTTTCTGACGCGTTGAAGGGGATGACGGCGCGGATTGCCGTCACAGCTTTTCTCAAGTGCGTGTGTATCGACCATACCAATACCGGTTCCTGGATTGTTGGGGCCCATGGGGATGAATCCCAGTGGCGTCGGCGTTTGATGACACGTACCAGCTCTGGAGCAAGTTGCACGAATGTCTCACTCGGAGCGAAACGGTTGCCTGCAGCGCCAGCCGCCAAGGGCCTGGGTTAGCCAACAGTTTTCAGATCTGGAGGTTGTCCTAGTGCGTTATGTAGCGCGCTACTTACAAGGCAATGTGGAAGCTGCACGCGATGTTGTTCAGGACGCGTTTTTGAAACTTTGCGAACAGCCCTGGCCGGATATTGAACAAAACGTTCGGGCTTGGTTGTATCGCTGTTGTCGCAATGCTGCGACGGACTTCATTCGACGAGAGGTGCGTATGAAGAATGCAATTCGAGACGATTTGGAAATAAACCTTCAGGCCGATGTGGCTCAGTCTAGTCCCGATTACCAAGTCGGCAACCGGGAGGAGTTGGCGCAGGTACAAGCCTTGATACGGCAACTGTCCCTGCGGCAGCAGGAATTGCTGAGACTGAGATTGCAGGAGAACCTAAGTTATCGAGAAATAGCCCATGTTACTGGCTTGACCGTCACGAATGTTGGTTTTCAATTGCATCAGGCCATCACCACGCTTCGCCAAAGCATAAGGAGCGGAATGTGAAAAATCACAACGAAAATGATCGTATCCATGAATTCGAATCCAGTGATTCATCTTGGCAGGCACAGGATTTAACAGCCTATGTACTCGGGGAACTGGGGCCTGAAGCGGCGCGCCGAATGGAGAGTGCGGCCAACGAGAATCAGCAATTGGAGGCAGAGCTAGCGGAGATTCGAGCCACTGTTGAAGCCCTTACATCGGCATTTCGATCGGAAAAGGAATTATCTGTGGCACCGAGCGACATGGATGCCTTTTTGACACCAAGAAATGTGGGCCAGGCATCTTCGGATGATGTTGTCATAGAAAAACCCTCGGTCTTAGAAAAGAGCATGCAACGCCGAAGACCGGTGGGCGTTAGTCTGGTAGGTCTGTTGGCCATGTCCGCAAGTCTGTTAGCGGCACTGGTATTTGGATATCCGGTCGTGACAGCTTGGCTATCCGAGCAGGATGCAAGCCAGCTTGGCATGCACCATCCGCCCACTTCGCAGGCGTTTGAGGAGGCTGACAAGGATGAGTCTCAACCCAATTTGAACTCAGCTCCACGCGCGACACGAGAAGCGCTTCCAAAAACGGTCGCTTCTGTAACGAATGAATCGATCGCCAATGGTTCGCGAGCTCTCGCATCGGAACAAGAAATGACGAATGTTCCGAGTGGACCGATCAGAAATGATGCCTTGGCGAGCGGCAGTTCGGCAGACGCCAGCCAAGGCAGACGACCTGATTTGCCTAGCTCTGGAGGTGCAGGATCCGCTGTGGCCACCGTGGTGACTTCACCTGGATACGGAGGTATGCCGGACGGTTACGGAGGCATGGGGGGAATGGGAGATCTCGCAGGCATGAGCGGTGGACCTGGAGGTGGCTATGGAGGATATGGCGGCGGTGGCTATGGTGGTATGGGTGGTGGCTATGGTGGCACCAGTCCTGAACCAGGTAGTGGACCTGGAGGTGGTTACGGTGGGTATGGTGGAGAAGGGGGTGGCTATGGCGGATATGGAGTTGGAAGTGGCTATGGCGGTGAAAGAGGAGCATACGGAGACGCGGGTGGGAATGTAGGTGGGTCCATAGGCAGTAGCGGTCGCTACCGATTTTACAGGGACGAACAAGATCCGTTCCATCCCGAGCCTGGGAGCAATCCGGTGTCGAGTTCGCAAGATCGTTTCGCGTCCCCAAGTGAGAATCCATTTATCGCAGTGTCAGACGCACCGCTGAGCACGTTTTCAATTGATGTGGACACGGCCTCTTATGCCAAGTGCCGACAATTGTTGCTAGAGCAAGGGCTATTGCCTCCTCCTGCGGCCGTTCGCTTAGAGGAGTTTGTCAATTACTTTGATTATCAATATCCCGGTCCAGAGGGAGGTGAGCCGTTTGCTGCTCACTTGGCAATGACTACTTGTCCTTGGCAACCTCAACACAAATTGGTGCGAATTGCCTTGCAGGCTAAGCAACAATCCGTAGCGCAACGAGATTCGGCCAATATCGTATTTTTGCTGGATGTTTCTGGTTCTATGAATGCCGCGAACAAGTTGCCTTTGGTCAAGCAGGCGATCGAAATGCTAGTGGAGCAATTGGACGAGCGAGATCGAATAGCCATGGTGGTTTACGCTGGTGCAGCTGGTTGTGTGCTTGAAAGTACTCCTGGAAACATGCGGCAGAAGATTCTGGCAGCCTTGGATTCTTTAGCGGCTGGTGGCTCAACCAATGGAGGCCAGGGTATCCAGTTGGCATACGATTTGGCACGAGAGCATTTTATTCCCAACGGGATCAATCGGGTCATTCTGTGTACCGATGGGGACTTCAATGTGGGCGTCACGAATACAGAATCATTGGTGCGTTTGGTGGCTGACCAGGCGAAGAGTAAGGTTTTTCTAACGGTTCTGGGCTTTGGTACCGGCAATACCAACGACGCCATGATGGAAGAAATCTCCAATCGCGGCAACGGAGTTTACGCCTTCGTGGATACTTGGCGCGAAGCCCAACGTCAGCTGGTGCAGCAAGTAGCTGGCAACCTCATTACCGTAGCCAAAGATGTCAAGATTCAGGTTGAGTTCAACCCGCGCAAGGTACGCGGCTATCGATTGTTGGGCTATGAGAACCGAGTGCTTGCTGATCGAGATTTCAATGACGACACCAAGGATGCGGGTGAAATCGGCGCTGGCCATCGTGTAACAGCCATGTATGAGGTAATCCCTGCTGGGGTAGATACGAACTTCAGTCAAACGGATGACCTAATTTTTCAACCTGCTGAAAAATCGGTGGACGAGAGGACAGAAAAACCAATCGAACAATCTCCCGATGATACGTTGTCTGCGGCTTTACTGGCGGTCAAATTGCGATACAAGCAGCCGGAGGGTGATGTAAGCCAAAAGTTAGTTTTCCCGCTGCAAGATTCCCAGCACGAATACGCGTCCGCAGATGCAGATTTTCGATGGGCAGCGACTGCAGTTGGATTTGGCATGTTGCTACGCCATAGCCAGTATAGCGGCAACTTGACTTGGGATAGACTGGTACTCGAGGCACGGTCGATCGCGGAATCCGGTGGCGATCAGCAACGCGACGAATGTTTACAAATGATGCAACGAGCGAGGCAACTTATGCGCAGTTCTAATGGTGGTTATCCGTCTGTCCAGGGCGGTTATTAGCTGAGGTTGGTGATCTTGTCCCAGTCAAGAAATGAAAAACGGCAAGTCGTTAAGGCTTGCCGTTTCAGATACTAGCTTGTTAGTTATAGCCAACAAAAGCAGAACAACTACTTATGAACATCATGGCAAGCCTTGCAGTTGCTTGCCTTTTCTAGCTCAGCCACCGCACCTTCGCGGCCAACGACAACTTTAGCAGCGGCCAATGCGGCTCCGCCTGCCAAGTGATGCCACGAAGTCATTTCTCCCTTCTTGGGCTTAGCTTCGACCATGCTAATGTACAGGTCAAGCAGAGTTTGTTTTTCTTCTTGACTGGCCTGTCCCGCAATGATCTTCTTGAGCAAGCCATCTTTGTGCGCTACTTTCATGACCTCTTTAAGATCATGCTTGGGTTGCGCGCCATCCTGAGCGACTACGGCATTTCCAATCAGGCCGATAATGAACGCTAGAGAAAGACTTGCCGCCAGGATTTGTTTGAGCCCCACTCGAAACCGCATAGCCAAATACCTTCAATTGTAAAAGTCGAATTGCGAACCACACTGCGCAGTTCAGGCGACGGTAGTATACCAGTGGCTCGAACGGCCTAGCAACTATCAGGGGACGAAGCTGGAAAAATCGAGCCGAGAAGGCTTGGGGGGGCCCTGTACGCAATAAAAGAGCACCAAATGGACCAGAATTAGTGGTCTTGGGCGGCACGCGTCCTAATTGAACTGGGCAGCCCGCAAGCGAGGATCGTTGAGATCCAGGCGGTACAGAATTTGATTGTATTCGTAGCGTGGAGTGGCTAGGGGAAATGTTGGAGCCATCGATTTTGAGTTTGTGGTGCCTGCAAATAAGATTGTGTAGGTGCCTTCAAAAAACAGATGTTGGCCAGCGTTGGCGACGAGCGAAGTATGAATCTGGGGGTTGTAGAAGGAATAATTTTGATGGGAGAGTACCTTAACCGGCGTTCCCCAGGGGCCCCAAGGGGATTTTGATTCTGCATACCATAGTTCTCCGAACGCAGCAGGTGTCCCAAATGCTTCCATGAAAACGGTTACCCAGCGATTGCGGTATGCGTTCCAAGCGATGCTTCCGCTGTGGACTTTTACAGGCAATCCCTCTGAGGACATTAGCTGTGCCTGGGACGGAACGGTTTGCCAGGAAGCTGGATCACACCAATGTTCGTACTTGGCCCGCATCTTTAAGGTTGGGAAGGGGTTACCAAAGAGAGCCCAGACCTGGCCATACTCGTCTTGCCATGTTGACGAATGACCGGATGGTACAATGGGTGTCGAGGTGCCATCATCATTGCCCTTGGTCCAAAGGACTTGAACTATTTCAAATCTCTCAGTTTGCTCATTCCACTCGCACAGTCCTCGCTGCCACACACTAAGTGGTGGATCTACTTTCACATAACTGGCGACGAGATGGAATTGACCCTGCGCGTCTTCCAAGCTGATCAACGCGTCCAACCAAGTTGGTCCCCGCCCGTCAATTTTTGAAACACTTCGTGGGCGGCCTCTAGAGTCTCGAAAGTAGTTCAGAGGCAACACCAATGGTGGTTCCAACGACTTGAGCGGCGTCAGGGGTGAAGTTGCACCGCTGGCCTCAAAGATCCCCAAGGGGTAATGCGCGAGATTCGAATCACCCCACACCCAATGTAGCTGGCCGTTGTGTGTTGTGGTTTGTACACTGTCGCACCCAATGATACCTGATTCGTCAACCAATGGAATTTCACCAAGTTTCGTGGATTCTGAGTAAAGTCCCGAACCTGTGATTCGACCCACCCGTCTCGCGATCACGCGCCGCGTCACCGGAACGCGCAGCACACCACCAGGCTGAGGCTTTAAGCGTATGCCTTCGTAGCCAAATCCATCAGGCGAAACTCCGTAACCTTGTCCTTGGACGTAAAACCAAGTTTCTCGGTCCATCAATTCGGGGGCGTCGCAAGCAATAATGCCTGCATCGTCACTAACATATCGGATACCACTAACCGTCCGCAGTTCAACCAAGGGGACAGGCCAGCCGGATTCATCGTCGTGAATCTCAATACGGCAAGGTTCCAAAGCCGTGGCGACTAAGGGAACTCCAATTCCTATCAGTAACCCAAAGGATAAAATGGACGATACGCAAGAATTCATTGTGAGTTCCCAAAGGCAAGTGGTTCAAGATTTTCGCAGCATGCTATCCATGGGGCATCCGCGTATCTGACGTCCGCTCAGCAATTATTGACAAGGATTTCAGTAGGATCGGCTTCCAGCCTGTCAGTAAGAGGACTGGCTTGAAAGCTTGTCCTACTTTTGCGGATGCGGACTCCTGTTATTGAGCGACTACCTACTCGAGAAATTAAAATCATAGGGGCGGCTTGTTCATGAAATCACCTGTAATTCAGTTGGAAAAGACCTTGAAGCAAATCTTGGCGGGTGCGTTGCTGAATGTAATCTGGATCATGAATGTAGGCAAAGCTGAAGAGCCGGTGACACTCAATGTCAAGGACGATGGATACCGCGGCATCTGGTACATGAACCAGCCTTCCAACGATGAATATGTTTATAAATACAGTGGTGGATTAGGGACGTACTGTGCGAAACACCGTCCTTTTGCAATCTATCGTGCAGAGATAAATAAAACATTTTTTTGTTATGGTGGCGCGACACTGGGAGACGATCGCCGGTTGTTGCACATGGTCTCCTATTTTGATCATCAAACGAAAACGGTGCCTCGCCCCACTGTGTTGTTGGACAAGCATACCAACGATGCACATGATAATCCGGTAATTTCCATTGACGACCAAGGTTACATTTGGATTTTCTCGACCTCACATGGTACTTCACGCCCATCGTTTATACATCGCAGTGTCCGACCCTATGACATCGATCAATTTCAACTAGTACCGGCTACTCGTCTCGAGGGAGATAGCCGTTTACCGATTACCAATTTTTCTTACATGCAAGCTTGGTACAGACCCGGTGATGGTTTTTTGTGTTTTTTTACTCGCTACGGATATCCCGCTCAACGAACAAGCTGTTTTATGCACAGCACCGATGGTATCAACTGGGGACCATGGCAGCGTTTGGCAGCCATCGAAGAGGGGCATTATCAAGTAAGCGGGCTTGGCCGAGAGCGAGTCGGTGCGATGTTTAACTATCATCCGCAAGGAAAAGGGCTGAATTGGCGTACGAATCTATACTACGTGGAGTCAACCGATTTAGGGAATACATGGCGCACGGTCGTAGGTGAGCAATTGGATGTACCGCTAACATCGGCCAAAAATCCAGCGCTAGTCCGAGACTATGCGGCCGAAGGTTTGAACGTCTATTTGAAAGATCTGCGCTATGACGAACAGGATCATCCTGTCTTACTTTTCATCACGAGCCGCGGTTACGAATCAGGTCCCCAGAACAATCCTCGCACCTGGACGCTCGCACATTGGAGCGGGGCGAAGTGGCTATTCCATGAGGTAACGACATCTGACAATAACTATGACATGGGCGAACTTTGGATCGAGGAGGCAAACGATTGGAGAATAATTGCACCAACTGAAATCGGTCCTCAACCTTTTAATCCAGGAGGCGAAGTGGCCATGTGGGTAAGTAAGGACCAGGGAAGGACGTGGGTGAAGCAACGCCAACTGACCGAGTCCAGCGAAGTGAACCACACCTATGTAAGACGACCTTTAAACACGCACCCTGATTTCTTTGCATTTTGGGCGGATGGCCATGGGCGAAAACCATCGGAATCCAACTTGTATTTTTCAGATGAAGAAGGAAATGTTTATCGTCTGCCTCGCACAATGGAGGGCGCAACTGCTAAGCCAGAAGCCGTATTCCTTCGCCCATAGGCGTTCCACTGTGATTCGTGCCCAAACTTCTAAACCCAGCCGTAAAGAATATCGTCTAAACGCTCCTAAAGTGCGATCAATCAATTGGGGTCCAAGCTGCCAGACTTGTTGTGGATATCAGATTATGCGTGGGGCTTACTTGGAGTGAGGGTTACGTAGGAAATAGAGTCGGCCGTCTTCGGCGCCGAGCACTAAATCACGCGTTCCATTTTGATCCCAATCGACCGTTGTTGGACTTGTCGTATGGCCCGCCAAAACCTGGGATGAAAGATTGCCTTGGCCTTCCAGCCACCATACTCCGTCTTTATCGGCGACATTACGAAGCCAAGTAGCGTTTGTCGAGTTCAAAATCAGATCCTGACGACCGTCTCCGTCCCAGTCCACCACGGTCATCTTTCGGCGGCCACTTCCGCCGCGCTCTTTAGCGTTTAGCCGCAGCAACGGAGCTGTTGCCATATCTGTCTTGGACTTCCCCTCTTGTCCACGGAATGCTCTCGCACCAGGTAGCAGTTTGAGTTCTCCGTTTTCACGCTCCCTTTTCCAAAATGCCAAATAACCCTCATGGTCCAGAAGGAGCAAGTCATTCAAGCCATCTTGATCCCAGTCTACTACCACGGGAGTTGTTCGCCATTGGGTAACAAGCTCACTCGGCCCGGGCTGCCACCAAACCCAAGTTGGCTTGGGGGGCGCTGACTTCCAAGCCACTTCGATGCTCTGCGCGGCTGAAAATTTGGGCTTACTTGCAGTCCCAATGTTTTTGTACCAAATGATCTTGCCCCAAATAGAATTGGCCACGATATCCAGTAGTCCATCATGGTCCCAATCGGCAACGGAAAAGGTGGTGTACCCCCATTTGGCTTCGGCAGGTCCTTGGATCGAGCCCTGAGGACCGGCCTGAATGTGAATCGGCGCGCCATCGGCTTCTATTAAGCAAACGGGGGCGAACGTAGGAGGACTGCCCCCGTCGGTGTTTTCAAACCAACCGATATTTCCCGAGGTATTGCCGCAAACTAGATCCTCGTCGCCGTCACTATCAAAGTCAATTCCCACGGGTGTCACTAAGGCACCAAACTTCAATTCATCAGCTTGTTGCTGGAAGTATTGCGGCGGATCAAACTGCGGTTGATGATTGGCTACCTGACCGGTGTTTCTCAATAAGGCGACGCGGCCGTCTTCATCTCCGCAGACGATATCCATATCACCGTCATGGTCCCAGTCGACGGCGCAAGGTGTGATCATTTGCACGTGCATTTGCAGTTTGGAGCCAGCTCGTGTCAGGTAGCTACCAGCCGAGAATCTAGGTTGTGTCCGCGTGCCGATGTTTTCAAAATAGCTGAATCCATCCAGGAACTCTGCGCAAATCAAGTCCAGATCGCCGTCCTGGTCAAAGTCAGCCATATTGGGTTGTGGGTTGCCATATACATTCAAATCCTTTCCGGCGGCCTGTACTCGGAATGGTGGAGCGTAATCGGGAAGTTCATTGGTTCCCTGGTTAAGCAGGATATAAACGTATCCATGCAAGGGGCCCCGCTTCCAATTTCCTTGAGCATCAAATCCATCGTCCCAACCGTAGTAGCCCCAGTCATCAACACCCACCATGAGGTCCGTCTTCTCATCGCCATCGTAGTCCACATAACTGGTAACAGTAAAACGACGGTTGCCTAGGTTGGCTGGTAATGTTTTGGCATCAAAAATCTGTTTGCGGTGAGTTGCGTCCGTTTTCAGGGAATCTCCCAGAAAGCCCAGGTATTCGTATTCCGCCTCGAGGATCCGCGGCTGGCCAGCCACGAATGAAATCTGAACGTTCTTCATTCCATGCCCCACTCGTACGCCTTGTTTGAATACGGGCAACGCATCTGGGCTTTGATTGCCTCTCGTGTTCTGACCGGGGTTCTCAAAGAAGTAGGTTCCCGAATAGGGTTTGTCGGGACAAGAAACTACCAAGTCGAAGTCTCCATCTTGATCCCAATCAATGGGCATGGGCCAAGCCCACAGACCTACGCCTAGATCCACAGAGAAGCTGGCCTGACCATACTTGAGAGGAGTTAAATCCTTTGTCTCTTGCGCTGGGGCGGATAAGGCTCCGCTGCAAAGATAAACTCCCATGCAGAAATTCAACCATCTATATTCGAGTCTAGGGTGCAAGTTTGTTCTCCGATGCAACTATTTGTTCGTATTCTTGCTAGCTGATCCAACTGATGTCGTCCCAATAGGCAGTGTCGTTGAGCTGAGTCGTGCCAGGCGAAGTTCGACCACGACAAATTGAGTTCGTCAATTGAGTGAGCAACTCATCGGCCAAGGAAGCATGTGCTGTCAAGCAATTGTGCTGCTCCTCGGGGTCCATTTCTAAGTTGTATAACTCAGCCTCGTTCCTTCGATGCTTAGCCACGTACTTCCAATTCCCTAGGCGAACCGCGAACCGTCCGTTGGCTGCATGATTGATGATTGGGTAAGCGCTCGGTTCGTACTGTGGAGTAGTAAGATGAGCGAGAAAACTATGGCTATCTTCTGCTGCATCATCGGGTAGTTCGACATCTAGAATTTCAGCGAGAGTGGCCATGACGTCGGTTTGACAAATAGGACTGCTTATCAGTCGATCTGGAGTTTGGATTTTCGCGGGCCAACGTACGAAAAATGGTACGCGGTGGCCACCCTCATAAATGGAACGTTTGCCTTCGCGAAATCGACCATTGGAGCGATGGCCAAATTCTTCGATGCGTTGTTTCCACGAGTTCTCGGGTCCGTTGTCGCTCGTGAAGATGACAAGTGTATTCTCAGTCAATCCGTGCTGGTCAAGATAATCGAGGATGCGGCCAATATGAAAGTCGGTTTCGATAACAAATTCACCATACGCTCCTGCGGAGCCTTGGCCCTCAAATTCAGGCAGTGGGCAGACTGGATAGTGTGGTGCCGTGAAAGGTAAATACAAGAAAAATGGTTGCTCGGCCGTAGCAGTCGTCCGCCACTTATCTAGCCACTGAATGGCACGGTCTGCAAACTTGGTCAAACATTGATTGTCAACAAAATCCTCAGCTACCTCCAAACCGTCGGCGCCCAACTTGCGAAGCACTTCTTCTGTAGTTGTCTCGTAGGGCGGCATGATTCGGTAATCGACATGTCTGGCGTTGGCTTTCTTAGCAGTAAAAAGAGTCGGGGGAGTCTCGGCGAATCGACCCTCGAACCAGGCCAATACGCCATAATTCAGACTGGCAGGTACACCGAAGTAATAGTCAAAGCCCTTGTCGAGTGGCATGTCGAGTGTAGGCTGTGACCAATCGCGGTTGTTTGCATTGGTACCTGGAAAGTCCATTCCCAAATGCCATTTGCCTACCATGGCGGTCTGATATCCGGCAGATTGCAACATGGAGGCGATTGTCATGCGCTGATCGGAGATTAAACAAGCAGCCTCCGCTCCAAAAACGCCTGATTTCAACCGTGTCCGCCAAGCATAGCGTCCGGTTAACAAACCGTATCGCGAAGGTGTACAGACCGTATCGCTGCAATGGGCATCCAAGAACGCCAGTCCTTCACGGGCCAAACGATCCATATTCGGAGTTTGAAATTTACATTGCGCATTCTGGTAGGAAACGTCTCCGAAGCCTTGATCATCTGTGTAAATCAGCAGGATGTTTGGACGTTCTGCCGAAACCACGTGCTCTGTTGACCAATTGCTCAACCCAACCAAAAAGGAGGCACAAAATACGATTCGCCAACGGCGATGGAAGGTTTGAATTGCAATCATGATGCGAGAAAGAACTGTGGGAAACGTAGAGGTGCAGAAGTTGAATTAAGTTCGAATGGCCGGTTGGGGTCTTAGGCACCTAGCCAATGGATTGGAAAAATACATCCAAAATAAACCGACTCCAATCGATAAGTTTAGTCCAAGTCGCTATCTGCTTCAGATTGTTAAGTGTCTGTAGCGATCAAGGTGTAATTCAATTGCTTGCATTCTAGTGAAAGCAGATTGCCATGTCGCCAGGAATAGTAGTTGCAGGTCAATAAATCATAAGTTTCAGCGAACAATCTGAGATCTCAAGGAGTTTAGTAGGTTTGCTAGGTGAACGCGGGACGCAACGTCCCGTTGCACAAGGTGAGTTTTGCAAAATCTAACACAGCGTTTTCCGAACCGGAGCTATTTTAGGTAACGCAAGTTGAGCTGCAGGCGTATAAGAACTGACTGGAATTCGCACTGACTTTTCGGGGTAAACTTCCTGGGGCGAACTTCTTATTTACACGATTGGAGATCAGTTATGAAAGTTGGGTATCCCATTGCGCTAACTCTATGCTTTGCCTTGTGTTGGATGGGGCAGGGCATCACGAACGGGCAGGACTCTGTACTGACGCAGGACGCAAAATTCACGTTAAAAGTGGACGTCGCAAGTTTTGCACGCACCAAGTTGGGGGGTAGGCTGATCAAGCTGACTGAGCAACTGGCCAGCGAAGAGTTAGAGGATGTGCAAGGCAACGTATTGCAAAAGGTACAAGAGGCTCTGGGGTTTGATCCATTGAAGGAGATAAGGACCATCGCTGTAGTTGGGGCGAGCTATGAGGACCCTCAAGAACATGTGAAGTTGGTGATGCAAATGGGTACCACAACGGGAAATCTCGAAGGCTTAGCATTGGCTTTGCCGGGTTATGAGGCTGAAGATTATGGCTCGCAGACGATCCACGCCGTAGGGGATGGGGATCAGCATGCGTTTGCAACCATATTAACAGCCCCGGACGGAAAAAAAACTATCCTCGCCACGACCGAAAAAGGTGACTTGAAAGCGGCCATTGATGCAGAGTCCGCCACCTATGCCACGGCTCTTAAATCTGCAGATGCTTTTATGGAAATCGAAGTATTGGAGCTCCCGGCGGAAGCCCTAGAGCAGGAGCAAGTGGCCAATATTTCAAAGATGTTGCAAGGGGTGTCGGCCTCTTTAGCAGAAAAAGGAAGTGACCTTTCGATAGAACTGAATCTAACTGCCAGCAATGACAAGCGAGCTGAACAGATTCAGCAGTTGGCCCAGGGATTGAAGGCACTTGGCGGTTTGTTCGAGCAAGAGATTCAGGACGACGATGATCTACAGTTCCTAAGCGGACTCATTGACCGCGTGCAAGTCAATCGCGAACAAAATCGAGTTGTTATCCAATTAGCAGTTCCCGAGCAGCTGGTAGTCGATTTTCTACGCGAAGAAGCAGATCTTCCTTTGTAACAGATCTTACCAGTTGATCGTAATCTTAATAAACATCGGTAAGCAAGTTCTGGAGGAATGGCTTAGCAGCTAGGCTCTTATGTCATTTTCGGATAATTTTGAGCTGCATGACGATCAGGTCCTGATCTCGCAGGCACAAACAGGTTGCAACTTAGCCTTCGGCGAACTCGATCGTCGCTATCGAGTTCGTCTTACTACATTTGTGCGTATGCGCTTGGGCACCTCAGCAACCTTTATCGACGAAGATGACGTTGTACAGGAGTCGTTTATCAAGGCCTGGCGGGCCATTGCCGATTTTGATATCTGCAAACGGTTTTCCACTTGGTTATTCACTATCGCTCAGCACACCTTGGTGGACCATCTACGGCGGCAAAGAAGATCCACTCAGCATAAAACGCTCGACAATCACGTGGGAGTCAGTTCGTGTTGTCCAGAACGGGACCTGCTCAACGCCGAAGCCGCAGAACAACTTTGGTCGTTGGCGTCAAAGTTGTTGTCCACAGATCAATTGTCAGTCACCTGGCTGCGCTATGGAGAAGATTTGGCAGTTGGAGAGATTGCAGCAATACTCCACAGGTCACCCATTAGCGTACGTGTTACATTGCATCGGGCTCGGAGAGTGTTGCATAATCATTTGTCGCATCCAAGTTACCAAGAAGGTAACGCTGCAGCTGCCGAAGAAAAAAGTTACGATGATTAGATACCTACTTCGCCTTTACATCAGTTTCTCGATCGATTCTAGCAGACGTTTTCCGGCTTGCGTCCAAAAGTTCATTCTGCGCGATCCAGTACTTAGGGATTATTGGCGTGTCCAAACCAAATTGGCGCAAGATCTAAATCAGCAGGCTACGACCTGGCGTGGTAACGATTTGGCAGCTAAATCGGATTGGCAGCTGACGCAATGGGACCACCACCCAGTGTCGAGACCACCGAGCAAAATGCGTCGGCTGAGGACTGTTTTGGTGGGCGCGGGTTTGGCGGCTGTATTGATGTTGACTTTTCACTCGATATACAACACGCGTTCGATCGAAAACCCGTCGCCACACCAGTTCGCGGCAACGGATTGGAAACCTGTAGTCGCGACCGTAAATGCTTCCGAACATGTTGTGCAGCATGTTAGAAACGGAGCTCAGACTGTGATGATGGATTTAGCCAAGCTCTTGGAACGTCGAGCGAGTTGGCAAGTGACCACTGACAGGGCAGTGGCGCGGCTGGAAAGCACCAGACATAATGTCTCGAATATGATTAGCAGCGCTGCCCAGTTGTTGTTGAATCCCACCCATGTCAAAACCGCGGGAGATGCATCCGACCAGCAAGGATGTTAGAACAAGCCTCGAGGATCACCAGCAAGCTGCGTCCATACAGCTTGCTGGTAGTCATAGCAACGAAACTTTGTGGAGACGCAAGTTATTTACCGAGCGTAAAATCAGGTAGGCGCACGATTTCGCCCCCTTTCATAGCAGATTCGTGTGCGCAAATTCCAACGCAAGTCCAATTGGCACTAGTGACCGCATTGGGCCAAGGATCTCGATCTTCCGCTAGCGCGCTCAAGAATTCGTGCACCAAATGCGGATGCGATCCTCCGTGGCCGCCGCCCTGGATGAATGACAAGTGTTCAGAATCGTGGATCTCGGCTGGTAGTGTGAATCGTTGGATTTCCTTAGGCAACAAGTGTGCAAAGTCCGGCACTTCGACCTTTTCAGGAATCTCATGCTCTGGCTTCTTGGCCGTGTGGATGACGTGCGGCTCATTTTCAACCAGTGTCCACTCGAAGCTCCTCTTTGTACCGTAGACATCAAAACTCTCCCGGTATTGCCGTGCAACGTCATATAGAAATCGCCAAATGTGGGCAGTCAAATCGCTGTCTTTTACTTTGATATGGCAGGTTTCAACAGCAAATGGATTGCCTGATTTTTGGGCGATATCTTCCCGCACCGAACCCGATCCAAAGCAGCTTACGTATTCTGCCAATCCATTGACCAAGCCCAGGCATGGACTGACCACGTGCGTGGCATAATGCATAGGAATCATTCTCTGCCAGTATTCCGGCCAGCCATCCATATCTTGTGGATGAGAAGCGGCTAAGTGCTGGATCTTGCCCAACTCACCCTTTAGGTACATATCTTTAATGAACAAGAATTCGCGGCTATACACGACCGTCTCTGCCATCATGTACTTGAGCCCAGTGGCCTTAACTTTTTCGACGATTTGCCGACACTCGTCTACGGTTGTTGCCATGGGGACGGTGCACATGACATGCTTGCCAGCGTCGAGAGCCTTGAGGGACATCCAAGCGTGGTCTTGAATCGGACTGTTGATATGTACAAAGTCCACATCCGGATCGGCAAGCACATCATCATAGGACGTGAAGCGACGCTCAATCTGAAATTCGTCACCCGTCTTCTTCATTTCCGCTTCGTTGCGGCGGCAGATTGCCAAAACATTGGCATTGGGATGGGCTTGGTAGATCGGGATAAATTCCGATCCAAAGCCTAGGCCAATCATGGCGACATTGAACGACTTACTCATACTATTGCTCCCGGCTGAAGATTTATGCGCAGTTTTTCCAAAGTACTCGAATTTCTTAGCTGATCTGTTCGGCTGTGTTTTTCGTAGCGTTAATGAGATTTGATATGCAGCGACTACCACAGTGAGGAATATTGTGTGCTGATTCGGCTTTGACGTCTACAAGCCTGTTGGCACTCATTCCCAAGGTAGCCAGCGGATTGTCTGGCGGGATCCGCATGACCCGAAGATTTGAAACCTTGGGGGTACTTCAAGGGCAGCTAGAATATAGGCAGAAAACACGGTTTGGGTTTAAAATTGGGAAGTTCTCCAGCCTACGACCTGTCTAAGAGCAAAGGGGTGATGATGCCGGCGATTCGAAGGAACTTGAATGGCTTTCTACTTAGTTGGCTAGTGCTATGTTCTTTTGCGTTGACGGTGCGAGCGGCGGAGCGTTTCCAAAAGGGCGAAAAAGTAGAAGTTTTTTATCTCCGGGAATGGCGCTTAGGCGAAGTCGTAAGTTCCAAGTCGGATGCGGTCCAGGTTCAGTTTGTATTTGGTGCCGGTATCCAAATGCGGGTCTTTTCTCCAGAGGAGGTGCGACACGAGTACGAATTTGGTGCCATTGTGAGAGGCCGCGTGTGGTCTGATCAGTCAGGCAGTTTCAAGGTTAAGGCGGCTCTACTGGCCATTCAGCCAGACAAAGTTCGACTGCGCACGGAGGAGGGCAAAGAGTTAGAAGTGGATACGAACAAATTGAGCGATAAGGATCAGTCGTTTCTCAAAGAATACCGACTTCGGGCAGGAGGGGGTGCTCTAATGACTGCGCCTCTGGATCCAATCGAGTTCGACACGGCAGGTGCTAAGCAGATCTTGTCGGAGTGGAAACGGCTTCCCCGGTTCGAACGTAAAGCCACCGCCAGTAGTTTTCGGCTTGACGCAGATCCGGCCAGAGCCTCATTGCAGATGACGCAGGCAGGTGTCGCTTTGCCACGACAGGATTTTCACGATTTCGTCAGTGCGATCATTCCATTGGGAGGAAATGAAAAGTGGTTGTTGGCGGCCCGCGACAATGTCTTTGGATCGCAATATCAATACCCAATGCGTGTTGATTGGGCCTCACTGGCTTCTGGGAAGATTGGTAAGCAGCATGCGTTTCCAGCAGGCGAGATCGTGCTTGATTACCATGCACCATCGATGCAATTGCTAACCTATTCAACGCGCGGGGGTAGTCGCCTATCTGAAAAGGAATCGGTCTTGTCGTTGTGGACGACTTCCCCAGTTGCCGATGAAGCACGTGCTGTACAGGCATGGCGAGGACGCCTATCCACTCAAACGCGCGTTGGGCACGCTGCCCCTTGGGCGCGTATTGCAGGTCAGAACCTAGTTATTCAGAGAGACGATGATCACAATATTATTGCCTGGGATACTAACCGGCGGCGAGTCGTATGGACTACGTCTCAGGAATCGTTCTGGGCTCCACAACCCATTTTGTCACATGGCGGTAAGTATCTTTTTATTCCAGAGGACTATGGACTGCGCATACTGAGTCCCGCTGACGGACAGGAATTGGGGCGCATCGAGACTACCGACTCATGCAATTCCGTCGCCTTGCATCCCAACGGCAAGACATTGGCCATCTTGTCAACGTGGTCAAGCATCGTACTAGATATCGACCAACCGCAAAGTATGCGCCTCCAGCCGCTCAATTCTCCAGCATCAGGTATTGGAGGAGCCGCCTTCTGGTTCGACGACCAGCGGTTAGCGGTCGCAGATACGCTCTTGAGCTTTAGCTTATTCGATATCGATATGGGAGTTATGCTCTGGAACTATAGGTTTGACTTCGACACCAACGTCAACCGATATGAAGTTTCCAGGAGCTATTCGATTGTAGACAAACACCTTGTGTATTCCGCCGAGACTGGTTCGGATGGACCTTTCATCGTGGGTGCCGTCCAGTTGCCTGGGAGCGAGGTAGATAGCAGATTAGCTGGTGTATCTCGACGAGACTTCTATCTGCTGGGTGAAGGTACTCCGATGAGTATCAAAGTGTCCACCGATCAAGATACTAGTCGGGTACGTGCGGCGATGGAGCAGCAAGTTCGGGATAACGGCTGGCAGTTGTCCGATTCCGCGCCATATACGCTTGTCGCAAGCACTTACGTGGGCAAAACACAGTCTATCACTTACGGCTCTTTCCTAAACAATGAAACGCGCACCGTAACGTTCTCGCCTCGTATCTGTCGTTATCAGATCCTCGATGGAACGATGGTTTTATGGGAAAATTCCTCCTCGACTTCAGCTCCACCGACGGTCATGACAGGTGCTGGGGAAAGCCTGGACAATGTTGTCAATGATTATAACGAGTATCACTTGGAGTTCTTTACCGATTCGGACGTCCCAGCCGAAGTAATCGATCCAACCAAGAAACTGGGACTAGGACGAAGTACTGTTACCAACCGTGGATTGGTACTGGAAGCGAATCCTTAGTGCTGTAGCAGTTGGCACGACTAGCGCGTTTCTCTCGCTAAACCATCGTGAAAAACGTTAGTTTCGAGTGATGAATTCATGCATATTGAAAATAACTCTGGCAACGTTTGTCCAAGCTGCTAAGTCAATCGACTTTATCGTTCGATCAACAGGGCTTTGACCAATAGAAATCAGCTCTTCCGCTTCGTCCGGCGATTCGGCGAATTGTGCTTGATGTTGTTCGTATAGGTCGATCAACAACGTTTGTTCTTGGCTGCTTACTTCCCGCGAAACCGCCTGCCGAAACATCCAGGGCAGGATCAGGTCTGGGCGACCGTCACCGGCATGATAAGCCCGCTGTGCGAAACATCGGGCCGCTTCAACATAGGATGGATCATTCAGCAAAACCAACGCTCCCAAGGGTGTGTTGGAACGCGGTCGTTCCGCAGTGCATTCTTCTCTAGAAGGGGCGTCGAACGACTTCATGGCAGGATGCAGGAACTGTCGTTGCCAATGCGTGTACACGCCACGCCGATATTGGTTCGGACCGGAATCCTCTTGGTACTCGCGGGCCGGAAAATTCAGATGGCGGTAAAGTCCGGCCGGTTGATAGGGTTTAGCGCTTCGCCCTCCAACTTGATTAACGAGTAAACCACTAATGGCCAAAGCATTGTCGCGAAGGGTTTCAGCATCTAAACGAAATCGACTCTGGCGGGCTAACAGCCGGTTGTATGGGTCTAGTCCACGAAGTTCTTCTCGCAGCAAGGAAGCTTGCTGGTAAGCATTCGACATCACCATAAGTTTGATGACGTGTTTTACGTTCCAGCCAGATTCCATGAACTCAACCGCCAATGTATCTAGCAATTCGAGATTCTCGGGTGTTTCGCCCTGAGATCCTAGATCATCAAGAGCTTTGGAAAGCCCCGTACCAAAGAAAAGTTTCCAAAGTCGATTTACGAAAACACGGGCCGTGAGTGGATTGTCCCGCTGTACTAGCCAATTTGCCAAATCCAATCGCGTTCCACGTCCCTCCCATTCGGCTGGAGGCAGAAAATGGGGAACTGCTGGAGTGACGATCGGACCTGACTTGTCCATCCAATTTCCACGTTTCAAAATCCTAATTTCTCGAGGCTCAACCGCTACAGTAATTAGGCTAGTACGCGTGTGAGCGGCCACAGTTTCTTGGCGTTTCTTTTCCACTTGCGCCAATGTGTCACGCATCGGCTGCAAGCTGGGCGCCAGCGAACGGTAAAGCTGAGCCAGCACTGAGTTTTGCTTTTCATTCCTTTGGTCAACCGGAAGTTCGAGAGCGGCCAAGACATCTTGCGGCAATTGCAATGCAGCGGTGGCTTGCCCAAGCTGGTCCGAGTTTCCGAAGTGAACCCGAAAGCAACCCAATGTGTGAGTTGGGTTGTTGTGGTTCTGTTTGACAACAACCTGCACGGACTGTGTGTCAGCGATTGGTTGGGCGAGGGAGATCAAGAGGGACTGCGATTGGGTAACGTCAGGCAGAATTGCCCATCCCCACGATGCGCCTTTGGAATCCTGATCGATAGTGGCAGCAGCACTCCATTTTCCGTAAGGATTCTTCTTGTTGTCGTCGGCCTGCTCATGTGTAGCCGTCGCCTGGTCAAGTTGTGCGGCTTGCCACTCGCCCGATACATTTTGTAAATGAATTTCCACTTCCGAAACAACGAAATTTCCGTTATTGGCTCGTCCCGAACCGCCAGCAGGTAAGGATGCATCCGGAATGACTTCTAAACGCAGTGCGCTGGTCCCAGCCGGGATAGATTCAAACTCCAAAAGATACGTGTTTTGGGACGGATTGGGGCCAGAAACTAAAATCGACGCATCCTGGCGAATAGTCAGTTCACAACCGTTCTCGGCACGAATTGTTCTTGGCGCGAAGGATTGCCAAGATTTAATGGAACTGAGCATTTCTGCCTCCCAATCGACTTGCGCGGCTTGAAGTTCCGGGGTATCGCGCTCAAGGATTTGACGCAGCTCAGCTAGCTGTTCGTCGAGTGGGGGTAACAGTTCGGCTAACTCAACATCCGGAACCTCGACCGAAGGCCCCCAGTTCCCATCTTGGTTGGCCCCCGAGTACAAACCGCGTTCTTTGATATCCGCGAAGAATGCTTCCAGACTGTAAAAATCGCGCATGGTGTATGGATCGTATTTGTGGTCATGGCATTCGGCGCACATCATTGTTGAACCAAGCCAAACGGAAGCCAAATTGCGAACACGATCTGCGGCATACTTGGCTAGGTATTCTTCGGGCTGGACGCCGCCTTCGGCCGACATCATGCCTAAGCGATTGTACCCTGAGGCAACTAGTTGATCGCGCGTCGGAGCCTCGAGCAAATCACCCGCAAGCTGTTCCCGCGTAAATTGATCAAAGGGCATGTTGGAATTGAAGGCTGAAATGACGTAATCGCGAAACGGAGAAATGGAGACGTCTTGATCACCGTGATAGCCGACCGTATCCGCGTAGCGCACCAAATCCAACCAATATATGGCCATGCGTTCACCAAAATGCTCCGATCTCAATAGTTGGTCGACGAGCTTCTCGTAAGCAGCGGGTGAGCTGTCGTTGAGGAACACGTTCAAGTCACTCATGTTGGGTGGCAAACCCAATAAATCGAAATTCAATCGCCTGGCGAGTGTGACTCGGTCAGCTGCTGCGGATGGAGTCCAACCGCGGGCTTCGAGACCACGCAACACAAACGAATCAATGAAATTCTTAGGCCAGTCAGCTAACTCTACCGAGGGCGCGACTGTTCGTTGAGGAGGTTCGTAGGCCCAATGTCCCTGCCAATTAGCACCTGCTGCAATCCAGGCGATAAGTAGCTCCTTTTCTTGATTCGTCAACTGTTTTTTGGAATCGGCTGGAGGCATGCGGTCGTCATGATTGGATAACAGTATGCGCCGAACCAATTCGCTGGCTTCAGGTTTGCCGGGTACGACTGCCTGCGCGTCTCCAAGATCAAGTTGCATACCGACTTGGGTGTCCAGTCGCAACTCGGATACACGTTGTTCCTCATCGGGACCATGGCAGGCGAAGCATTTGTCTGCCAGGATATGACGGATGTCCCGGTTGAATTCGATCTCTGCAGCATGAATGGCCGTGATATCATGGGACAGAACGACAATCAAAATTGCTTTGGCAAAGCCAACGAGCGGTATAGATAGTGTGGATTTCATCGTTCGTACAAAACGAGTCGGAGTCTGGAACCAAGTTAAACGCAATGCAGGTCAAACGTATGCGTGTTCGTCGAGCCAGGAGCAATGTTGCGTGCTCTCGGCCAATTGCAATTATAGTTGACTTTCGATCTACTGTGGCCGGCCATTATGTTTACTGATGGAACGATCCACAAACGCCAGTTCCGTGAATCAAAACATCAACTCAAGTCCGTAAATTCCGAATGCAACCGAAATGAAACCAAACATATTCACATCGAAATGTCCAAAGGTAATTCCCTACAAGCCATGGATATTGGAGGTACTGAGTTTCTTCCTAGTTGGCTTCAGTGGGATCATGCCTACTATGGGCCAGGACGACGACCAACGAATGGAATACATTCGCGCTCATTACACAAAATATGAATTTCAGCTACCCATGCGAGATGGGACTCGTCTCTTTACATGTGTGTATTGTCCAAATAGGACAGACGCCAAAGGTCAATCCTACCCGATAATACTCTTCCGGACGCCCTACAGTGTTGGGCCGTATGGCATTGACCAGTATCGCGAATCACTTGGGCCAAATTTCGAATTTGAGAAGTCAGGTTACATATTTGCCTTTCAAGATGTGCGTGGCAAGTTTATGTCGGAAGGTGAATTTATAAACATGCGTCCCCACTTGAACTCCAAAACTTCGAGGCAAGTGGATGAAAGCACTGACACATATGACACGATTGAATGGCTGATTCGTAATGTACCCAACAACAATGGACGTGTCGGACAATGGGGCATTTCCTACCCGGGATTCTATACTGCAGCGGGGGCCATTGATTCGCACCCTGCACTAAAGTGCATTTCACCCCAAGCTCCTATTGCGGATTGGTTTTGGGATGATATGCACCGCAATGGTGCCTTCAATGTTCAGTTGGCGTTTACCTTCTTTTCTTCGTTCGGAAAGAGTCGTCCAGAACCGACGGTTCAGCGCGCCGAAGGTTACGATCTGGGAACCGATGATTCGTATCAGTTCTTCTTGGACTTGGGGCCACTAGGCAATATTAATAAGCAACTATTGCATGATGAAGTTGCATTCTGGAATGAGGTTGAGCAGCATCCGAATTACGACCAATTCTGGCAGTCGAGAAATCTGCTGCCCCATCTAAAAAAAATTTCCTGCGCGAGTTTAGTGGTAGGTGGTTGGTTTGACACAGAGGATCTGTACGGTCCACTTCGCATCTATCAAGCGATCGAAACTTTGAATCCAGGAATTGAAAACCGTTTGGTCATGGGACCTTGGTACCACGGTGGTTGGAATCGCTCTGCCGGGGATCAACTTGGCGACGCTCACTTTGATTGGGCCACAGCCGCTTGGTACCGAGAGCATATCGAACTACCTTTCTTTGAATACCACTTAAAGGGCAACGGTCAACCTGAGCCAGCTGAGGCAAACGTGTTTGAGACTGGGGCCAATCGATGGCGTCAATTTTCAGCATGGCCGCCCAAACAAGCCGAGGTGCAGACTCTGTATTTTGAGGATCAGCAGAGATTGACATGGCAAGCACCTGATCAGGCAGGATCCGGAATGAATCGTTTCTGGAGCGATCCGAGTAAGCCTGTACCCTACACGATGGAAATCACCGGGAGATGGTCAAAGGATTATATGACCGAAGACCAACGTTTCGCTGGCAGGCGGCCCGATGTCCTGGTATATCGTTCTGAGATACTCGAGGAAGATGTCACCTTTGCAGGTCCTTTACAGGCGGATATTTGGTTTAGTACGGATCAAAGCGATGCGGATGTGGTAGTGAAAATAATCGATGAATTTCCAGGGAGATTGCTAAACGGATCACGAGAACCCGATACGGACTTTCAAAGTGGTCGGCAACAATTGGTCCGTGGACAGGCGATGCGGGCTCGTTTTCGTCATAGCTTCGAAAAACCACAACCGTTTGAACCAAATCGTCCTGAAATGGTGTCATTTGAGTTGCATGATGTGCTGCACACTTTTAAGAAAGGGCATCGTATCATGGTTCAGGTTCAAGGTTCCTGGTTCCCTTTTGTAGATCGAAATCCACAGAAATTTGTGGACAATATATTTGCTGCCGAGGAAACGGATTTTGTTGGTGCATGGCACACGATTTACCATTCACCGCAAATGCCAAGTGGCATACGTGTTCCGCTGCTGAAAGCGACCTGGTAGGGTTCCAAAAGCTAGTTCACCGAACCGCAATGGATGTCAGAAAAGGCTGGCTGGATCGGTGCTAAAAAGGCGGCGTATTGCCAAGATCCCGCTTGTCAAACACATGCCCATGGTAAGCATCCATACTAACACGACGCGCCAAAAAGTCATTTCCATAATCAGACCACTGAACTGTCCCAGCAAATTGTAAAGTCCAAAAGCAATTAGCCAGCCGGGCAGGAATCCCATGCATGCCAAATAGAATGACTGACAGACTATGAAACTCCAGAAATAAGCTTGCCCATAACCCATAGCCTTTAGTGTCGCGAACTCGGGCATGTGTTCGGATAAGTCCGTGAATTGGATTTGATAACAAATGATTGCACCTACTACGAGTCCCATCAGCGTTCCGATGAAGAAGATTTTTCCGATCGGAGTGCTGGCTGACCAAAAGTCTTTTTCACGTTGTATGAATTCAGTCATGGGTCGGACGTCAATTTGATCGGGCGCCAGGGATTCGATCTGCCTACAAAGCGTCTGAGGGTCCTGACTCCCTTCAATGTGAAGTAGGCCGATGTCGACTTGATCATTGGGGTGGCCACTCGGGCTTCGCCAGGGGAAATACTTGGCAAGCAATCGTTCGCTAACGAGCAAGGTTCCGTCATTTGCGAAATCGGTGCCTAGTTCAAAGTATCCGACAATAGGCAATTGAATTCCTGAAAGTTCAATTTCCTGATCGGCAAGGCCAGGGAGATCTCCTGCAAACCCAAACACGGGTTTGCTACGCGAGTCCAGTAAAGCGGCGTTGTGTCTGTCGGCATAAGAAAGTTGGTCATGCAACGCCTTTGAAGCGAAAAAGGGGTTAGACAGTTCCATACCCAAGACTCGAATGGGACGCGGCGCATGTCCTACAACTTGTACCTGTGCCGTACCACGTTCCATGGCCAGGCTGCTTACCTGCTGCACGCCTTCAATTCCTGCAGCAGCTTGGAGTAAATATCGAGGGAATCGCTGTTCGGTAGAGATGTTGTAGCGAGCCCGACTAAGCATGATCAAGTCGGTATGTTGCGAAGAGAAAAGCCTAAAGACCTGTACATTACTATCGATCAGAGCGTTTCGAAAGCCAATCTGCATGAACATCAGAACAACCGCAAAACCCACACCGGCCGCGGCCAGCAGGAACTTATTGAAGCTGACTGTCAGATTTTTCCAAGCAAGTGGCGTACGCAATGCGATTTCCTAAAACAGATTAGCTGGTTCCGCTTTCCACAGCTTGCGCAATGCCAATATGCCGCTAACGCAACACATGGCTGTTCCCAATCCTGCTACCAATACGACACGCATCCAATTCATATGCATGGGAATTCCGGAGAATTGGGTCGTTATTTCGTAGAGTAGTAGTCCTGTGCCCCAGGCGCAGAAAAAACCTAATACCGCAAGCACAATCGCTTGAGTCATTACGACTGAAGCTAAGTAGCGACGGGAATATCCCATGGCCAACAATGTTGCATATTCTGACAAACGATTAGCGACGTCGGTGGCCAGAACCATGTACACAATCGCCGCTCCAACTAATAAGGACAGGCCGACTCCAAGCTGAAAAATGAGGCCAATTGGCGTTTGCCAAAGCCAGCGTTTGTTCTCCAAATCGAGCATTTCTTGGCGAGTGAGAACTTCTACCGTCGTCAGTTCTGGAGTGGTAGTTGTATCAAGGTCGTTGGATACAGATAATCGTCTGTGCAGGTCCTGCTTGACTTTTAGAGGGTTGGCCGATTTCGAGAGTTGAATCAAGCCCAGCGAAATTCGTTCGTTTGTATTCCAGGGAATAAGCCGTTGAAAACCTCGATCACTCATTAGCACCGCTCCATTGGCGGCTAAACCGGTGCCAAGATCAAATAGGCCAGCGATACGAAATTCTTGATTCCCGATTTCTGTTGTCCGTTTGGACTCGATATCCTCACGAGCAAAGTGTCGGCTATCCAAAGGTCCATATTCCGCTTGAGTACTGCGATCAATTAGAAAAGCATGGCCGTCTGCGATCTTAGGCCGTTGCCGATTGATTAGATCCAAATCAAATATTTGATCGTCGACTTGCTGCGCCATTACGGCAATCGGTAGGTATGAAACTGAAATGGGTGCTTTCCAATGAGCTCTTGCAGAGCTTCGTCATGGCTAGGAAGCTTGCGCCAATTGTGAATTGTGATCCAAAAGGGAGTTACAAGTTGTACCTCAGTTGTGTTGCGAGCCACTTCAAGCCATCGCTGGGAAATCGTGCCGGATTCATAGAGGTGCAAGTACTCATGGCTACGCAGGACCAGATCAAATCGCATATGTCCCAAGACGTTGGTCGCCGTATGCGAAACTGCCCCCATGAAGCCCAGTTGCATAAAGACTAGCAACAATGCAAAGCTGACACCTCCGATCGAAACGACAGTCTTGCGTCCTTGGTGCCAGAGGTTATGTAGTGCCAGTGGGGTCTGCATTGTGGAGTCTGCATAGGGGTACGCGTGGTCAAACACACGTGGTACGGATCAAGTTGCGGGGCAACGCAGTCAGAACTTCAGCCATCACCGGACGTTTGCGAGTGGTTTTATCGAATTCGTCTACAATTCAATCTCAACATCAACTTGTAATTGCAGCCAATCGGCGGCTGAAGCAGCAAACTGAGGCTCTATCTGTATTACTACGTTTAGGACTCGATAATCAGATCTCGCCAACGGGTTAGGAGGTTTCAGTTGCGGATGGCCTACGAGAGGTCCTCGACTTTGAACTGTGCCTTTCAACGGAGTTTCGAAAACGGGGCTGTGCAAAGTTGCCTTTTGGCCCACTCGGATGTAGGCAGCGTCTGTTTGATAAACTTCAGCTTCGCAAACCATTTGGCTTGTCTGGGCTAGTTCGATGAGTGGCAGCTGCAAACTTGCCTCTCCTTCGGTGGCATTGACGCCAACGACAGTTCCGTTGATTGGGCTAACCAAGGTCGCTGCTGCTATCTGTTCATCAACGACCTTCAGCTCGGCATCGAGAACATCCAGTGCACGTGATTGGTCGGCGAACTGTAGCATGCGTATGGCGGAAGATAGTTCCAAATTGGCGGCGACATCGGCGGATTGAAGTTCAATTTCCATTTGATGTGACGATTGTTGCAGGCGGCGATACTCGATCTCGGACTCACGCACAGCAATTGTTTGTCGCTGAATCTCCAAGTCTCCCATGAATTCGGCGGTTTGAGGATCGGAATGGATTGTTCGTAGTCGATTCAAGATCTCACGGGCTGCGAGCATTTGCTCCTCGGCTAACTGCAGTAGCTCTTTTTGCTCGGCCAGTGCTTGTCGCTTGAGTTCGACTTGTTGCACCTGAATTTCGGCAGCAGCCTGTTGCGCCTGGGCCTGGGCAATGGCCTGTTCTCGCTGGACGGCTGCTTCAGCCATACGTGCCTCCAACGCCTGACGTTGCAGTAGGCGCACTTTTTCCGATCTCATTTCCACCAGTTTTTGTCCCTGCAAAACCGTATCGCCCGATTTGACAAAGATCTGCTCGACGGTATCTCCGGGCACTGCGGAAATCTGGATGACTCCTCCCGCCGGTAAGATTTGTCCCTGAGCAACAATTGAGGCCGGAAGCATGTCCGATCCGGTCTGCAGCAAAGTATGGGGAGGCGACTGAGTTTTTGTGCAGCCACAAATGAAAAACGCTAGCAAAAGGGAAGCTAGTCGCCCCGAGACCCGAAAAATTGCAACAAATTCCGCAAACACAGGACTTGCCTTAAACCAGGTTGGAAAACTTAACATTTGTTCCATTAACCGATTATGGTGAATCGGAAGCTGACGAGCGTAACCGTTACTTTTTAACATACTGCCCAGCATAATCCGATATGATTGGCGGTTCGAATCGATTCAAGTGTTAACTTTCGACGCCCGACGCCATCAACAAAAGCTGAGCAGGATTTTCCTAGATGATCAGTACTGACGACGCACTCCAGGCGGAGCCTGCCTTTCGGGATACTTCGGCAGCGATACAAGCAGACAATGTCCAGCACTATTATGGGGCCGGAGAACTGAGAAAGCAGGTCCTTTACGACAACAATCTTTCTATCGAACCTGGTCAGATTATCATCATGACGGGTCCCAGTGGATCGGGAAAAACCACGCTGCTCACGCTGATCGGGACGCTTCGACGAGTTCAACATGGAGAGCTGTGGGTACTAAACCGACCGTTGCATGCGATCAATGATGCTGGATTGCTCAACTTGCGACGGGAGATCGGATTTATTTTTCAAGCCCATAACTTGTTTGACTCACTAACCGCCACCCAAAACGTCCGTATGGCGTTGGAGTTGGCAGCGCCGCACCTTTCACGAACCGAGCAAACGAAACGCTCCAAAGTCATGCTAGAAGCTGTAGGCCTAGGACATCGTACCGATCACAAACCTAAGCAACTCTCCGGTGGCCAGAAACAGCGTGTGGCAATTGCCCGTGGCTTGGTCCACAATCCACGACTCGTTCTGGCTGACGAGCCAACAGCGGCATTGGACGAGCAAAGCGGTAGAACGGTAGTGGAACTCCTCAAACAACGCGCTGAGAAAGACAAAGTAACCATAATAATCGTTACCCACGACAATCGGATTTTGGACGTAGCTGACCGCATCGTGAACCTGGTCGACGGACGGATTCGCAGTGATGTGCTGGTTCGCGAGGCGGCGGTGCTAAGCCAAATGTTGGCTGGTTGCGAGATCTTCAAACATTTAACTCCACGCAGTTTGGCTGAAATGGTGGACCACTTGGTGAAGGAGGAAACTGCGGCTGGTACGACTATCATCCGTGAAGGGGATAGTGGGGACAAGTTCTATCTGATTCGTCGCGGAACGGTTGACGTTTTCCGAGGAGCCGCGGCGGAACCCGTTGCAAATCTGGGAGAAGGGCAGTTTTTTGGTGAGATGGCGCTGCTGACTGGGATGCCCCGAAATGCAACCGTCAGGGCGAGTAATGATTGCCTGTTGTATTCCCTAAGCCAGGAGCAGTTTCGCAAGGCAATGTCGGAGCAAGCATCCTTTGAGAAGGAAATTCGAACCAGTCTTTTTGACCGGCAGTAGTCCTATCGACAGGGGCTCATCCCCATGAAATGTCTCTCCCGAAGTAGGGGGGGCGTGGTCTAGTCAAAATATTTCTGTCGCAATACACCGGCGTCAATCGCCAATCCCTTTCCAAGCGAACTCGATTGGTTGTCTTTTATCTGAGTTCAGTGGTTGAGAATTAATTGTAAGAAATTCCAAACTGCCAGTAACGGAAATTTTTTGCGAGTAGGATGCACAAAAATTACGGATTCTTTTTCAGGTTTGCAGTATCATAGACCCGTTTCATTTTGAGATTTTCAATTACAAGGAAACAAGGGCAATGGTTTTTCACTCTTCTCCGTTTCGGCGGCGTGCGTTTACATTGGTTGAGCTTTTGGTGGTCATTGCGATTATTGGGATTTTGGTTGGCCTTCTGCTGCCTGCCGTTCAAGCGGCCAGAGAGGCTGCTAGGCGAATGCAGTGTTCCAACAACGTAAAACAAATGGGGCTTGCCGTTCTCAACTATGAAAGCGCATACAAGTCATTCCCCATTGCTTGGTGGTTGGATATTCCAGGAGGGACCAATTTGCCGGCGGCTAACGGCAACGTTTGGGGCGTTTCCATCCTACCGTTCATTGAGCAAACCAATCTCTACAACCAATTCGATCAACGTTTTCCCGCGATGAACGAACTTGGACCGATCGCGCAGAGCAATGTCAAGGTAATCTCAACACCGCTAAATTTCTTCAAGTGCCCGTCATCACCTCACGAAGCGACTGAGGTCTATACAGGCGATGCGTCGGACGCTGGACTACCAATTACGTGGAAGTCCGCGCCTTCCGACTATATTCCTGCTACTGGAGTTCGTGGGGCGTACGCTAACATTGCCTACGCCGGGAACGCAGGCGGTGATCGCCATGGCGTGCTACAAGTCTACGGACCTTATGGTAGTAATCGAAGTGGCAAGATTGGCAGCATCACGGATGGAACAACCAATACGATATTGTTTGGAGAAAGAACTGGAGGCGGTCAAATTTATGTTGGACGAACAGTTGCACCCGAGCTGACTGCTGTATTGTCTAAGACCAACGGCGGAGGTTGGGGAGATTTGCTCAACGGTGAGAATTGGATGAGTGGTGCGATTAGCGGAATCTACTCGGCGGCCCAAGCGCCACTATTCTTGCAGGAAGGTCCTTGCGGTATCAACTGCAACAACATTCGCGGGAGAAGTTTTCACAGCTTTCATACTGGTGGGGCACATTTTGGAATGTGCGATGGCTCAGTACAATACCTTTCCGAAAACGTGGAACCACTTGTACTAGCCGCAATGATTACCCGTCAAAAGGGTGAAGTTTTTGCATTTCCACAATAGAGCTTCTCTTTAAAGCTTCTCTTTCAATTTGTTTTGAGGCTGCGTATGCGACTTCCCTTGGCTGGACTTCTATTGGTCCTAGTATTGATTGGCGTCGGTTGTTCCGGTCGGGATCCAAATCGCAAGGAAACCGTGCCTGTGATTGGCGTAATCACCGTGGACGGCAAGCCAGCGGAAAGTGTACAAATCACTTTTCATCCAGAAGGCGGAATGGATCAGACGCAGCCTACCGAGACCCGAGCCATGTCGGCCGCAGATGGCAAATTTGCTGCAACCACATACGAACTTGGAGATGGAGCAACGCTCGGAAAATTCAAACTTACGTTCAAGCTACCTAAATTGAATTCGATTAGCATGACGTTTGATGGAGATGCTTTTAAAGGCCGTTATGCTAATCCCGAAAAGAGCCAACATTCGATAGAAGTTGTTTCGGGTATGCCGATCGATTTGGGTACGA
Source organism: Planctomycetales bacterium (assembly GCA_020427005.1). Taxonomy (GTDB): domain Bacteria; phylum Planctomycetota; class Planctomycetia; order Pirellulales; family Pirellulaceae; genus Aureliella. Next base: position 31,951 of record JAGQOY010000005.1, read on the forward strand.
TCGAATTGTCTGGTAGATAGAAGAGGATACAACGCAAGCGTTTTTGTACATGTGAATGAGGGCAACGATTCTTCCTTAATTTACCCGACTTGTGATGACAGGCTGCCCTTAGCACGTTTATAATGAGTGACCAATCGCTTGTTGCGTACCCAAATCATAATAAGTCCCTGCAGCTGACTTTGTAAGGTTGGCCCGGGAAAGGGTTGGCATGGAGTAGATTTGTGGTTTTCCCCTACCGTTTTCCAATTGATCCATTATTTGCAGGGTTGCAGGGATGACGCCAGATGCAGGGTTTTACCCATTCTCCAAGGAGGTTTGGCAAGCGGTCAATACGCAGGCGATGAATGCCCTGGCAAGGAGGGAGTATTGTCGCGAGAAATCTCAAATTGAGTCTGTGCGATGTGTTCATCTCGAAGATGAAACAGAAGACAGCTTTGGTCGGCAAGTATGGTTCTTTGAAGCTTTTGGAGTTGACCCAGTGGGGCGTAACCACCGACTCTATGGTGCCTTGGACTTCACCGTACAGTACGGCATTCTCGAGCCTGCAAGAGCAGCCTTGGTAGACGAGCCTCAGCATAGGAATCGATTTCTGCTATCAGTTATCCGACCCTCACATCAGCAAATATGGGGCGCGCCATCTACCAACGTTTGGGTACGTTTGACGTTGGCTTTTGTCCTCTTTGCGACCGCCATTTGGATGCTTTTCTTGTGGGTTAGCTTGGTAGGCTAATTGGGTACTCATGGTGCCTGGTTGCAACGCATTACCCATCAAGTATCAATATTGCATGCGAACGTTGTTTCTAAGGCTTCCACCGCAAGTGGATCATTTTGGAAAAAGACCTTTCCTTCGGTAGTTGATGCGAGTGATATGACGGTGAACCTAGCGATTGACGTACAGAAACTATGGAAACATTACCGCGAAGGGGTATTCGTTCGCAAGTCATTTGCTGCGTTGCAGGGAATCGATTTACAGGTACCACGTGGCGAGGTTTTTGGGTTGTTGGGACCCAATGGAGCTGGGAAGACTACGCTAATCAAAATTTTGTTGGGAATTGTGCGAGGCTCCGGTGGCAAAGCATTTCTTTTGGGAGATCCGGCGGGCTCCCGAACGGCACGCCGCCGCATTGGTTATCTGCCAGAAAATCTTTCGTTTCCTCCTCACCATACAGCCGTGCGCGCTATGCAGTTTTATGGACGGCTAAGTCAAGTGCCAGAACGCGTTATTAAACGACGAACTGGAGAGCTGCTGGAGCTAGTTGGTCTGTCGGGACGCGAAAAAGAACTAGTTCGCAAATATAGTAAAGGTATGCGTCAGCGACTGGGGCTAGCCCAGGCCATGTTACATGAACCAGAGCTGCTCATATTGGATGAACCAACCGATGGACTTGACCCGGTAGGGCGATCGCAAATTCGCCAATTAATCTCTCGACTGAAATCGGAGGGACGAACCGTTTTCTTGAACAGCCATATTCTGCAAGAAGTGGAACTGATCAGTGATCGAGTCGCGATCTTGGCGCAAGGACAGGTACGTGGGGTCGGTACTCCAGCTGAATTGACCGCACGATTCCATGGCGCATTGGCCTCCACGGTCAAGTTGCATTTGGCCTGCGAAGATCCCAATGCCCTAACGGAATTGGAACCTGGGTACGAGGCTGCTTTGGTACGAATGCCGGATAACACGACGCAGTTCAGTTGTCGTGTCGAATCGCAGGCGAAGGTAGATCAGTTGGTCGATGATTTGCGAATGCGAAATGTAAGTATCCTCCGCCTAGAACGCAACCAGGTTTCTCTCGAAGAAGTGTTCATGTCGGCTGTAGGAAGTCAAGATTCGAGTGTGTCGGACAACGAGACGGCCAATGCATCGTTAGACTGACAGCGGTCCAGCATGGGTGCCAATGGCAGGCCGGAGCGTTACATGCGAGTTGATCAAGTTTGATGAAAGTTTCCTTTTTCTCTCCCAAAATCTGGCAACATGAGACCATACATAGCTGTTCTAATTGACTCGTTTTGGGAGGCTGTGAGCAACAGGGTACTATGGGCTCTCCTGATCGGTTGGGCCCTAGTGCTGGGGGCTTTGGTGCCCTTTGGTTATGTCTCCGAAAGAAGTTTTCAGCTAGTCAGTAGCGATATTCAAGAGCGTGGCCCGTTACTTGAGAAATTGGCCCGAGGGTTGAAAGGGCAGGGCAGGGCCTCAATTCAGAGGGTGGCAGAACGCTTAGAAACTGAATTTGCAGATCGTATTCGAGATTACAAAGCGGACGACGTTAGCGGCCCCAGGATTCGACATAGTGAAATTGCCGATGCTTTGAATTACTCCCTGAAATCAAATTCGCTCTACGATGCCGACACCTTTCCCACGGCAGCTGCGCGGCCAAGGTTGAAGCCTCTATTGGACCTACCCGCAGAGTCGCGTTCTGAGGCAGATAATGAAGAACTAAATCGTGAGTTGATACAGTTGGCCTTTCCTCTGGAGCTTTCTAGCCCCAAAGGTGAACGCTTATGGATAGGTTATGCGGGATTCAAAATAGGAGAACCGCTAATTGTTAGTCGACGACAAATTGACGAATTTGTTGAGCCACTAGTATTGTTCTTCATTATCAAAGCAGGGTTAGGTATTTTGGTGGTTTTCATCGCCATCGTCGTAACGAGTCCCATGATCCCAGACACGTTTCGAACTGGATCGCTACATCTGTTGCTCAGCAAACCAATATCCAGAGTGCTCCTCTTTCTGGCAAAGTTTTTGGGCGGATGTATCTTTGTCCTAGTCAATATTGCATTTGTCCTTATCGGACTTTATTTCATTGCAGGCGTTCGATTTGATATTTGGAATGAAGGCTTATTGGCTTGCATTCCTTTGTTACTGTTTGTGTTTGTTATCTTCTACAGTGTTTCTGCCTTGGTGGGACTGCTGTGGGGAAATGCCATAGTGAGCGTGGTGGCTTGTCTTCTGTTATGGCTGTTGTGTATTGCAGTTGGTTTGTTGCATGGCGTTATGAGGCAGCAACTAGAAATCATGCCGCAATTAACGCGTATTCAGCAATTTGAAGATCATATTGTGTCCGTTTCCGAGCGGGGTGAACTCCAGGTTTGGAATGATCAGTATTCGGTGTGGCAACCTGGAATCGAGCGCGATGGCGGTAACCGCATGCGAACCTTTGGTCCATTCTACGATGCCGATTCAAGGTCACTGGTCGTGAAGTCCTTTACGCGTGGCCCCATAGGCAATTTTATGTCGCGTTCAAGAAAACTGGACATCATTCGATTGGTAGCGGATGAACAGGAGAATACTGATACTCCCGAACAAGTATCGAGTAATGAGGAAACTAGCCGTGAAGTGGATGCGGCCGGTTCGCCAACGGTCAAGTCGTCCAAAGCAATCGGGGAATCGTCTGTTGGTAGTGTTAGCGAGGCGCGAGAAAAGGCTCGCTGGATGAGCGATCCTGGACCAGAACTTCCTACTCAAGTTTTCGACGTACTCGAAGTTGGTAACGAGATTTTGGCAATTACTAGAGGCGGCCTGTTTCAACTGGATCGAGGCCGACTAAAAGCGATTCCCGAGTCTGCCAAATTCTTAGGGCTTGATCTGAAAAATCTGTGGGGGCTGGGAACTGGCTTTTTGAAGGTTTCTTCCGAAGACTACGTCTTGAATGAAAATGCCTATTCGGCTGCTGTGGATGGCCAGTCCGCCTTAGTCGTCTACAGCTCCGGAAAGCTGGATTGGCTTAGCTTAGAAGAAGGCAAATTAGTAGTATTGCACACAACTGAACTCGAAGCTGATGGCACTGAGGCAGCGATTCTGCAGGCTAATCAAGAGTATGTGGTAGTCGTACGTGATCACAAACCGATGCTCATTCTGTCTCCAGACTTTCAGACTACGTTGCATTCCATCGAGTTGCCGGTCGAGATTCGAAACCTTAGTTGGGTTCCGGGAACCTCACAGCAACTGATTGCAGTGACTCATTCAGGTGAACTTTGGGAACTTGATTGCGCACAAGCGAGTTTCACTAAGATTGAATGGCCCTACAGTGGCCAAGCAACCGTTTTGAATTGGTCTACTGACCAGAAGGCATGGATTGGAATTGAACCTAACCGAGCCATACTATTTGATTTCAAGAGTCGGAAAATCGAAAAAGAATTGATGCCTGCTGCCTCTACGTTCGACATGGTTTACAACTGGGTGGTGAGGCCAGTATATACAATCAATCCAAAACCTGCCGCATTGGATGATTCAATGGCCTATTTGCTTAGTGGTGACAGGACACAGAATCTTGGCTTGGTGAACACCGATCTGGAAGCGGCTCAAGTGGAGATAGATTTATGGACACCGATTGTTAGTAACGTTATTTTCGTCGTTATTGTTCTTGGTATCGGATGTCTTTACGTTCAGCGAAAAGAGTTTTAGCTGGCTGACCAAAGGGCTTGTTAGATTAATGAAACTGCCCCAAAGATTATGAATAAAATTGTTGAGATCACAACAACTGTCGAAACTGTTGAAGCGGCCCGTGAGCTTGCCGAACAGATGGTTGTACAGCACTTGGCTGCATGTGTTCAAATCACTGGGCCTATTGAAAGTGTCTATCGGTGGCAGGGACAACTCTGCAAAACTAGCGAGTACAAGTGCACTATGAAAACAACTTTGCAGTGCCAAGACCTCGCGGTGGAGTGGATGACTCGTGAGCATCCCTATCAAATACCCGAAATCCTCGTACAGCAATGTGAATCTTCCGAGTCATATACCCGATGGCTTGCACAACAGCTTGCTCCTGATATCAGGCCGTAGCTTGATGTTAGGTAAGTCTTTCAGTATTCATGTTTTTCCAGCGCGATCTTCCAGTTTGGGTTCGGAGGATTGTCCATTATTCGCTTGTTCACTTGAAAGGATGTCGGCACTGTTGGAACAGTTTGATCGATTGTTCTTGGAGCCGGACGGATCATTTGTATGGGTAGGTTGGGAAGGGGATGGTCGCAACCGGCGTTGGCAACTAGATGGTATGATCTACGATGTGTCAGGGCAGGTGCAGCGAATCGAATTGAAAGGGCAATGCCCGCATACAAATTGGTTGGCACTCTTGAACACACTCGCCGCCAAGCCGCAAACAATCTGCGTACAATGTCTGAGTAGTTTGCAGACGTATTCTGGCCGTGATTTCGAATTACTTATTTGGCCGGTTGCATAGTCGGCTCGCTAGGAATCGCTATGTCAGAATACACTAGTCGACACAACTGGAAGGTTTCTCAAGCTTCCATAGATCACAATCGATACGCTTGGAATCAGATGGCGGAGTCCGGCCATGCCTTGACCTCATTGGCGACCGATGAGGAATTGAGGCATCCTCTAAAGACCGTTGACCAGGTCGGTTGGTTACCCGACGGTATCTCTGGTTGGAATGTCCTTTGTCTGGCTGCTGGCGGCGGTCGCCACGGCCCCCTTTATGCGGCCGCAGGTGGCCATGTCACGGTGGTAGATATCAGCCCGCGGATGCTCGAGCGTGACCGGCAAATGGCCCAAGCAAAAAAACTCGATATTCGTACCATTGAATCCTCAATGGATGACTTGCACGTGCTGCACAACGAGGAGTTTGATCTGGTAATCCATCCGGTGAGTACGTGCTATTTGCCAAGTTTGGCCAAGCTTTTCATGGAAATTGCACGTGTGACTCGCGAGGGAGGCTTGTACATCAGTCAGCATAAACAACCAACAAATCTTCAAGCTTCTCTCGAAACGTATACAGGGCAGTATGTCATTGAACACGCTTACTACGATCCGCTTCCAGTCTCCGTGCCCCAAAATCCCAGTATGTTACGTGAACCAAATACGCGGGAATTCGTTCATTCGTGGGAGACTTTGCTCGGTGGTATTTGCCGAAACGGTTTTGTAATTGAGGATTTGACCGAGCCCTATCACGCAGAAAGCGGCAAACTCCCAGGAGAATTTGGTCATCGCTGCTCCTATATCGCACCCTATGTTAGGATAAAGGCCCGGCGCAAAGCCGAAAAACGAAAAAGCCTACTACTTAGAGCATAGTGAGTTTACCGAGTCCAGAAATGTCAAACGCGAATGAGGATCTTAACCACGACGACTCGAGAGATTTTATCGAGTCGGATGATTCTGGTGCCTCGTTGGCCAATGGTTCCACTCGCAACGAACGTGAGAACGAACTGAATCGAACCTGGATCGATTTTCGTACGTTGGAAACACATTCCACAGTGATTCCCGGATTTCGAATCGAAAGGGAGTTGGGCCGGGGCGCATTTGGCGTGGTTTACAGTGCTGTTGATGAAACGCTGGGTCGCAAAGTTGCCATCAAATTGCCATTGATGCTCAAACGCGACTCCTTTGAAAAGTATATCCGTGAAGCTCGAAATGCTGCCCAGATTGAATGCCCAGGTATCGTGCCGGTGTTCCAAGTGGGTACGACAGACTCGGGTCAACCCTTCGTCGTTCAAAAACTTATCGAAGGAGAAACGCTCGCTGATTACCTTCAGAGTAAAGGGCCGCTGAGCATTCAGCAGAGTCTCAATTTCTTACGTCAACTTGCTCTGGCGATTGGGAATGCCCATGCAGCAGGATTAATCCATCGAGATCTCAAACCCACGAATATCTTGGTTGATAAAAGCCTTGCGCTCTGGATCGCCGATTTTGGCTTGGCCATCCAGGAAGAAGACCAACGTGAACGACGAGGGGAGATGGCTGGAACGCCACTTTATATGTCGCCAGAACAACTGCAGGGGCGCACGGACTGGCTAGACGGTAGAACTGATATTTGGGCTCTGGGGATTATTTTCTATCAGATGTTGACCGGCAAGTTGCCGTTCGATGCTATCAACTTAGAGAGATTGACCGAACAAATCCTCTGTCGTGATCCGCGGCCGATGAACCAACGTGTGCCCCACATCCCGACGGAACTAGATGCATTGTTCCGGAAATGTTGTCACAAAACAGTCAGCGAACGATTCTCTAGTGGTTTCGAATTGGCGACGGAGATCGAACAACTATTGGTCGCCCTCCCGCAGCCAACGCTCCCTGATAATCCGAGTATTTCTCAGGGGTTCATGGAATCCCAGGCTGCTGCAGAGCTTGCAAGTCGCAAGAGGCGACCAATTTTGTCGGCGGCAAGGGTTTGGGGCGCAAGTATTGTCTTCATCATGAGCGCTACCATTTTCCTTACATGGTACGCCTATGTATCGTTTGGTCCAGGAAGATTGCAACGTCCCAATGAGAATCTGCGATCTCTCGCAGCGATTCAGAAAACCGACCTCTTGTCTAAGTCCGCTTCGCAGGCTCCAGACAATGCTAAGGACTTAGCCGAACAAAACAACTTGATCGTTTCAGCCACTCAACAATCAACTGTCCAACGCATAACTCGTGCGTTGGCAATTGCCGAACCCGACCAGGAAATACAGATTTTGGCAGGAGTTTATGACGAAAGCCTTACCGTCGAAAAGAACGTCATTCTTCATGGAGAACTACGAGAGAATGTCCGTATTAGTGGACATGATAGTCCTGCATTTAAAGTCCGTGAGGGAATTACCCTGACCCTCATTGGATTAACGATTGATTCACTGGGGGCTCCCTGCAATACAATTGAATTGGAAGCCGGTGCTGCATTGATATTGAATAATTGTACGCTTAGGTCGCAGTCGTTTGATTGCATCAGCCTGGCTCCCAATTCTCGTTTGTCCGCCACGGATTGTAGGTTTATCTCAGCTACCCAACCGGCTATCTATGCCCGACAGTGCCAGCGGCTTGAATTGGACGCTTGTGATTTTCGTTTTGAATTGCAGGATAGCAAAGTCGATTCGTCGACTCCCATCGTGGCGATCCAAGGTCGAGATTGCGGTGGGACAATTCAACGCTGCACTTTTACGGGAACCAACAAAGTCGGTATCGGCCTAGATTGGAAGCACGCGGACGACGAGCTGAATATTATTGATTGCACGTTTTCGGGTTTAAAGCAGGCTATTGAAGCAACGCAATGTAGGAACATTGTTATCAAAGGGACTGCGACGGACCCGGCTCAAATCGATGCGTGTGTCAATGGAGTAGTATTGAGCCAAAGCCAGGGTTCTATGGTTTTTACGCAACTAACAGATTCTTCATCATATGGCATCAGCCTGCTTGATCGGTCACAGCTTCATGTAGCTCACTGTACACTTCAAGGAGGTTCGGCTGGTCTGAAAATTGAAAACAGCTACGCACGCTGTGCTCGTACGTTTTTCGTGGGCAACGAGATTGCAGGCTGTTGGGTAGATTCTGAAAGCGAAGCACTTCGGCTAGAGGATAACTCTGACCTCTCTCAAAATGGTGTCGGCATCTTAGTCATCTCGGGGACAATACGACTCCTAGATTCCCTTGTCCACCACAACCGAGCTGGGCTAGTAGTCGCCAATCATGAAATCGTCGATCATGTGGGGATGCCTGATCATCCCGTGCATATCATCGCCGAACGGTCCAAGATCGTCGGTGCAGCTTCAGAGCCAGCGATGTTGTTTAGATCGGCTGGGAGCCTAGATCTGTCCGAGTGCGAAATAATTGACCCAGGTGCGACAAACGAAATTCAGATTGCTTCCGGATTGAAACGCTTTGAGCGAGGCAGCCGCATTTACATCACCAAAGAGGAGTAGTTCCCCCCTTTTTTAGGTGTGGTTTTCCGATAAGAATTTGGACCGGTAAGCTAGATTTTGCTGACGTTGGCTTGCAGTTGATATATCATGATTCTTGCACTTTCTCTTGGATTGGATCAGGCCTGGCTGAAAGGCTGGCTCTGAACAGGCGGACAAAGGACCTTCCCCTATCGTAGAAGAACTTCGTTGAGAATTGGGATTTGCCATGAAAAGCCCTCGAATACAAATGTGTTGTTACGTCCCGATATTAGTGGCCCTAATGTTCAGTGCGCTACGTGCACAAGACGTACCGGAGACGGGCTCTTTGGATTTCTACGTAAGTTTGCTTCAAGGCGAGGACATTCAGCTAAGCGAAGATTTTGTAGCCAGATTGGATGGGGAGAAACTAAGAGTTTCCTTGGTCCGCAGTGGTGAAGTGATGGAGTCGGAAGCTCAAGAATTTCTGGTGACTTTGATTCAGCCGGGTAAAGAGTCAATCGAGTTGCAGCCTAATCAACAGGGCATTGTTGAATTTGACGGGGTACAAGAAGGTCTTGCGGCTGTTGTCATAGCCATGGAAAGCATGCTTGATTCAACACAATCGGCGTTCTATGCTGCTCTGCCCATCTTCGCAGCTTCAGCTGCTACCGTGCCTGTTTCTACAACCAGTATTCCACTGGCAGATGTTAATAAGGAACAGTTCCTTAGGGATTTTGAATCGAGTTCAGAGATTCCAACAAGTATCGAAGAGATATTGGACTTTGATCCGCAATCAGTGGCTAAATACAGTAGGTATCGAGTCCGTCGACGAGCCGATGGTAGTATTACTGGTCGAGTAGTTGTGCTGCAACGAGGGTATGATGCTGTGCCTGGTGTAACGCGACTGGCGTTTTTCAAAAACGGTAACTTCTTGGCATCTACTTTTTCGAGTCCGGAAGGGGAGTTTGTTGCTGAGAATATGCCGGTTGGGATCTGCTCCGTAGTCGCTACTGGACCTGCAGGGCACGCAGCTTACGCTTTTGAGATTGTCGAAAATGCGGCCATTGAAGCAGTTCAGCCCGCGTTGAAGCTTTTCCAACAACAGACCCGTTTCGTGAGCACACAAAATCAAGATCCAGTGGAGATCGAGAATAACCCTGAAATCGTCGCGGACAATTTAATAGTCATTCTGATTCCGCCAAGTTTGATGCCAGAAGTACGTCGCGTAGTTGGTGACCGCTTTTTGATTGCCCCAGAAGTCCCTGCTGATGCGGGATTGGCGGGAGCAGGGGCAGCACCTATGACATTTCCCCCTATGGCTCCTGGCATGGCAGGCATGGGCATGGGCGGTGGCTTCGGAGGTGCAGGTGGGGGCTTTGGCGGTGGTGGTATTGGTGGAGCACTAGGGCTAGCAGGACTCGCGATTGGTATTGCTGCTCTGGAGAATAATAACGATGGTTTTAATAACAACATCGCGACCCCAGTAGCGCCCAATTGATCTGAATACCCCCGCCGACAAACCGCAGTTCTAGCTGCGGTTTTTTGTATGAGTGGCGTGAAAAGTCCAGACCGCCCTGGTCAGCAGAGTGCGTGCGATGTTGCATTTCGTTTGAGGCTGGGTAGGGTCCCGTTCGGCTCCCGGGACCCACTAAGACGCCGCCAATAACTCGATCTTTTGTTAGTACAAGCTTTGCTCACAGACTTTGCTTTGAAACTACTTCTCGCGTGCTTCAAATCTAGTTTGCAGGTTCGGAAGTTTGACCAAGAAATCTTATCTACGCAGTCGTGTTCAATAGTAGCAGCGGGATGTGCAGGATGAAATCGAAAGTACGTCCCGTGAGCCGACCGGGAGGTCGTGTGGCGGACGGTTGATTTAGAAGTATCCAGATCACGAACTAACAATTGTCTCGTCCAATGGTGTCTGCATTTTTTCTGGAGTTTCTGCAAGGTCTCCTGGCTTCGCGTGCATCCCAGTTCATGGGTACCTCCTGGGCATAAGCGATATGGCTCTTTTCATACACTGCGTCTATCCAAACAGTACGATGAAATAAGGAGAAACTTCAGCCAAAAAAGCTGTCCGAAAGGCTACCAAGAGAATTTGGTCAGACACGTCCATGCATACTAGTCAGAGAATCGGCCAAACAAGAAAAGTAGACTCGTCTTGGAGATTTTGTTCAGCGTTTGCGAAATATCTTGAAATGGCCCAGAACCTACATTGTGTGTAACCGTGAGCGGTTACCTTGTGAGTGAGGCTTGTAGCCGCAGTGGACCAAAAAGTCCAGCTAGTCGTTTATGAGCAGCATTTCCCTTACCTGCCGTTCCAATTGTAATGTCAATTCATGGACAGCATACTCTGGCTTGGCGCTGGATTGCAGCACAATGGGCTCGCCAAAGCGCACCACGGCTCGACGCCGCCCGCGAATGGCCGCAGTTTTGACTCCCAGGAAATCTTCCTCGAATTTGTCGAGCGTCTCTGCAATTCGCTCCAAGGTTGGATTCTCTGAGACATAATCTCCAGGGTAACTGAAAGCTTGGATTACAAGAAACAGGTCATCCAGTTCATCATGGAGTTTTTCACAGTCGGGATCAGTGGCCGTCAGGCTTTCCAATTTTGCAATGACTGCATGGCGGGCTGCTTTAACCCGTTCGGGAATGGACTTGCTATGGCCGGGGAGTGAGTGCTGGTTTTCAATGCGGCCCAATAAAAATTCAATCAGACCGTGAATCCTGTCCGGTAAACTGCCGCTACACGAGTGCCCCAGAATTTCAATCTCCTTCAAGGCAATCGCACCTTGCGCCAAATGATATATGCGGTCCGACAATTTCAAATGGCGACGTGGACGCCAATGTAAGGATTCCTCTAGTCGATCCATGAGTTCCAACAATTGATGGGTTGGATCATGGACGTAGTAGTAACGCATCGAGCACGGTACACAGGCGATCGGACGGTTGCCTTTTTTGGCAGCCATCATGGCTAAAGCGGCCGGCCCGTCTCGAAAGGGCGTGAGGCGTTCATTGAGATGGTAGACTTCTCCTTCTGGAAAGATCGCCAAGGGGAAAGGTTCACTCTGAAGTACTTCGCGGGCTTTTCGAAGCGCAGACATGTCAGTACCTTCTCGGTCAACGCTGAAGGCCCCGTGATGTCGGAGGATCTTTTGACGCAGCCAGCCTCCTCGCGCAAACACCTGCCAAGCCATCATGGCAAAGATCGGCCGACCGATTTGGTCTGCGGCTTCATATAAAGTGAATCCGTCAGCATGACTGCAATGATTGGGTGTAATCAAAACGCCATATTGTTGCTCTAACAGATCACGTACTGAACTCGCTCCATGAGTTTCAACTGCTAGCAGGCCCTGATTGCGCAATTGTTCTCGTTTGCGGAAAGGACGCCAGAAATTTACCCATCCTTGGCTAAGTTGTGGCGACCACCAACGTGGAGGTTTTTCGTACGGCTGCCGATTCATGTATTTTCACCTGCTTCGACGGATGAACAAACGAAATTATCTCAAAGGTCTGAAGACGAGCTATTGGGTGCCAGGAGCTATTGGGTGCCAGGTACCTTGGTCTTTGTTTCGACTGATTGGCAAGAAGTATTTGCTCGATCTCGAATCCAAAGTCCAATAAAAACAGGGAACAGGGCTAGTGCCGCCCATTGGTATCCTGTCAAGCCGAAGAGTAGCTGTGATTCCGGTCGAATGAACTCAGTTACGAACCGATAACTCAAGTAACACAGCAAGTAGAGCTTGATTAGCTGACCTCGGAATAGACCCTGCCGTGTCAGCCATAGCAAAGCGACCGCTGCCAAGCCATGAAAAATGGATTCGTAAATCTGAGTCGGGTGACGAGTCACAAACGGGTTGTCCACAGCTGTTGGAAAAACCACTCCCCATGGAAGCGATGTTGGTGTACCGTAACAGCAACCGGCCTGAAAACATCCTAACCGTCCAATGGCTACAGCGACAGCGACGGGCAGAGCAAATGAGTCTCCGGTTTTTAGTCGTATGTCTAGCGCCCACTTCGCACTTTCCACTCCAAGGTATCCGCCTACTATCCCGCACATGATTGTCTTGCCGTGCGAGAGCCAGCCTGTACCGCTTATCAAACCTTCCCAATCGGAAAGCAGAAACGGAAGCTTGGCACCAATCATTGCTCCGCAAAAGGCTCCAGTGCCAATCCCTAGTTTTTCTATGCCGGACAACTGGAGACGACGCTGAGTTAGTCGCAACAATAACGAACAAACAGTCAAGGCGACTGCCATCGTAAGTGCGTAGGTTAGATTAACGTACGTCATGGGAACTTAACGCAGCGGTCAATTCGGGCAGCGCAATATGGCCATTGCGGTACAGTGTATTGTAAGCACAAAAAGGAATTACGTGTCCGCTTGGTAATACATGATGCGTACAGCATTTCATCAGTCTGCGAACATCAAAATTGTAAGCATCTAAGAACGAAGTGATGGTGATTCGGAATAGATCTTTGGCACCCAATTGTTGGGCGAGCACATTTGCATAGAACTCCTGCGACTTGTCCACTCCTGACGCAGTGATCGATGATACGCTGTTCACAGCTCGGCTGGTAAGAACCGGAAATTGAGTGGGAATGGAATGACTTGAATTCGGCGAGCAATTGCCGCCACAGCAATTCTGGCGAGCTAAGTATTGTTGCATCAGTTCTTTGGCGGCAGGTCGTGTAAAACAGATGCCATTGGCCAACAAGTCAAAATTATTATGGGCGTCAATAAATCTATTGAGCGGCAACACAGTGTTGCCATCGCGCCACGCAAATGCAATGCTATGGCAGTTGGGATGCGCACATGGCAATGGCATGAAATCGTCGGCGCAGAACAACTCATCAGTTTGACCGACAATTCCCTTAATAACATCTGGAAACGTTATGCGCTGCTCCAATTCCTGAGGCAGGAAGTATCGCCCTGAATAGGTAGCTGGCTGAAAATTGACTCCGGTTATCCATGGGCGAGCGATGGCGAATCGTACTATTGGGCCGAGTTGATCGTCGTTGACGCCTGCTTGTAATGTGGTAGCTAGAGTAACATTTACACTGTATTCGCCTAGGAGTTCTAGGGCGCGTAACTTTGTTTTTAGCAATGACTCACCACGTAATGCAATCGTCGCGGACTCGGACAGTCCGTCTAGTTGAAAGAAAACTTCCACGCGTTGACGGTCTCTGGCGATTCTTTGTACCAAACTTGGATCGTGCGCCATTCGCAGACCATTTGTATTGATTTGAATGTAATCAATCGGTTGTGCGATTGCATAGTCAAGAATATCCAAGAAGTCCGGATGCAGAGTCGGCTCGCCTCCAGATAGTTGAAGAACTTCTGGGCGTCCTTCGACCTCAACCAGCCGATCAATGGCACGCTTGCAATCGTCAATAGATTGATGTTCGCCACCAGGTAGGCTTGAGGCATAGCACATTGGGCAACTCAAATTGCATCCAGAGGTTATTTCTACCAACCCGATACATGTATGCTGTTCGTGCTCCGTGCATAGCCCGCAATCGTAGGGGCAACCTTTGCTTGGCTCGACACCATACGTAGCAGCATTGCGCGCAGGAACTATGTACTCTAACCGATCGTAGTACTTAACGTCAGAGCATACAAAGTCTTCACGTTGGCCGTGCTGAGGACAATGTTTTCGGAAATAAACGCGGCCCTGACGCTCCACAATTTTGGCGGGGACTACCGTTAGGCACTCGGGACACAAACTCTGAGTCGTGCCAATAAAGCTGTAATCTCGCAAATGCATTGCCTAGTCCTTTCTGCGCCACAACAAATACGTCAAGAGAATGCCTACTACCAAACTGCTTCCCCCAGTAATAGTCCAGAAGAAAAACTCACCATCACTGCTCCAAGGTATAGTCAGCGGTAATACGCCAAGGCAAACGACAAAAAAAGTTACCGCGCATGCGGCCAAAATAAGGACCGTGAGTGCCAAGGAAGCCACAAAGGCCAGCACCTTATCCATGGGCGACATTGTTTTGCCTGAAGCTTTTTTTCGGATACGAATATCGACTGTACGAATCCATGCAGGTACTGAGAATACGATTAGTAGCACACCCAAGCCCGGCGCGGCCATGAATACACCCAAACAAACTGCCACCAATGTCATTGTCAACAGTAATGATTCAATACTAAACGTTTTGGCGGCCTGCCCCCAAGCTTTGGATGTAATTCTGATTTTCTTTAGAGGAAGTTGGCGAGCTGGCGCAGGTGACCATCCGCACCGCACGCAGTCGGCCTCGATTGCAGACCGTGAATTGCCACACTTTGGGCAAGGGTGCGGTATCCCCGAGGCCACGAACTGCCGCTCAACTGACCCGTGGCATAGCCAGCATTGCTTCTGATCCGAGGAATTCTCGGCTCCACACTCTGCACAAAACACAATTTTTTGGGCCGGCCTATCACTCATGGATCGCAATCCTGGCTGTTAGTCGATTTGCGTAATGGCTTGCCAGCGTCTTAACGCGTCTGACGAGTTGGCCGATAACGACGCCACAAATAATCAGGCTCAGATGTACAATTAGCTGTTCTACGGGGCGTACGGTATGGTTGGCATCAAACCAGGTACTATCGCTAACAGCGACCAAGAATAAGTAAGCGATCATGCACCCGCCGGTAGTGAACCACACCAAACGCAGACTGAATCGCAAACCAGCAAGAGATAAGAGAATGAAATATGCGTAGATCAGCGGACTATTGGCTTTGCTTTCACTAATGGCAGCCAGGGCGGTCAACAGTAACACATCACAACCTGCCGACAGGTATTTCAATGAGGATGGAAAAACCTGATTCCGCAAACAAAGCTGCACTGCCATGGCGATTAAAGTCCAGGCAACGGCAATGGCTGTGGCCGCCTGATGAAATTTGAGTGCATCTGCAGATGACTGACCGACTACATAGTAATTAATCAGCTGCACCGAGTAAAAACTACCTATCGCGACCAGTCGCAAGAGGTTTGCGAGGCTCTCGCCCTCGTACTCTTGCCAGCGAATTGCAATAAACCACTGCCGGTCTTTGTCCCGTAAGTCCTGGTCGGTTTCCACTGGCGACTCCCCTCGCAAAGTTGTACGTTCTGACCGCACCATAGACGCGTAGTATGGGAATACGCGGTAAGACTGCAATCAATGCTGACAAACCGTACTCATTGTCGTACATTTCTCGTTAGATTGGTATCTGAGAGCCAACATGAATGCTATTGTCGGCATGTATTGAGAATAGAAAAGAGTAGGTTGTGTAGGTCACAACGAGAGTCGTGCGGGTCGCGGTTGGTAACAGAATTTGACAATCGCGATGTGTGAAGTCAAAAGGGATGTAAATCATGGACAGTCCCCAGCAACGAGATGAACTGAATTGTCCTGAATGCGGGGCGAGCAACAAGGCAGTTAGCTCTTGTTGTTGGTTGTGCCAATGTACTCTCAATCCACCTACTGCAAGTCATTCCAATTTGGCAGACTTACCCCAATTGATTCCATCGGATCTGATAGAACCGCCGCCCATCGTTTCGAATATGATGGCCTCTGGCTCGTCTCGGTGGCGGCCTGATGCATGGTTGCTAACGGCAACACTAATTGTGGTAAGCGTTGGTACGCTGTTGACTTCACCAGGACTAGGACTACTGGTGGTACTGCTAGCAACGCCTGCGTTTGTACGAACTGCAGTAGCGGCTCGCAGGAGAAGCACCGTCGGTGCACCTCTATCGGCAGGTGAAAAGTTCCTTTCATTCATCGGGTCTTTGTTAGTTGTCATCACCGTAGCCATATCAGCTGGCGTAGCTTTTTTTCTCACTTGCTGGGTAGGCTTCTGTGGTTCACTGGCACTTAGTATGGCATCACCAAATTTGAAATCTTTGGAAAATCAGTCTTTTATGATTGGAATTCTTAGTGGACTGGTTGTGGGTTTACTGGTAGCTGGATTGATGTTCTGGATGATGTTTCCATCACGCCGTAAAATGTAAAATCAATTGCTCGTTTCCGGAAGAGGCAACGAATGTGTCGAAAATTCATTATTCAAGTGTTCTGCTTCTACGTCGTTCTAGCGTTGGTTATCGATCGCGTGAGCACGGCGGCAGGAAAAGGGGAGCGTCCGAACATACTTTTCATATTGGCTGATGACTGGGGGTGGGGAGACTTGAGTTGCCATGGGCATCCCTATGTAAAGACCCCAAACATCGATCGATTGGCGGCTGAGGGCACCGACTTCAAGTGCTTTACGGTGGCCAGCGGTGTCTGCTCTCCCAGCCGAACTGCGATTTTGACCGGGCACTTTCCTGCCCGGTACAACATCGATGGACATTTTGCCTGGGCGAAGAACAACGTACAACGCAACATGCCGGATTGGTTGAGTCCGCGTGTACCGTTGTTACCTCGCTTTCTTCAACAGTCGGGCTATGTCACCGCACATTTCGGTAAGTGGCATCTTTCCAATGATATGATCCCAGATTCGCCCCTGCCCATAGAATATGGATACGACCAATATGGTGCTTTCAATTGTGCGGGTGAGCAAATGCCAGTTCACGAAGACGCTGACCGCGCGATCAAATTCATTGAGGAGTGCCAAAATAAGAAGAAGCCTTTCTTTGTCAACCTCTGGGTGCACGAACCTCACACTCCGTTCCACACGCTCCCCAAGTACGAATGGAGATTTCGAGATCTTGATCGACCTGACCAAATCTATGCTTCGGTGTTGTCGCACGCCGATGATCGTATTGGGCGAGTCCTTGATGCGTTGGACCGATTAAAGTTAGTCGACTCCACCTTAGTTGTATTCTGCTCTGACAATGGGCCGGCCCGCGCAGCGGGAACAACAGAACTTGAGCTCCAATACGATACTGCCACAGGCGCTGGTTGGGGCATCGGAGCTTCGCGCGGTATCACGGGTGGACGGAAGGGCTACAAGTCTGCCTTGTTTGAGGGCGGTATTGGTGTCCCATTTCTTGCCCGCTGGCCGGGGAAAATTGCTGCAGGCGCGGTGGATGAATCCTCACTGATTTCAGCGGTTGATCTACTCCCGACGTTCTGCGAAATCGCCGACGTTAGTTTGCCCAGCAGCTACATGCCAGATGGAATCAGTATCGTCAAGGTATTGTTTGGTGAGCCGTTAAGGCAACGGCATAAAACACTCTTTTGGAAATTGCCTTCGCCCTGGCCGATTCAAAAATCGCGGCCATATCATTGGGCTTCTTTCGCAGCAGTACAAAATCAGTGGAAACTGTTGTCCAACATGACAGGTAGTTATGTAGAGCTTTATGATCTAACACAAGATCCCTACGAAAACACCGATCTGAAGGAGCAGTTTCCTGGGGTTGTCAAGGAAATCTCTGTGCAGCTCGAAGCCTGGAAATCCCAGCTACCGGAAAGGCCCACAGGAAACGTCTTTTCTGCAGAAAGGGACTCGAAGGATGAATAAGGGAAGTACGAAGGGAGCTCAATAATGTTCTGGATGGACCATCCTTTGTAGTATTGCGTCAATGAAAGCTGGTGCTTCGTGTAAGAATAGGTCAGGGTTATCAATACAGAATGTAACCACGTTCTTCGTGTTCGCACAAATCTAAACCGCGAATCTCAGTATTTCCGTCAACTCGTAAGCCACATGTCAAATCAATGACTTTCAGAATTGCGTAGGTCAAAATTATCGTATAGATTCCCGCAGTAACTGCAGCAAAGCTCTGGGTCATCACATGTTGCACAATGGCATACGATTTATCACCGCTACCGCCAAACCACGGCGAGGCGAAAATTCCGCAAAGAATTGTTCCCAAAAATCCGCCGACCCCGTGAACGCCAAAAACATCCAAAGTGTCATCGTAGGCAAACTTCTGCTTTATTTTGGTTGCAAAAAGGTAGCAGAGTCCGGCAGACGCTGATCCAATGACTAACGCGCCGAGTGGGCCAACATAACCAGAGGCTGGTGTAATTGCCGCCAGGCCTGCGATCGAACCAGTTGCTGCACCCAAAACGCTTGGCTTACCGATTCGAATCCAATCGATGGTCATCCATATGATGGTCGCAATAGATGCTGAAAGGTGTGTTACAAATAGGGCCATTGCGGCGGAACCATTGGCGGCCAAGGCGCTGCCTCCGTTGAATCCAAACCATCCTACCCACAGCATGGCGGTTCCTGTAACAGTCATGGTCATATTGTGAGGGGGTTCCAGCTGCTTGGGGAATCCAAGCCGCGGACCGACCATAATGCAGGCTACCAAGGCACCAAATCCTGCCGTGATGTGTACTACAATACCGCCTGCAAAGTCCATTACGCCCTGATCTGCAAAGTAGCCGCCAGGTCCTCCCCATGTCATATGGCATATAGGTACATAAACCAGAAGCAGCCAGACACTTGAAAATAAGAGCAACGAAAAGAATCTAATCCGTTCGCAAAACGCACCGATCATCAATGCTGGCGTAATGACGGCAAAGGTCATTTGAAATGCGACAAAGAGTATTTCAGGAATGGTCCCAGTTTCCGACTGAGCGGTCACGCCTGAGAGAAAGGATTTAGAGAATCCACCAACGAATGAAGATATACCAATCTTTCCCTTGGCCATACCGGTTGAGTCAAATGCAAGTGTGTATCCACAGACTGTCCATAGCACGGATATAACAGCTGTAAGAACTAAGCATTGCATCAGAATCGACAAGACATTCTTGGTTCGAACTAATCCTGCATAGAAGAGTCCTAAAGCGGGGATGGTCATGAATAATACGAGTGCCGTTGATACCAAGATCCAAGCCGTATCACCTGCATTTACATGCGTATCAGCCTCTTGACCAAACAGTGCCTCACTCGATAGAAAGACAAGCATTAACCCGGTTACAAATGGAATGAACCGTGATAAATGGGGACAAGTTCTTAGCATCTTAAAAAACCGCCTAATGTTCAAGCTATGAAAAGATTTCTAGATACAAGTTGTTTGTGCCTGCCAATATTCTCAAATTGATGTCCATCTTCATAGAATTGGCCATGCTGCATTGAAAACGTAAATTAGATGATCTTTCGGGCTCTGGGAAGTATGCTTAGGGTCATCAACCCTGGGAATTCGGTCGGGTCAAAGCGGGGCTACCACAACAGGGCAGAAGGTCATTTTCCCAGGGATTTTGCCAGTTTACCAGGGATTTTGCCAGTCACCCCAAGCCGACAAATAACTTGCATAAGCCGGGTGTTTACAGGCTTGGGACTCCAATAGATCCTTGGTCGCTGCGACTAGATCTCGCTCTTGATCGAGGTCGATTTTTCCCATAAGCAACATCGTTCTTAGGAACACGAAGTAGGTATCCAGGACATCACAACGACAGTACTCGTTGATTTCGGCAAGTTTCCCCTGACGATAGAGGTCGTACACCATATCACCTTGAACTTCCATTTTGCCAGGTTTCCCCAAAATGGATGCCGCTAGGTTTAGTCCGCCGCGAAACCAAGTTGCGCCGAAATTGGTCAGCACTTCCTGTAGGTCAAAATGAGCATTGAGATTGTAGCGATTGCGCCTTTGTTCGTAAGTTTTATGGTCCAAATTAAACCACTTTGGGACTGAGATACCGTAACGGAACGCCGCGTGTTCCATAAGTGGCAAGTCAAATGTCCTGCCGTTGAACGTGACCCAAGTGGGTTGATCATAACCCTCCCAGCCTACCCAAAAGTGTTTTGTGATCACATGCGGACGATGTTCAGGTTGATCTAAGGAAACAATATCCGCGATGGAATAGTCCGCGCGGACTTTGGCGACCACGACGGCGATGGGGATGTGGAAGGTATAAGGAATGAAATCTCGGCCGGAGGTTAGCAGCAACTCTTGACGAAACTTCGAAATTGCTTCGTCGCTTGTCAGTTGTAGATCGGGATATTTCGCTTTGGCAATCAACTCACCGTCGGCGACACTCTCAACATCAAACAAAAGGTACGTAACGCGATGGTTCACTGAAAAGTGCCCGCTATGTAAAAGTCCAAAACTTCAATTGTCTCAATAGTTAATAAATTCCGATCCAAACGTGAAGAATTAATTGCTGCACAGTAGTTGACGAACGGATGTTGGGCCTATCAGTGAAAAAAACAATTCCCTCATAGCTGGCTGGTGCCAGTGGACAAATACTCGCACAGGTTATAGAGTTTCGCTGAGAGCGGCAGTATGTGCAGAGAGTTCAACACTGACAAGCCGTGGTGTAGGTTAGATCCTAAGGAATACACTTGTGAGTATCAATGCCGCACGCTTGTTAAAACGCTTCATTCGCTATGTTCAAGTAGAGACTACCGCCAATCCTGAAGTCGAGACTTACCCCAGTTCGCGAGGGCAACTAGAGCTTGGCCATATACTTGTGAATGAACTTCGCGAGATGGGGCTCGACAATGCACATCAAGATGAAAACGGGCTGGTCTGGGCCCTAATTCCGAGTTCGGTAACCGGGCCCGTTCCCACGCTTCTATTCAACGCGCATTTGGATACGTCACCCGATGCTTCAGGCAAGGATATCAAACCGCAGATCATCGAATGCTACTCGGGTGGAGACATTCACCTTGGAAACTCGGGGCAAGTTATTCGCCCTGCTGAATGCTCCGAACTGGGCGGCTTGCAAGGTCACTGCTTAGTTACGACGGATGGCACAACACTGCTTGGTGGTGATGACAAGGCTGGTGTGTCCGTCATCATGGAAATTGCCGAGCATTTGCTGGAACGGCCCGAGCTTCCGCATGGAGCAGTGCAAATCCTGTTTACGTGCGATGAAGAGATTGGTCGAGGAGCCAATTACTTTGATCTTGCAAAGATCTCTGCCACAGCAGGTTATACGTTGGATGGAGCAGGTGCAGATCAAATTGAGGCTGAAAATTTTTCCGCGGACATGTTGATTGTTCAAGCTTTCGGTCACGTGATTCATCCGGCGATAGCCTATGGCCGAATGGTCAATGCCATACGTGGCCTAGGATTGCTTCTTGCAGAATTGCCTCTCGATCGACTATCACCCGAAACGACCTGTGATAGAGAAGGGTTTATACACCCGTATGCAATTCAAGGCTCAGTGGACAAAGCGGAATTAAAGTTCTTGCTCCGCGATTTTCGGGCGCAAACTTTAGACGACTATCAGCAACTTGTTTGCGCCGCAGCAGAACGAGTCATGGCCCGAATGCCAAACCTTCGCTTCCAGATTGACCGAAATCGACAGTATCGGAATATGTCGGACTACTTTCACTCGGTCCCGCATGTGGTTGATTTTGCGTTGCAAGCGTTTGAAGTATTAGGGCGGAGGGGAAGGGTAGGAGCTATCCGAGGTGGTACTGATGGAGCCATGTTCTCCGAGCGGGGGCTGCCCACTCCAAATTTGTCGGTGGGGCAACACAATATCCATAGCGTGCTTGAATTTGTTTCTCTTGATCAGATGGTGGCCGCCGTTGAGCACGCTGTGAGACTGCTTGAAATCTGGCAACTGCAGGGGCGAAGTTGAGTTAGGCGCGTTACTATTTTGCAGTTATACAGACTGAAATTAGGTAATGGCGCCAGGGAAGAGCCACTCTCTGTGATCTGAATGCATACGCCCAGCATATTCACTTACTTCGTACAACTCGATCGGCCCCGCAGCGGCAGTGACTCCTAATCTCTGCAATTCGTTTGAAAAATGCTCGTGCCGTAGCATATGCAATCCACGCAACCATCCCTCTAGCCAGACTAAACGAGCCGAGTAGTCGTTCGGTAGTTGGTCCATCAGGCCGTCATGGAACGGTAGCCATTGAAATACCTGGGACGCATGGCAGGCTACCATATCCACAACTTGCCGCCCCTCCTCAGCGGTGAGCAAAACTATGTCAGGGCGAAATTTGCATGGGCGAGTGAACAAGTCGCACATGTAGGCCACCACCGGGTCGAATTTCAGAGCAGGTGATTCTGGGCAAACATGCGGCACAGTAACCATGTAAGAGGCATCTTGTACTGCGGTGCCCACGGCGCGGTGATCTGGATGGTAGTCGTTGGTTCGATGGGTCAAAACTATGTGGGGTTGGAATTCTCGTATTTCTCGTATGATGGCCTGCCGGAGAATCAAGTCAGGTACTAGACTACCATCGGGAAAATCCCAAGTTAGATAAGCCTGTGCACCTACACTTTTTCCTGCCCGTGCTGCTTCCAGACGCCGGAGGCCAATAAGTACTTCAGGTGCAACTTCATGATGGCCACTCCGTCCATCAGTAACCGAGATTATGCGTACGCATGCACCACGATTGCATTGTCGAGCTATCAAGCCTCCTGCAAAAATCTCTGCGTCGTCAGGGTGGGCTCCGAATACAAGTACTCTACAGTTTTCAGCTGTGTTCACTTGCTTCCCTCATAGAGCACGATCACAAGTACATCCGATGCAGGGAACGATCCCATCGGTAAACCTCCACTGCCCGATCCCGTTTGTGGCGCTATATTTCCAGTTATCGATACAATACTGGCCCCGTTCTGGGATGCCCAATCATTGATTTCCGCCTCGAGATCATTAAGCTCACTCTCGATACCCTTAAAAATCTTAACTTTTCGCAATTGATCGTATCCTATTAAAAAGATATGACACAATCGGACCGAACTTACGACTAAGACGATCCGCTTCGCTTGAACTAGTATAGAAATTTTACCAGACACGCCGCGTCCGAAGTAGCCAGTAAAAAAACTTGAAATGGTCGGTCGCTTGTTGCAACTCTTGAGTGCTTGCTGCCTGAGCAAAACGCGCTAATGCAGTAACCAACCGACTGTCGACGGAGTAACGAGGAAGGATGAATCAATGGTGCCTCGGTAGAATTTACGATACTAATTGTTCGAATTCAGTAGTTCTACAAGTTGACGTTGTCCGCGATGAAATCGCTTTCCCACGCGTTCTGCATTTGCGACCATAGACTCGGGGCGACCTGCACAGCAGCTTTGGCCAAAATATTTCTTGTAATTCCACACTAAGTCTCGCCACATGCGAGGATCGATACCTAGTGCAGACAGTACTTTCCGAAGCTTTTGGGTGATTTCTTCAGCCGATAGGGCTATCTGAAGCCCGGCGGTCCAATTGAGTAGCATTAAGTAGTCTTTCAGCGTTAGATTCAGAAAACCCTTATCGCTTGCTCGCACTCCGCGGGCGTGAAGCTCTGGATCATGCGATAATTTTGTAGTATTCATAGACAAGGGGGCCAGCCAAGCATCGCGTTTGATCCGACGCCCCGTCCCATTCCTTCGTTTTTGGGCCCTCTTGCGTTTAAGTTCTCGCACAGGTGTGTTTCGTATTTCCTTGCCAGCATCCTCAGGTGTAATGGCAACTAAATCAAATGCAGCGGCATCGATTTCTGCGCCTTGCTCTGATTGAATCCGATCATAGGCCGATGTATGTATTGCCTCAGCGGGTAATGTAGCCATCGCGGCACGCACCGGATTCAAGTCGACGTACATGGCGCAGGCCAACAGTCCGGTTTCATCGGCAATACGCTGAGCCTTAAACCGCCCCTCCCAGAACCGTCCTGTACACTCATCATGGCGATTTGCCAGCCGTGCAATGGGTTCACACAAGGCTCGCATAAACCAAGAGATATCCGACAATCGCGAGCGAATTACCTGCATTCGCTCCGAGTTGCCAGCCAAGGCCAGCACATCCGTAGTGGTCGGCTCAGCCAGCTGTTCATCCATTCTTCGACCTGGAAAAACACGCAGCCACCGCAGCGCTACTTCTTGATCGGACCACTTGGATACAACATCGGGTCGATTGCGCAAGATTAGGTGGATGTGGTTACTCATGATAGCGTAGGTAAGTACATCGATCCCGAAAACGGAAGCTAGGGCTTCCATTCTTCGCCTGATCCATTCCCTACGAAACGAGTAATCTCTGCCTGTTTTATCATCCACCCCCGCCAGGAAAGCCCGACGTACGCAGCGTTGAATTGCATGGACGATACAAATCTCCGAAGCATCAAACTGTTCCGATCTGGTTGGTCTACCCATAGTCATACTCCTCCCAGTATTCTAGCCAGCAAATTTGTGTAGTCTAGTAGGTGCCAGGCACCTACTAGACTACACTTGTTCACCGTTCTCTGTAGTGCTTGGCGAGCTAGTCCCTTTCACTAGGGGCTGGCTGGATGCTGATTGGAGAGTTGGACTCGAACCTTTGCGTGCAGTGCCCGACAAAGGGGTGCAGCAGCGAGACTAACTGATCAATCATCTTTGGCTGAGCAGCAAACACGAATCCAACAAGCGTCGCGATTTCTAGCATTAGCGTGGTTAGAATTCCCACCTTCTTTTTTTTTTCGATAACGCATGTTCTACTCCAAGTTAGCGATAGCACAGTTTCTTGCGGCTTCCTTCCTAATTCCGAGGATTTCATGCACCTAATGCTTGCCGCGATTAACAAAACTTTCCACAGCAAAATGAATGCCATACTCGGTGAGGCTCCCAGGTTTTAGTGCTAAGTCATTGCCACGCAGTCATTTGCAATTCAATCGAAAAAGTTATGGCGGCACAAAAGCTGGTTATGAAGTTACAATGCATTGCAATACTTGGAATGAAGTCTAGCCGCGAAATTTTGACGGTGCTGCCACCACTGTGTTGGTAACGAGCAAGTTTGGCTGCCACAGTGAATTAAGGAACTCTTATGACCGCCACTCCAGGCCCAGGTTTTCGCCAGGCACTCCAAGCTGCCGTCGACCGCGATGTGATCGCAGCTGAGTATTTCGATTTGTTACCATTTTCTCCTTATCCGGTTCAGGAAGAGGCCTTACTCAGCTGGTTTACGGGTGAGCAAGGGGTTCTGGTCTGTGCACCGACGGGAACGGGAAAAACTCTGATTGCCGAAGCGGCGGTTTATGAGGCATTACGAACAGGGCGACAAGCCTATTACACAACTCCTTTGATTGCGTTAACAGATCAGAAACTGCACGAACTTCGGCAAAGTGCTCGGCGCTGGGGTTTTTCCGAATCAGATATTGGATTGGTTACAGGAAATCGCAAAGTCAATTCGGATGCTCCAATTCTGGTCGTCGTAGCCGAAATACTTTTGAATCGCCTACTGCAGCCTGACAGTTTTGATTTCAGCAGCGTCAGCGCTGTCATTATGGACGAGTTCCACAGCTTTAACGATCCTGAGCGGGGTATCGTTTGGGAATTGACATTGGGCCTTTTACCACACCAAGTCCGAACGTTGTTGTTGAGCGCAACTGTTGGTAACAGTTTTGACTTCACCAACTGGCTAAGTCGAAGTTGTAATCGCAACTTACGTTTGGTTGAGGGTAAAGAACGCAAAGTGCCTTTGAGTTTCAATTGGATTGACGACTACATGTTGGATGAGTGGATCGAAAGGATGTTTGAAGGAGATGAGGAGTCTCGAAGAACACCGGCACTAATTTTTTGTTTTAATCGAGACGAGTGTTGGCAGGTAGCAGAATTACTCAAAGGTAAGAAGGTTGTAGAGAAGTTGCAGCAAGGGCGGCTCTCGGACCGATTGGGGGAGCATGATTGGTCCGAGGGAGCCGGTCCCAAGTTGAAACAGTTGCTACAACGTGGCGTTGGGGTACATCATGCGGGCATTCTGCCAAAATATCGCAGAATCGTTGAAGAACTATTTCAGGAGAAGTTGCTCAGTGTGGCGGTCTGTACTGAAACATTGTCGGCTGGAATTAATTTACCGGCGAGATCCGTAGTGCTACCTACTATCTTGAAAGGTCCGAAGGAGAAGCGGCGACCTATCGACACTGCAGCGGCTCAGCAGATTTTTGGCCGTGCTGGACGGCCACAATTTGACAAGGAAGGCTTTGTATATGCCTTGGCGCACGAAGACGATGTAAAGCTTCTTCGATGGCGCGAAAAATATGACGCCATTCCCGAGGACACTAAGGACCCTGGATTATTGAGGGCTAAAAAGGCCCTCAAGAAAAAGATGCCCAAACGGCGTGACGGTGAGACTTACTGGACGCAGGAGCAGTTTGAGAAACTCCGTACTGGTTCTGCTGCGAATTTGGCCAGCAAAGGAAATCTGCCCTGGCGTCTTTTGGCATATATGCTCCTAAAATCATCCCAAGTACAACCATTGCGTGATCTGATTGGTCGACGTCTTTTGGATTCAAAATCCATGGAGTTATCTCAGCGCAAGCTCAACGAGATGTTAGTGACGCTGTGGACCGCCGGGTATGTTGAGCTACAGCCTCACCCGCAACCAGTTGGTACACAAATTCACCAATCGTCATTTTCAGATGCGAAACAAAAACACTTATTGCCACCAGCAAAAGTAGGTGGCTTGTTTGAGGCTGCGGGTATGTCGGATCTCGTGCGAGCGGCACAGCATGAGCTGAATCCTGCAATCCACAGTGAGCAGCAATCATTAGATGTAGCTAGCAGTTCTGCCAGTCGAGGGTACGACCTAGATAATTTTAAGCCCGAACATGCCTGCCCTACGGAGCGATTAGAACTACTTGTTCAACTGCGAAGTATCAATCCATTGTACGGTGTTTTTCTATCAAACCACCTCGCAATTGCGGACGATACGGAACGCTTGTTGGCTCTTGAAAGTGCACTTGATCTACCCCGAACGGTCGCACGATTGGTGCGGGTCCCAAAACTAGAAGAGTTGCCTGCGGGGCCCTTGGCAACTGATCGTCTTGACCCTCTCCTTTTGGAGTTAGGTTTGGCTAGCCAGGAAGAATTGATCGGAAAGCCACCCAGAGACGAGGAGAATGCGAGTCGTCGTGGTGTTTTTGATGAGCCACCCGTTTGGATAATTAGTATTGGAGAAAAACTTCGACGACTCTTTAACTATGATTTTCCAAAAGTTCACGATCTGCATACGACTCCTGTGCATGTAGCTGGTGAAGTTCTAGAGTTTGGAGGGCAGTTCAACAAATACATCTTGGCAAAGGGGTTGCAAAAGCAAGAAGGAGTAATTTTTCGGCACTTGCTTAGGCTGATTCTCCTGCTGGATGAAATGGCTAGTATTCCGCCGATTGAAAGTACTCCCGAGGATTGGGAGGATCGCCTGGACAACCTAATAGAACGACTGACCGAATGTTGCAGAATAGTCGATCCTGAGAGTACTGATGAAGCACTGGAGCAAGGTTGTGGTGGCGATGAGCTCGCAAGAGCATTCGAAGTCAAACGCCGCAAGAAGTGACGCCAGAAGTTTCAGGGGGCTTGTCGAAAACGGGCCAGCTGCTTGCGATAGTGATTCGTACGTGGGTCGATGTGAACGCATTGTTGCATCGAAATAATAGCTGCTTCAACCAAACCGCGTCGAAACTGAATCTCAGCCAGAGTGTCAAGATAGGTAGCCGAATTTGGCGCGATGGCAACAGCTCGATGAGCCAGCTGTGCGGCATATTCCAAATTCTGATCGCACTTGGCATACATCCAGGCGAGATTATTAAGAGACATTGAGTCTGCTGGCCATTTCTCTAGATGCTGTTTCATAGATTGATCGTATAGATCAAAAAGTTCTTGTGCTAGATCCTTTTGACCTGCTAAAACGAGTGGAGGGAAACACTGTACCACGGACTCGATGTCAAATGGCTGGACGCGATGTGCGGTTTTCAAATGTCGCATTGCAGTTTCAAACCGTTGGTTTTTTATTTCGTCCAAAGCCCTTTGAAGTCGCTCGGTCTGCACCAAATCCATCAACCAGCCTAGCGAACGAACTGACATACTGAATGTTTCGGCGAACCGTGATCGTTCCCGCAGTGAATCTACTAGAATAGATCGTCGTAAGTCTGCAGCTTCGAGATGTCTGCTGGTGGCATCCAAGGCTCGAGAATAGGAATAGGCTACGATAAAGGATTCATAGCTGTCGGGATCTGACAGTAGGTAAGCAGGCTCAAAGTACTCACAGGCTAACTCCTCGTCTTCGCGGTCGAGAGCATTCTGTCCCACTCGAAAATAGCTCATGCTTTCTTCGCTATTATCGTAGGCAGGCATTGCATGTAGCCAACGGGATTCTTCGACTACTTCGGCCTCTTCATATCGGCCGGCCAAAACAAGCGATTCAATTTCTTGCGGTAGCGAATGATAGCGATAGCCACTTCTACGAAGTATCGAAAAATAGTCAGCTGCAGAAGACCAGCGTCCAAGCTTCATGTTGATTTGTGCTAGATCGAGAATATTAGCGGCTGATCGATAGCCATCGCCGGAAGCCAATTCGGTAGCTAGGTCAACCAATCCAAATCCCATTGCTGTATCAGAAAGTTCACTCAGAATCCGGCTTGCAGCAAAGCGACGGTTGCTAACAGCTTGATCGCGCGCACGGCTGAGCCATTCGGTAATGATGGCCTCATAATTCTCACCGAACCAAGCGCGATCGTATTGGTATAGGTGTTCTAGTGCCTGCCAGTTCGCTACGCCTATCTCAAGTCCCTCTGCTTGTTTCGCTAGGCTTCTTGGTACAGAGTATAGTAATGCTTTGGCAGATTCTTCGATTTCTGGGAAAATTCCCTGCAGGATAGCATCCTGACAAGGGCGTGAGAGTCTATGGTATCTGCTCTTAACAAGCTCGAAGAGCATTTGACGTTGTTCGGCTCTCGATAGATGACGGATTATGTAGCCCGACCACAATTGGGCTTCTAGTGCTTCATTGGCATTCCTTGACAATGCTGGTTCGGCAGCTATGTCCATCAGCGATGTAAGTAATCTCTCTGCTCTTTCGGACTGACCTAAGGATATTAGCAGGGATGCAATCTCAGTGGCTTCTTCGTACTTTTCAAACTGAAAAGTAGGTTCAGTCAGCTTGGGTCGCAATTCATCTACCCACGGGGCAAAGTTAGATAAGTCGGGCTTCAAACCCGCTTGCGAAAACACATCATCGTAATTTCCTCGGGATAAAAAGTAATTTCTCCTCCATGGCTGATCGCGTTCTTTGGCAATTGCATCTGCGGCTTCCATTGATCCGGAAATAAGCAATGCGTACATTAGCTGCCGAGCATGAAGTTCCACTTCCGGGTCAGACTGCATGTTTCTAACAAGTTGAACTGCAGCTTTGGCTGGTGCACTCTCTGACGCAATTGAGTCGGATTCTTCTGGATGCTCACTGTTGGTTTCTACTTCGATTTTCAGCAACTGTTCCCAGGTGAAGTTGGATTGCTCGAATTCATTTGCAAACTCAAGTAGCACGGCTCTGACGGCTTGATGTGCGGGGCTTCGGCCTGAACCTGAAATGGCGGTTAAGGAGTCTTCCGATATTAATTCGGTCCACCTTGCCAACCGACATAGCAGAGTGATGCGGGTACGGGGATTTAGGTTAGGTATCTCAAGTGCCGCCTTTGGTTGCCCAGCAAACAAGAGTTGCCAAGCCTTAACCTCTGGGTCTGCTTCGTTAAGTGTGGGTGCTTCCACCCCGGCGGCCGAAGCGATCCATGAAGCGTATGTTGGTGGCAGTTTGGCGCGCATTATGGGCCACGCCAACTTACAATCTCCTTGAGATACCGCCAAAGTCACGATGCGATCCATTTGATAGAGGAATTCAGGCGACATCGGATTGGTAAGTAACCGATCAGCATCGATCAGACGCAAGGCGAGCTCCCATTGCCCACGTTGACAGAGGTCAATGATCGAGATGGTGGCGCCATGAGTTAGCGCTTCAAGGAGATCGGCGGGCATGTCCGGATGTTCGCTGCCAATACCTAATTGCAAGAGCAGTTCGAGTGCAGCAGCTGCCTCCGACTGTGTGCGATTGGGTAGATCTTTGGCAGAGGATATTTGCGGTAACGCATCTGGACCAATAGCAAGTAGATCAAGAAACGCTTCACGTCTCGTTTGAAATTCACTGTCACTCAACGCCAAAATGTCTTGTTCAATGCGAGTTTCGAGAGCCCCCCGTTCTTTGTTTGGCATTTCACTGGTTTCGGGCGGTGCGGCCACCGACCCGTTGAGCTTCAGGCAGAAAAACAGTATGGTCGCAACGGTCAGTTTCCATGCGATTAGCGACTGCTGCTTCGTAAAAGTCCCAGACATCGAAAATAAACCTGTGTGAAGCACATTTGGGTGAGCCATCGACGCGTCCTGACGTGCCGCCTACGTACCCTACAGAATAAGCAGCATTTTAGGACGTTCGGCTACCTATCTTTCAGCAGAGACAGGATACCACATGTTGGCTGTTGCGTCAGGTTCGTGCCCGACGATTTGCTGGCAAGTCGTCCTTTCAACTTGGAGCGGCCAGACCATGCATGGATGAGCTTGAATCAAGGGTTCAAGAGACCATTCGCTCCACGGCGAACAGGCCGGACACGAAGTCCCAATTCGTTCAGACATGGATATAGGGTAAAGGACCCATATTGTTGAACTGTAGACTACAATAATAGACTGATGTATTTGAGAGTATTTGTTACTTTCGCGGTTTGAAATACAGACCGCCAGCCTTAGAAGAATTCATTTTGTTGTCGCGCAGGTGTACGAATGTGTGGTCGATTCACACTTAAAACTCCACCCGAACTATGGGGGCAACTATTGTTGCCTTGGATAGACTTTGCGCCTGTTGTGGAATCGTGGCAACCTCGATTCAATATCGCACCAACGCAACGCATTATCGCCGTAGTGCGCGAAGTAGGGGTTTCTAAGGGGAAGGCAGATATGTTTCGCTGGGGATTAGTACCTAGTTGGGCCGAAGACCTTTCCGTGGGAAATCGGATGGTTAACGCTAGGGCGGAGACGGTTGCGGAAAAGAGATCTTTCAAGGGTCCACTTTGCAGGCGAAGGTGCATTGTTCTGGCGGATGGTTACTATGAATGGCAGACTGTCGGACGCTCGAAACAGCCCTGGTGGATTCATCCGACTTCGGGTGGCGTTTTTGGTATGGCTGGCCTTTGGGAGGTCAACTCGCGAGCAACTGGTAAGGCAGTACCGACATGCACGATTATTACCACATCGGCTAACGAAAAACTAAGTGAAATTCATGACCGCATGCCAGTAGCTCTCAACATGATGGCAATCGAGCGTTGGCTTGATCCAGAGGCCAAGGTTGAAGAAGTTGTGCAATTTCTTGCTCCGGCTGCCAGTGATTCGTTTGATTTTCAGCAGGTGTCGACTTATGTAAATAATCCTCGACATGAATCTAGCGAGTGCCTGAACCCTCCGGATCAACATTGCGATCAATGATGATAAAACGTTTCCTACCCACCTCGAGCACTTGTCGTTTTCTGTTTTTAGCGACTTTATTTGTGTACAACAATAATTCTAGTTATTCCCAAGGGGGAAGTGGCAAGATAACGGTTGAGGTGGTTGAGGAGCAGACCGGGCAAGTGATCTCCAGCCGCATGCGATTGACAAACGCTGATGGCAAGGCAGTGCGCATTCGCGGCACACTGTTTGAAAACGGCTGGACATTGCTTGATGGGTCGCTTGAGTACAGGGGGAGGGTAGGGGACTACAGTTATCGAGTCAGCCATGGACCACAGTTCGCTACCGGTGCTGGAGGATTCACGCTGGATACCAATTCAGAGGCTATCGATACATTGCGTCTGCCCAGGCATGCCGATCTCGCTTCGGAGAATTGGTATGGTGGGGATTTACTCACAAACTTGGAAGTGGATCAACTGGCTAGGTGGTTGCCTGCCGATGACCTATTAATGGCCTGCCAGGTGCGCGAACAACTTTCGGCCGTAGGTGGGGCGCCAGAGTCTCCAAAGTTAATTAACGGGGGAGCATGGGCTGAAGGTCCTAGTTATCTGGACAATCGATCCGGCAGCGGCGGTCTACTTTTTCATCATTGGATGCCACCCGCAGTTGTCCCCGATCATGTACCAAGTAGCCGGTTGCTCATTATGGCGAAGCCACAATCTAGTTTGGCGGAAGTTACCATGGTTTCCGGGGAGCAGGCTGTCCACTCAGAGATTCAACAGTTGACGGCGAGGGACGTACCCATTTGGCTGGCAAGTGGACGAATCGATTCGATTCAAGTGCTCAGTAAGTATCTCAATGACGAGGATCGTCAGCCCAATCAGCGAGTATTCTTTCAGCCACCTGGGGTAGCATTCAAGGGTGCCCTAGCAAACGGGAAACTAGCCGAATACCTTTATTGGCAAGTTTTGGAGGCTGGTCTAAGAATCCCACCGTCTGCTGGAAGTGGTTTCGGAATGCAACCCACTACCTTGGGATACAATCGAGTTTATGTTCAGGTAGCGGAAAAAACGGGGAATGCCTGGTGGAGAGGCCTGCGATCTGGAGCGTCGTTTGTTACCAGCGGCCCACTTCTGAGAACCAATGTAAATGGTTGGCCGCCGGGGCATGAGTTTGAAATTCCTCCTGACGGTGCATTGGAACTCAGTATCGGTACAACGCTTACCGTAGCAGATCCAGTCGAGTATCTTGATGTAGTCTTCAATGGTCAGACCGTATACAGTGCGCAGTTAGATGAGTGGGCCAAGCAAGGCGGCAAAATACCTCCACTCAAGATTACGGAGAGTGGATGGATGCTGGTGCGCGTGGTCACCGGCCGCACTCATACGTACCGCATAGCCAGCACAGCTCCATATTATTTTCAAATTGCAGGTCAACCAAGAATTAGTCGTTCTGCCGTGGCGTTGTTCCAGGCCTGGCTGCAAGCCTGTCGAGAAGATCTAAATTCAGAGTCAGAGGAATTGCAAACAACTTCTGCACCCTTTCTCAAGGCAGCTGAAGATTTCTGGCAGCAGCAATTCGATCGTGCCACGGTTCCCTAAACCTTTCTACATTATTGATCTGTTTATTAAAGCCAAAGTAGATCTATTTCAATATCAAGCGGTTGCTGATACCGTGTCTCGAGGCCAGAGAACTAAAAAGGCTAACAGCCCTAGCATTGGTGCCCAGCCCAAACCAGCCAAGATGACATCGTACGAACCCGTGCTATCGACGACTATCCCAAAAACCTTTTGGGTAGGTGCGGAGGCCAACCAACCAACGAACGACAGCAAACCGGTTACACGGCCCATGCTGGTTGTAGAAATCTCTTGGGTAAATGAATAGTAACACGGAAAGACTCCCAGCGTGCCCGCTGCCACACATAGTAAGACGGCCATTAGCAGCCAGCCTTGCGGAAGCATGGCAGCCATCGTTGTAAATCCGGCAAGCACCGAGCAGCCTAAAAAGGTAAGCACTCGAGAACGGTGAACGGTTGCACCTCGGCGAATTAGCCACAGGCCAAAAACTCCTGCCAAGATGCAGCCCACGTCAGTGGCTATGTAGTAGACGGAAATAAAGTAAAGAGTCTGTGCTTCCGAGTATCCTCGGCCCTGCTGCAGGAATTTTGGTAGCCAAGCGCGCACCAACTGCCACGATGTGTTGATGGAAATCACCATGATTACCAAAGCCCAGAAGCGTCGGTCCACAAGTAAGTCTTTGAGCCAGCGCAGTGGCTCGTCGCTCTGAGGGCTGACATTTGCACTAGAAGTGATTTGAGATTCTTGACTAGCCGCTGATTCTTGAGAATCCTCGGAGAGCTGGTTTCCTGTTTGTAGATCCGTGCGGCGTATGACCAGGAGCCACAATCCGACCCACATTAGTCCTGTGGCGCCAATAACTAAAAATGGTAATCGCCATGCATTCTCATCTACGCTGTCGCCTACCATCCAGCGAATGATTATGGGAGTAACGATGGCTCCCAGCGAAGCACCACTTTGAAGGATGCTGTTTCCCATGACACGCTGTCCACTTGCCATGATGGACTGGGTGACAATCAGGGCACAGGGCCAGTGGCCGGATTCAAAGAATCCCAATAGGCCACGGCAGACAAGCATGGAGTGGTAGCCGTTGGTAATTCCAGTGGCAAATCCCACGCCTGACCACGCCAACAGGACAAACGGGTACAACCACCGCACCGAAAGCCGATCGGCAAGGAATCCAAAGAAGAGTGATCCGAAGGCAAAAGCGACTCCAAAGACGAATTCCATGTCTCCGTATTGTTCGTTAGTAAGTTCGAAGGCATCCGTAATTCGGACAGACAAATTGGACAGGGTTTGTCGGTCCATGTAGTTGATCATGGTGGCCAGTAGCAACAGGCAGCTCACCCACCACTGCCAGGAACTCGGATGGGGACGTGTATGCATAGATCGATGCCTATTGGGATTCATAGAGGTGCATTGCCTACATGACCATATCTTCTACAGGTAGCTAACGCACCATGATAGCTTCTGAAAACTGGCATGTATGCTATCGAGAGGCCCAAGATCCTGATAAGTTCATGGTCGGTTCGTGAACTGGTTGTGGCTTGTCGTTGCTCATTGCGAGTGTTGACCATGTTGCTTTCTGAATTATCGTGGCCGGCTGTCGAGCGGCTTACCAAAGATCTACCTGTCCTCATCCCCGTCGCAGCCATGGAACAGCATGGTCATCATTTACCACTATTCACGGATAGTTTGCTGCTCGGAGAAATTGTGAGTCGAGTCGACCAAGGGTGCCAACAGAACGTACTCGTAACTCCCCTAATGTGGTACGGTAATTCAGATCATCATATGGACTTTTCCGGCACACTGTCGTGTTCTCCTCGAGCATACCTGGACCTCTTGACCAGCCTAGTGAATAACCTGTTGGTGCATGGCTTCAAACGTATACTGTTACTCAACGGGCATGGTGGTAACGATGTGCCCGGCAAGCAGGCCATCTTCGAAGTTCGGCAGGCAAACCGAAATCGGCAAGACCTACTGCTACTGTTTACCACCTACTGGTCACTAGGGACTCAGCCCTGGGTCGATATGCCAAGCATTGTTCAGCGTGAAATGGGACACGCTTGCGAATGGGAGACTTCGATGATTCTACGTATAAGGCCGGATCTGGTTGGCGATTTTCAACGCGCACAGACGGTCGAACCAGGAAATGCGTTCTTACCTGCCAGTCGAGCGTGGATCACCAAAGAGCTCTCTGCTGTTGGGCATATAGGGAGTCCTCAATTAGCTTCGGCGGAAAAGGGAGAGCATCTGTTTACAGCATTTACTCGAGACGTTACGTCGTTGGTCAATCGAATGAACGATTGGGATGGTCAATCTTGGGAGGGATAAGCAGGGGACGTCAAACCTGAGTGAAATAATGGGGAACATCGAAATGAAAAAATATCAGCTTAATCGTCGACAGTTTTCGTATGCTCTGGCGGGGTCCATGAGTTTAATGTCATCGGCCCGAGCCGCCAATGCAAAAAAGAAAATTGCATTCTTGGGAACCGAGGTCTATCAACATTCACATGCTCAGCATTTTCTGGATCGATTCTCGATTGGTTTTTCGATGGGCGGTCGCTGGCATGAACCGGAAGTTGAAATTGCAGCAGTTTATATCGACCAGCATTCAGACCGTGATCTGGCAGAAAAGCGGATTGCCAAGTACGGCTTGAAGTCAGCTCCATCGATCGCTGAAGCGCTTACACTGGGTACTTCAAATTTGGCAGTTGACGGTGTCGTTGTCATTGGCGAGCATGGTAGTTACCCAAAAACAGATCGTGGGCAAACTCGCTATCCGCGGTACGAGTGGTTCCAGGAAATCGTCAAAATCTTCGAGCACAGCGGGCGTTCGGTGCCGGTCTTTAATGACAAGCATCTGTCGACCTCCTGGGGGGAATGTCGAGAAATGGTACGGGATGCGAAAAGATTGGAGTTTCCGTTTTATGCGGGATCTTCTCTGCCCGTAACGTGGCGTCTTCCAGCATTGGAGCTCCCCTACGATACAGCGCTAAAGGAAAGCGTTTGCGTGGCATACGGAGGTGTTGATAGCTACGATTTTCATGCTTTGGAGACTGCACAGTGCATGTCGGAACGACGAGTTGGAGGAGAGGTGGGAATTCGCTCAGTGCTGGCAGCTAAAGATGATCATTTGTGGCAGGAGCTGTTGCGTCGCGACGTGACGAGCCAATTGTTTGTGTCTGCACTCAGTCGCAGTCATAGCTTACCAGTTGAGACCGGTTATCCAACTGACCGTGTAACCATTGATTGGGCTAGAGAAGCTTTGACATCGATTACTGGATACTTTATCGAACATTTGGATGGTTTTCGGACCACCATTTTTCTAACAAATATCAGCGATTTCAATTATGCCGGAATGCTATCCGATGGTGAGATTATCGGCTGTCAAATGATGTTGCCCATGCCGGGACGCAACGCAACTACGGCGGATTTCTTTAATCCATTGTCGGCACACGTCGAATCCATGATTGTTCATGGTAAAACGAATTACCCCATAGAACGAACACTGCTTACTTCGGGCATGGTAATTGGCGGTGTTGAGTCCTTGTACTTGGGAGAAAAACCGTTCCTAACAGATGACATGGCGGTTCCGTATCACGCTCCTCGGGAATCCATGTTTTGGTCGATATGAGGGCTAACAAAAACTCGACGTTGGCGTTTAGAAGGAATGTCCAGCGAATGCAATAGGACTCGCAGACAGTGCATGCCTTGAAAGTGTTTGTATTGTTTCGGTTTGTGGCGGCAGTTTGCACAGCAACCCGATTTCTTAATATGCTGGCAAGAGTGCGAGGAACTCGTTTCAATTGGCTCATTCAGGTTCTAATTTTTGAACTGCACGCCAAGAGTTACCAATGAATTGAAGCGATCCACCGAATCGCGCATAGTCCAGGCCAAACCACGAAGTAACAGGATTCGAAACAGGGGATCGTCGAATGTCCACGAGTAGTGACCCGGTATCGAAACAAATACCCGTCCCCGGCGGGCTTGCATGGTCCAATATTGTGGATGCTCTGCGTCTTCCTCATTGGCTCGGGCTAACACGTCGATGCGTCGTGAATCACCCAATAGGGCCCAATAGGTTTCGTCATAAAACTGAACTCGATCAAAATTACGTGCGATCGGATGATTGACAGCTGGATCAAAACCAAGCTCAATGGGTCCGTGGCGGTATCTTGTCAATCGGCTGTCGGAAGCTAGACCAATGCGTTTTGCGAACTCCGGGGCTTCTGGTCCGGCCTCGATTGCCCAATGGATATAAACCAGACCACCCCCGCGTTCTAAAAACTCTTCTATTTGTTTGGCACGGATTGCCGTCCAGCTACCACGCTGAAAGAAAATCAGCGCATCGGCCGTTGCCATTTGTTTTTCCGTGGGCCACTCCATGGCAGTGTCAATTTCCAAGCCTTCAGCGGCAGGAAGCAGTTGGCCCCAACTCTTTAGCCAAGCAGGATAGTCGTGTTCGCCGGGACCATGGTCTTTAGCACCTGCAACTAGTATGACTTTGCGCGGTGTTAAATCTTCTATCGGCGTTTCAGTACTGCCAGCTAAGGCATTGATTACTTCTTGTCGATCTCGCAATGGCGGAGACGGAATTTTGGCATCAGTTGGCATGCGGGGCGATGGGAGGAGAAGAAATGTCAGCAGGTCAGCAGTTCGATCCTCTCCCAGTTTTTCTAGCGTCCCGACGGGCATAATGGATAGTGGGCTTGGTTTAAGGGTTTCAATTTCCTCCCTTGGTATGCTAAGAAGTTTACCGTCTTGGTCCGCCACAGTTAGCACGTCGCCGCTACCCGAGATTACGCCGCTAAGTGCTTGCCCATCCTTAGTCAAAACCTGATGAGTAATATAGTCAGGGTTGATAGCGAAACTGGGTTGCAAAATGTCGCGTTTAACGGACGCATAGTCGCGATGTACTAAATTCGAAAGGTCTGGTCCCACCGTGGCTCCCTGCCCGTTTACTTGATGGCACTTACTACAGCCAGTTTCCGAACGGAAGAACTCCCGCCGACCGCGTCCCCAATTGCCCGATGCCAATTCGGGAATATGACGAGGCGCATCGTCTGAAGACAATTCTCGCGATGCCCAAGGTAACACAAATCGATGTAATGGGATCGGACCGGTCTGTCGAGAATTGTCTTTGAATCGCACTTCGTATTGGGCACTTAACCAATTGTTCTCCACCGCCAGGGCTGGCCCCGTCTCCAGTTCCAGTTGCAGATCGTGTAGATCGGAACTGTCAGTGGGAATCTCAAATGAAACCGAATGTTTGTCATTCTCTGAGGTTTGGCTTGAGATGGATTGGTCATTGAGAGTTACGTGAAAAGGAAGTTTCGATTCAAGTACGAGCTTCGCGGACTGAATGAAATCGTCTAGCGCTGGTGCGTAGTCCAATTGCGAATTCGGTTGCACCGCAGGTTTAAGCCACCCCAATAGGTTCAATTGCAAATCTAACTGCAGACGACCGTTGATTCGAAGTAAGTCTCGAATCGCTCGCGCTTTCTCTGGTGTAACGAATTGCTGACATGCAATCATATCCAAATGTGGCAAGACACTGGTCCAAATGGGTGAACCTGGCACGCTGGACTGCCATTTGGCAACAACACCAGTGGGCCAATACGCCAGGTCCAACGACGGATGCTGGCCATCTTCGGCAGTATCGACTCGGCCTAGGCCGTCGATTCTCAAGGCATAGCCAACGAAACCTGATTGTGGTGCAGTGGTGAGGACCAATGAGCGCAGATCCGGTTTTATTGCCAGCGAATAAATTGGTAGGCGATAACGCGGCACGGATTGTTGAAACTGAGTAACAGCATAGCCTGGGCGAATGGATTCAAAACGGTCACCTGCGGAAACGAATTCGCCATAGCTAATGCTTATTCGGTTCTTAAGGTCGGTCAACTGATTTGGGTCCAAGGGGCGACTAAAATCGACCACCAATTCATTAGGGGACCGCAATTCGACAGCCACCGGTTGCACAGCTTCCGGTTCACTGTAATGAATCCGATAAATGGTTCCGGGACCGCTTGGGCCCGTACCCCAATCTGGGCCTCCGCTATGGCAGGCTACTAATAGGTCGCCTGATGGAGTAATGCAACAATCCACGGTCAACATTCCCAGGCAGCCAATAAGGTTATTCTGTGCAACGTAGTTGCCATGGGAATCACGAACTAGTCTCGTCCGATAGAGTTTGCCTCTAGATTCTCCGCATACAAATAAATCTCCTTTCCAAGCTGCCGGACCAAAGGTCTTGTCTCCGGACGGGGCAGGGCGATTGAAAGTCATACCGCAGGTGGACTGATGTTGAGGGCCATAGTCAAACGTGCTTGGCATATCGAAAACGGCAGGCAAATGTCGCGGATGCCGAGGGGGGAAACCGTAGTGTTTGCCAGGCTGAATATGCAGCAATTCGTCAAATGGATTCCCGTTGGGGAGCCACGTTGCCCCTTCTTGATCTGATATGAAAAGTTCTCCATGTTGATCAAACTCCATGCCGATGGGAAACCTTACGCCAGTGCATAGCGTTGATCGCTGCTCCAAGGACGTGGAAATTACCTGGATTGTGCCCCGTTCGCTGTGCAGGTCAAATGCAGATTGCCCTTGTTCATTCAGCAGATAGGCATTGTTATAGGCTGCTGTTCCCAATCCAAAATAGATATTTCCCGTAGCGTCGATGGCGATGCCAACTGCATCCACGTTTTGAGGAATTTCCTGCCACCCGGAAGCTATCACTTCTTCGGCATCCGCTCGGTCATCGCCGTCATCATCAATAATTGCAGATACTTTTCCCTTGGATGCCACCACTACTCCCCAGGTTTTTCCAGGGGAATAGTTATCCCGTCTAACAAGCAATTTGTGACCTTCGGGAATGATGGCCATGCCAATGGGACCTCGCAAGGCGGCGCGATTATTGAAAAATTGGTTTGTAGTATCTTCACGGCCGTCACCATCGGAGTCCCAGGCGATCCACATATTGCCGTCGTAACCGAGTGTGATGAGTTTTCCGTCGTTGCGATATCGCAAGTTGTTTTGATTGGTAAGGTTAAGAGGTAGTGTGTCTACAGTGAATCCAGGCACCAGCATCTGCACGGCGGGCAAATTCTCTACAACCAGAAGTCGTTCACGATGTTCTGCTTGCTCTAAGGCTGCAGCTTGTCGTTGGAACTCGGCGGCCAATTTTTGGTGTTTGGTTTCCAGGAACAAGTCTAACGCTTGAGATTCTTGAGAGGTAAGCGCTCGGTCATATATGATTACATCGGCAATGTCACCGTGAAAAAAACCTTGAGCGCGCTGAGGACCTGTACCATTTTCATAATGCCTGGCACCAATTGTTAACTCATCGCCTATCGACCTAGTTGCTGTAGCTGGGCGTGAGTCCTGGGGTTTGCCATTGACGATTAAGTGCACTTGGTCGGCAGACCGTACGACCTGGACACGCTGCAAGGTACCGAAAGGCTGGTAGCCTGAAAGCAGGTTTCGTGCGCCTCCGAATCCGGCTCCCTCCACGTTGATATCAGTCAACTGAAGACTAGCACCGGAGTTCTGATCAATGTTAAATCCAGTTTGATAGTCGCGCCCATCCCTTTTATTCCAAGCTAATGGACCACGGAAATTACCGTTATTGGAGCGTGGGGCAAATACGATACACACAGTGAAGTCGTCGAATTCTTGTTCCCAATTGGAATTCAGCAAATGATCATCTTGGCCATCGAAGCGCACTAGTGCTTGGTCTAGTACCGTAATCAATTGAGGTCGCGCCGAACTATGATCCTGTGACACTCGAGTCTGGGAAGAAACGGCATGGTTTGTCCAAACTGCGACGCGTGGTGGGGCGGCGGTGTCGCCAGGTTCCAACTCTATGCCATGCGTTGCGTCTAACCATAGCACTAGACCCGATGGAGGTAGTTCTTGTGCACTGGCAAGGTTACAAAGAATCCAGCTGAAATACCCAAAGGCCGTTATCAGGTGATATGGAAAAAGCTTCATATTCTGATCCCATCGGTGGCGGAGAAATATACTGAGTAATTCGACATGCAAGATTGTTCGTGTCCGGAACAGCCGCCGTGCTTGGGTGAGGCTTGTTTCGGAACTGAAGGGCTGAAGTCGTGGGAGTGTTAGCGCAGTCCGTCTGGCGTTATTTTCGATTTTCCAAATCCGTGACGGTATTCGGGTTTCCAGAGATAAGGTGGGAGCGTCAAGTTCCGAAAATAATCGACTCGAGGCTGAGTCAGGCGGGTAACAGCAGCTTGAGTAGTTTCCCCATCCTTAAGAGAAAAATTGTCTGGAGACCCTACATGCAGTGAGTTGGAGTAAAGCGATTCGCTGCCCTGCGAGATTTCAACTTTGTGAGTCCAGGGCGTGTACGTCACGGTTTCTTTGGGGCCAGTTGGATTTCGGAACATCGGAGGAGGAATACCGAAACGCCCTTGCGTCGTGTAATAATCTTCCTGTTTTTGTTCTCCCCTATTCAAGCTTGCCGAAATCTGAATATTGGCCGAATTGCTGAGTGACCAGCCAGCCTTCTGAATATTGGCTTCTAGGGCTTCGCGAACGCCTGATTCCAACGTTTTATCTCCACCTTGAATTTCCACGGTCAGTTTGACGGGTGTGCCTGGAATCACAGCATAAAGCTGAGCATTTGAGAGGTCACGCATTGCGGAACGGGCGTCGGGATGAGGTAGATGCACTGTGGATATCTGCGTCCCTTTTTCGCCCGGAAAGGTGGCGACAAGTAGATTGCCAAGCAGAGAATAATGCTGAGGAAATTCATAATTCCACAACGGGGTGCCAGCCTCAACATCGAAAAGCAGCCCATCAACTAATACATAGGCTCCCAGGCATCGAATGGCAGCGGCCCGTTCGTTGGCAATCGGGATAGTCTTAACAAGCTTTCCGTCTTGCAGAGAGTAGATCTGAAGTTCGAATGGAACTTGCACCGCCAGCGACGATCCTTCGTGCGAAAAATCCATGGCTAAGACTTCTTTCTCGCAGTGGATGCAACCGACCTGTTTCATACTGAGAGTATCTAGAACTGCGACTGCACTACGCCCTGCGATCGCTATACGGTCTGTCCCATCACTAACTGCAATTGGTGCGGGTCCACCCAGGTTGCCCCGTGAAACCGGACGCACTGCTTTTTCGTCGTTTAAATCCCAGATTGTAACGTTGTGTTTTTGAGACACTGTTAACAGCCGATTATTGGGTAGGAACTGGACGGATTGTAGCTCGTCCCAGGAGCCACCGCCGGCCTTAAATTCAAATACAGGGTGTACTCCGTCACGAGTGACTTGCATCATGATCAAGTCATTGCCTTTCCCAAAGCCTACGACTCGTACTGCAGCCAGTTGTGCACCGTTGGGACTGAGAGCTTTCAGTTGGTATGCGTCCTCAAATTTGGTAGGTGGCGACCCTTCACCTGACTCAAGTGAGACTACGGAATATTGTGAGTAATTGCCGTCTCGCCCCTGATGTTCAACATTGAGTACAGCTACGGGATTTCGTCCAGCAGTTTGAACATACCAACCGGCGAAGAAATTCTTTTGGATTTCGTTTCTGATATTTAAGTCAGGTACCTCAAGGATCTCGAGTGCGACCGGAGGAGTACCATCCCAATATGTTTTTTCAAAACTGAGAGGAATCGGTCGTGTGGCGCGATCCTGGACCTGGCGAACAGGAATGCTCGTGTCGACGGCTTTAGTATCCAGGGCGACTGGA
This sequence comes from Planctomycetales bacterium, assembly GCA_020427005.1. GTDB lineage: Bacteria > Planctomycetota > Planctomycetia > Pirellulales > Pirellulaceae > Aureliella. The sequence goes on from JAGQOY010000005.1 coordinate 74,861, forward strand.
TCTGGTACAGAATTCGAAGTCTGGTCTCCGATCTCCCTGAAAGGGTTTTCAGGAGAGGGTCCTCCTCCCATTGCAGCTTCGACTTCTAGGAAGCTCTTTACGAACGCTTGATCGCTTTCACTCAGCTTATTCAGCTCAATTTTCAACTCTCGTCCTTGATTAGTCTTTATCTGAACTTCTTTGGGATCCGCTAATGATAAGGCTCCCTGGATTTTGAATTTTCCTGTCGAATCAGTCCATTCTCGAGGTTTACCGAACCCCGCGGTGGCTCCTTCGGGGCGTCCTCCATTGGCAGTTTGTGACATGGAAAACGTCGTGAGCAAAACGTACAGTACGATTGCTAGTCCGTAGTTGAATCGCCCCTGCATGTAGGGCAGGCGAACTAGAGTGAAATACACGAGTTTCGGAGATATGGGTACCAATTTTGATTTGTTGATCATCAAGGTGTTCATCCCACCACGAATTTGAGTGTGATCGATTAGCCTGTTAGCCTGGGAAACGGTTCATTGTATCCATAATAACTGCCTCACAATGTGTCGGGAGATTACTCAATTTCAAAAGTTACGCATGATTGGGCAAGGCTGCCAATTCCAATCCGCGGCTCATTGAAATGAAAAGGGAGTCTGTAGTAGCCGGTTCCAAGCCCCTCAAAGATCGAAACTTTTTAACAGGGCGACTAACACTTACAAGTTTGCGATCGGATTAGCGTTACAATACTGGGTGAGGCAATATCTATATGCCAGACTGTAATTTCACATCTTAGATAGCAGAAAAGTTGGGGAGTCCCTTATGACCCGAAGAATTCAATCCGAAACCACCCGCCGAGGTTTCATAAAGACGACTGGTTCCGTGGCGGCGGCCTCTACTTTAGTTACCGGTGCGATGCGTAGAGTACATGCTGCGCAAAACAGCCAAGTTCAAATTGCTCTCGTTGGTTGTGGTGGTCGTGGGACAGGGGCGGCTGAGAATGCTTTGAAGGTACCTGATGGAAATACCAAATTGGTTGCTATGGCAGATGTTTTTGAAAATAGGTTGAATGCCTGTCACCGCAGTTTGGCTCGAGAGTTCAACGAAAAGGTAGATGTGCCAGAGGATCAAAGGTTCATTAGCTTTGAAGGCTACAAGCAAGCCATGGATTGCCTTGACCCAGGAGATATTGTCATACTCGCTACACCGCCAGCGTTCCGGTGGGTCATGTATACGTATGCCATAGAAAAGGGCCTGAACGTATTCATGGAAAAGCCGGTAACAATTGACGCGCCAACGAGTCGACGTATGTTGGAGATCAACAAGTTGGCTCAGGCTAAGAACTTGAAGGTTGCGGTGGGGTTGATGTGCCGCCACTGTGAGGCTCGCCAAGAGCTGTTTGACCGTATCAAGAACGGCGAGATCGGGGACATTCTGATGCTCCGCGCCTATCGGATGGCGGGCCCAACAGGTTCAGCAGCTGTAAAGCCCAATGACACCGGGATGAGTGATCTCATGTACCAGATCAGCAAATTCCACGGTTTTCTTTGGGCTAGTGGAGGAGCAGTCAGCGATTTCTTGATTCACAACATTGACGAATGTTGTTGGATGAAAGATGCCTGGCCAGTCGAAGCCAAAGCCAGCGGTGGGCGGCATTACCGTGAAGACTACATCGATCAAAACTTTGATACGTATTCGATTGAATACACGTTCGGTGATGGCACCAAATTGTTCGTCGATGGTCGTACGGTTCCCGGTTGCCACAATGAATTTGCTAGTTACGCCCATGGCACGAAGAGTTGTGCAACTATTTCTGCCGCGGCACACACTCCTGCGCACTGCAAAATTTACACAGGACAGAAATTCACCAGTAAGGAAGTGCGTTGGGAATTTCCTGACACTGAACGCACTCCGTACCAATTGGAATGGAATGATTTGTTAGATGCCATTCGCAATGACAGGCCATATAACGAAGTTGAGCGAGGCGTTATGGCAAGTGCCGTGACATCCATGGGGCGAATGGCTGCCCATACCGGGCAAGTAATTACGCTCGAAGATTTCATGGACTTCGATCACGAGTTTGCACCCGGTGTGGACAAACTTACTATGGAAAGTGAAGCTCCGGTGAAACCTGATGCTCAGGGACGCTACCCAGTACCTATGCCAGGCTTGGTGACGGAACGCGAGTACGCAGGCTAAAGAGAAGTGCTTATACTGCCTCGCTCTACTCTAGCCATGAATCGAGTGTTATGGTTGTTTTTAGGTTGGTGCGGAGCGACCGGCAATAATGAAAAAGGCGAGCACAAGTGTTCGCCTTTTTTGTTTCTGTCCGATAATTTAGGCATCGCCATTCGGATCCAATGCAATAAGTATTCAACTTGAACAGCGGCACTTATCTATCGACGGCCGGGTTTCATGTCGACATCGAACGTTGTATCCCCCTGAACTGAAACTGAAAGTCCCGATTCATAACTGGACCAATAGCGGTTAGGGATGTTGTCAACTTTCTTGAATTCATCTCCACCTTCCGAATTGGCGGTGTCGGCTACCGTGACCATAGGTGGCTGGACGCTCACACGATACTCACCCTCTGGTACGCTCGCTTCGTAGGTTCCCTCACTGCTAATCGGGTAGGCATCTGCAACACCGGTATTGCCATCTTCCAGAGTAACGGAACCTTCAGTTACGGATTCGCCGTTGAAACTTACCTTGCCCGTTACTTTGTACATTGGGGGAGCACTTTCACCGCAGCCAACTAAGAAACAGGCGACGGATGCCAACAAGCAAAAGCGAGAAAACGTAATCAAAGGTATGGTCTCCCCAAAAGAGAAATCGTCTGCGAAACAGTGAATATCAAATCGTACACATGAAAGGTGTCCTAGAGCGAACACTTACTAGAGCCACAGTAAAAACCAACTGGCCCTAAAATGCAAGTACGACGAGCAGGAACCCTACTCGTCGTACCATGTTCGCGGTGCCGAAAAAAACGAGGATATGGTAATGCCAATTGCTCGTTGGCAGCTTCGAAGTGCCTTACAAATCCAAGTTTGAGATTACCTGTCCATCGTCTTTATCAGCCAGATTTCGAAGCGTGTTCAAATCAATGTTTTCGCTAAGAAAATGGACTGAACCATCAGATAGGCACATGTTTACGCCACCTGTATGAGCCGATGCCAAGATCGTGTTACATGCTCGGAAGTTACTCCAAGCTGGAGTTCCACCCACATTCGGTGGTTGACGAATGGTGGTTGTGTTGTAGCAGCGTAAATCGGTGTCTGGAGGAGCGCCGTGGCTACCGGTGCGAGACCAAGTGCCGGGACCACTTGGAATGCGTGGATTCTTCGAACCCATAACCCAAGAGCCAGTCGGTGAAATGGATGTGCGAAGATTTGGGAATGAACCGGCGTTGATATTATGGCCCCAAGCGGCTTGTTCGCTAATGACCATAGTGTTGGAAGTACCATCCGAAATGGCGGAGATTTTGTAGGAAATGCTACCAGGGAACACGCCACCGGATGAGTGAATGCTACCGTTAAACGCATTGGGATCGGCAGTGCGATGGAGGTCACTACCGGCGATTAACATGTAGCTGGGCCACATGATGCTTCGCCCTTGAATGGTCACGCGATCTCTTAGTGGCGACGACGGGCAACGGTAAACGCTGAAAGTCGAGTTCTGCATGATGTCCAAGATCTTGTGAGTAATTGGGTTGTTGGATCCCAGCCAGTAGTTGGCAGAATCTCCGAAGCCAACAGCGGCCATTTGGTTGTAAAGATTTCCACCTTCCAAATACGGTAGGATGCGCATGAAGCCAGAAGCCGTGTGACCACCGGTTAGGCCAGGTCCACCTTTCATGGCTGCAGGCGGCATTCGCTTGTACGTCGATTCGTAGTTGAGAATGGCCAAGCCCATTTGCTTGAAATTGTTACTGCACTGCATTCGGCGCGCAGCTTCGCGGGCAGCTTGAACGGCAGGCAACAAGAGACCCACAAGAATGCCGATGATGGCGATGACAACTAACAGCTCCACCAGAGTGAACGCGAGGCGAGATTTTCGTCTGTGCATAAACATTGACCTTTGCAAGGCAAAATACGGAAACAAATACGAATCGTATTTTGCTTTAGAAATGTTTATGTGGGGATGCAGAATGTGGTTTTCTGGTTATTTATTAAGAAAAAGTAATTCTTTGGTAGTTAGTGTGGCTGGTTTATCGAACCCTGTGTGGTGGTTGAGGCGCAGTGCTAGCGGGGCTGGGGGGCAAGATGAGCTTCTAGATGTTGCCAGCTCAAAGAGTTTGCCAATCGGATTTATACCGGTAGCCTCGTTGGAGCAAGGTCGGTTGAATTACTGACCAAGTTGCCACTACGCGCAAATAGCGCGTAGTAGCAAAACGCAGTGGCAAAATTAAGTCTGGAGGCGACAGTCAGGGCTACAGGTCAAGATTGGAAATAACTTGACCATCGTCCTTGTCAGCCAGATTGCGTAGCGTATCTAGGTCGATGTTTTCGCTTAGGAAGTGAACCGAACCGTCGGACAAGCACATGTTTACACCGCCAGTATGAGCGGATGCCAAGATGGTATTGCAAGCCCGGAAATCGCTCCACGCAGGAGTACCGCCGATATTAGGTGGCTGGCGAATGGTTGTCACGTTGTAACATCGTAGGTCGGTGTCCGGAGGCGCACCGTGACTGCCAGTTGCCGACCAAGTTCCGGGACCACGTGGAATTCGAGGATTCTTTGAGCCCATGATCCACGAGCCGGTTGGAGAGATGGACGTTCTCATATTGGGATATGAGCCGGCGTTGATGTTTTTGCCCCAGGCGGCTTGTTCGCTGATGATCATAGTGTTGGAAGTGCCATCAGAAATGGCAGAAATCTTGTAAGCGATGCTACCAGGGAAAACGCCACCTGCAGAATGGATACTGCCATTGAAAGCGTTAGGGTCAGCGGTGATGTGTCGGTCACTGCCAGCCACCAGAATGTAACTGGGCCACATGATGGAGCGGCCTTGGATTACTACTCGCTCAACCAAAGGGGAGGAGGGGCAGCGGTAGGTGCTGAACGAAGTGTTTTGTAGGATGTCCAGGATCTTATGCGTAACCGCGTTGTTTGATCCTAGCCAGTAGTTCGCAGAGTCGCCAAAGCCAACTGCAGCCATTTGATTGAATAGGGTACCACCTTCAAGAAATGGAAGGATTCGTAAGAAACCTGAAGCCGTATGGCCTCCAGTGAGCCCAGGTCCGCCCTTCATGGCGGCCGGTGGCATGCGTTGGTAGGCTGACTCGTAGTTGAGTACCGCAAGCCCCATTTGCTTGAAGTTATTGGAACATTGCATTCTTCTGGCTGCCTCGCGAGCGGCCTGTACGGCTGGCAGTAGCAAGCCCACCAGAATTCCGATAATGGCAATCACGACCAGTAACTCAACTAGCGTGAAAGCAGCACGTTTGGGAATCATACGCATTCTTTAATCACTCCAAAAAGGATACTTCCAATGAAGCTGGCTGAAGAAACGATAAATCAGCTTCGTAGGGTCTCCATTTTGGTAGCGAAGGAGTTGTTTGTGAACAAAGAGCGGGGCCACTTGCAGATGATGGGAAAAAAGTAATATTCGTAATTCAATCGCACAAAAAAGGGGGCTGTTGAGTCAAGAAAGTCGTTTGTTTCGACCTTAGGTTAGCGAGCTCAAGAGAATACGGTGACGATCGAGCCGTTTTATGTACAAAACGTAAATAATGTTGGATTTTGAAATAACCGTTCATTCTTGTTCGCCGGTTTGACTTGAAGCTGTGTTGTAACTAGTTTCATCAACCAGAGAGGGACATGCGGAGGCAATAGTGATTGAAAGTCGTTGCAATCAAAAAGAAGTTGCATGTGTTGTCGGGTTAACCGGTTGCGATTAGTCCCGCCACGTAGCCTCCTTTGAAACCGGCATCAATGTTGACTGTCGTTACGCCGGCCGCACAACTACTGAGCATACTTAGTAGAGTGGTAATTCCCCCAAAGTTGGCACCATAGCCGACACTTGTGGGTACGGCAATAATTGGGCTCGGAACCAGCCCGCCGACCACACTAGCCAGAGCGCCCTCCATGCCTGCGACGACGATGACTGCGCTGCATTTTCTGAGTTGTTCTATATAGGGTAGAATGCGATAGGGGCCAGCGACACCCACGTCTGTGATGAGAACGGATGGGACATGCATCCAGTTCAGAGTCTCGATGGACTCTCGGGCAACTGCGAGGTCCGTGCTACCCGCCGTAACGACTCCAACCAAACGTACCTTTTGTTCCTCGTTGCCCTGTGCGTCTTCGGGTGTCGCCTTAATAGAGAAATCCTGCGGCCATTGTTGTTCGGAAAGCCGAAGGGTCTTGCCCAGGCAATCATAACGCACATACGGGAAATGACGAAAAAGTTGGCTTACCAGCTGCGGTTCGATGCGCGTAACGAGAACCTCAGTTTGTGAGCTACGCAATAGGGCGTGAGCGATGCTGTGGATGGCCTCCACCGTTTTGTTTTGTCCAAAGATCACCTCACCAAACCGGCAACGTCGACCACGATCTTCATCGGGCTGATGCTGCCGAGGCGGGTGGCATGCGGCCAGCAAGCGTTCGGCGAGTTGAACCCACGAAAGCTTGCCCGCCTGAACTTCGTCCAGCCAGATCTTGAATTCTTGTTCCGTTGTCACGGCTAGTTTTCAGCAAATGATGATAATGCACGACCTCCAAGCAGGAGGGTAATGGTGACTTGTCGATTCCGGGTTTTATAAGACAATCAGTATTTCCCGAGAAACTTGCATTTCCATCCGTCTACAAACTGGAACTGCAATGAAGGATTATCTATTCCTTGATGGGGCGTGTAAATCACGCATCATTTTCCATATGAGATCCACTCGAGCAGTATTCATGTTGTTCGAGCCAATTTGGGAAAAAACGCATTCTAGATTGTGATTGCAAATTAACGAGGGACCTATTTCCATGACTTCCTGTGTGCTTGCTTACTCCGGCGGATTAGATACTTCGGTTATGCTCGGATGGTTGATTGAGCACAAGAAATTTGATGTGCATGCGGTGTATGTCGATCTTGGGCAGCCTGGAGAGGATCGTGAGGTAATGCGCAGCAAAGCGCACAAGATCGGTGCTAAGAGCGTCCACATGATTGATGCTAGGGAGGAACTGTGTCGCGACTTTGCATTCCCATGTTTGCAATGGCAAGCAAAATACGAAGGGCCATATTTGATGGGCACAAGTATAGCTCGGCCACTGATTACCAAGAAGATTCTTGAGGTAGCGGACCAAGTTGGCGCAGAAGTATACGCCCATGGTGCAACTGGGAAGGGCAATGATCAATGCCGTTTTCAACTGGCAGCTGAGGCCTTGCGTCCAAACCTTCGTGTTTACGCACCATGGAGGACACAGGAATGGCGAACAGCCTTCCCGGGACGCGCGGAAATGATTTCCTACTGCCAACAACGTGATATTCCCGTTAAAGCTACAGTGAAAAAGCCTTACAGCTCAGATGAAAACGTTCTGCACATCAGCTACGAAGCGGGCGACTTGGAAAGTCTCGAAGTCTGTGGTGTTGATCTCGTTGAGTTTACGATGACCTGTAGTCCCCAAGCAGCGCCGGACAAACCGGAGGAAGTGAGCGTGGGGTTTGAAGCGGGAATTCCCGTATCTGTTAACGGGCAAGCGTGTTCGGCTTTGGAAGTCGTCGAAAAATTGAACCGGATTGGTGGAAGGAATGGAGTGGGGCGAATCGATGTAGTAGAGAACCGGTTTGTTGGAATGAAGAGCCGCGGCGTTTATGAGGCTCCCGGGATGACGATTCTGTATGAAGCGGCTTCCCAACTAGAGCAGTTGACGTTGGACCGAGATTTGGTTCATTTGCGTAATTCACTTAGTCCCATAGTGGCAGAGATGGTTTACTATGGCTATTGGTTTTCTGCCAAGTTCGACGCGTTACAGGCTTTTATTCATAAAAGTCACCAAGTTGTGACCGGAGAAGTGACTCTTAGGTTGTACAAGGGCAACATGATTGTCACACGGCGTAGTAGCCCCAATAGTCTATATGACGAGGGAATCGCCACGATGGAGGCCGGCGGTACATACAATCAAGATGATGCGGAAGGATTTATCCGCATTCAGTGCTTGCCTTACCGCGTTCAAGGCTTGAATCGCAAGTTTGGGGTTTAGCGATCATGTAGTCGTCGCGCAATGATAGGAGTCCGCATTGGCAACGGTAGAAGGGATTCCAGCCTGACTGTTTACGGACCGACTGGAAGTTCGGAGAAAGACTGGAAGTTGGTGGACAGACTGGAAGTCTGTCCTACTGAAATTTTGTCAATAAATGTTGAGCGACTTTAAGGCTAAGCTATGGTGCGTGGAGCTGCGTTTATTGTTGGAGCTGGTGAATCCAGGCAGGCGTTTGGTCCTTATAGGCTTGGATTTGGCGTCGGCGCGCGAAGTAGTACCAGGCGTTTAGACCCTGAAATACAATGCTCAGACCAGCGATGCTGGCGTAGGTAACGGCAATAAGCGATTTGTAGAGCCATTTTAAGTCGCTCAAATCTTGCTCACTCAGTCCAAGGGCATCCCGATATTCAGGGGCGGAAAGGGTGCGTAGCGCCTCGCCTTCCTGGTACATGCCTTGAAAAATGCTGAACGTGCAGTAGATAAGAATCACAACTAGGAGTGCAACTTGGTTCCAGCCAAGTAGTTGAGCGGCCACAGGTTCAAAACGGTCTAGCTTTTGTTTGGCGAGAAATTCAACAACTGCCAGGGAAATCAGTGCGGCACAGCTGAGAAAGCCAACAATGCTAAAAAAGGCAAACGGTAGGGACAAAAGTGCCAGTACCGTCATGGTCCAACGATTGAAAGCCGCGATTCCTTTCATTCGCTTCAGTTTCGAGGCTCGTTCTTGGGCGGCCTTCCATTGAGACAATTGCTCCGGTGAAAGCGATTGTTGCGATTGTACGTCGCAGGCTGGTTGCTTGACCGCGGTGGCTGACATATATCGAAGTCCCACTTATTAGTTGTAATCCACAACTGACTTTTGATTTTTTTCCACCATAGCCAAAGCGGCTTATCGACCGCGGGCTGCACTTATTTGCTGTCTGCTAGGCTGATTGATCGATCGGTTTGGTCCGCCAGGTCAGGCTTTGGGAATCGAGGTCAGGCTTTGGAAATTATAGAGCGCAGTTAACAAGCCGGCGCAAATCGCGTCTACCCGTCGGGGCCAGGGCAAGGCTTAAGTTATAGGATATGAGGTTGTCTCAGCAAGGATTTCCGCCCTCTTTCCGAGCAATGTTAGGAAGTTGGGGCGAGTGAAAGCGAGGGGGCAAGCCTCTTTAGCATGAAAAAACTCGTGACCCTGTCATGACGCCGACGTCCGACCGATGCCTCCGATTGTGATTCGGTAGCGCCGGTGCCCAAAAATCTCAGATTTCCGACGGATGGTTAGGGGACTTCGGGAGGAATTGGGCGGTAATATGGGATTGTCTCAGTTTTTGGCTTGATTCGACATTTATTGCCGTGCCCGGTCGGTAGCTAATTCAACCTGACGTGGGGACAAGCTAAGCTATTGACGTCACCTTTGGGTCGGAACTTGTCATCGTACGTCGAATAATCGTGGATCTGGGAGTTATAAGCGATGAGTTTACTGCGCCTATGCATAGTGTTTATTTGGACAGCGATGGTTGGTGTTGGTTACGCTCAACAGCAGCAAGCGGAATTACCGATTGGTTTTCGAGACTTGGAATCGCATTGCCCTTTCCAACCTCCCCTAACTCTAGCAGCCTGGCAGCAGCGGGCCGGCGAAGTTCGGCTCCAGCTTTCCGTTGCTTTGGGTTTGTATCCCAAACCGTTACTCGACGAGGTGAAGCCAAAGATTTACGGAGCAGTTGATCGGGACGAATACACCATTGAGAAGGTAACATTCGAGAGTTTGCCTGGCTTTTTTGTTACTGGTAATTTGTATCGCCCGAAGAACATTCAAGCTGGGACCAAAATCCCTGCTGTACTCTGCCCACATGGCCATTGGACTGAGGCGCGTTTTTACAATCCTTCTCAACAAGAGATAAATGATCTCTTGGCCATCGGCGCTGAACGATTTGAGACTGCAGCGCGCAATCACATACAAGCTCGCTGTGTACAGCTGGCTCGCATGGGGTGCATCGTTTTCCATTGGGACATGATTGGATATTGCGATAGTCAACAAATCAATTTCTCTCGAGCCCATACGTTTGCCAAGCAAGATGCCGCGACGGAGAACAACGAGCAGGGGTGGCTATTGTATAGTCCGCTGGCGGAGGCGAATTGCCAGACGATTATCGGCTTGCAATCGTTAGCTACTCAGCGCGCAGTGGACATGTTGTTGACATTGCCGGAGGTGGATGCGACTCGAATTGCGATTACTGGCGCCAGTGGTGGTGGCACGCAAACGTTTCTAGGGGCAGCCCTGGATGATCGCATAAGCGTTGCTTTTCCCGCGGTTATGGTAAGTACCGGGATGCAGGGCGGATGCACGTGTGAGAATGCGCCGCTATTGCGAAACGGAACAGGAAATGTTGAGATCGCGGCTCTCATTGCACCACGTCCATTAGGCATGAGTGCAGCCGATGACTGGACGCGAACTATGCCCGAAGATGGCTTTCCGGAACTTCAGAAGTTGTACTCGCTGTTTGGCGCAAAGGATAAGGTGGCCTTGTTTCCAGCCTTGCACTTTAAGCACAACTACAATCACGTGTCCAGAGTCAATATGTATGGTTGGATGAGTGACCACCTGGGGCTAGGGTTCAAGAAACCAATCTTGGAACGAGACTTTGAGTTGGCTGCGAAGGAGGAGCTGAGTGTTTGGGATGCCGAGCATCCGCAACCAGAGGGTGGAGAGGTTTTTGAGCGGCAATTACTTTCTCGATGGGCGAAGATCGTTGACGCACAGCTTCAAGGACTATTGCAGGGAGATCAGAATCAGCAGCGAGAGCTATCGAAGGTGTTGCACTCTGGTTGGCGCACGATTTTGGGACTGACCGCGGCAGCGGTTGAACCGGCCCAGCTAGAGGCTCAAGGGGAGACAATTGCGGAACTGAGCAGTCAAAGTGAAGGCACTTGGGAGGTTCAACAAGTGCTGGTCAAGGAAGCTACTGCCGATCAAGTTGTAATCACGCATGGAGGCAATGAAAAAGCAATTGCTATTACAATTCTGCCGCAGCAGAATCAGACGCTGGTTCAATATCGCCGCTTGGCAGCTGGGTATACATATGGCTACAACATGGCAGCCTTTTCCAAGCAAGCCCGACAAATTGCGGCTACGATTGGATGGCTGCGCCATCAATATCCAGGTGAGGAGATACAGGTTTCCGGACATGGTCCAGGTGCAGCCTTGAGCGCAGCCGCCGCGTTGTGTGCTGCTGATCAAACACGTTCTGAGGAAGAAGCGGCCAAATTGCAGCTTCAATTGTGGCCTGAAGGTTTTGATTTTCGAAGCGTATCGTCAATCCAAGACAATTACTTCTTGCCAGGCGCCTTGCGATTCTGGGATTTTTCAGGTTTGTCGGCTAGTATTCCGAACGCCGTGGTCCATGTGCACGGATCTGAGCCAACAAGTTTTGTACGGTTAGAAAAGATGTATGGCCAGCAAGGATCGGAATTGCATGTCGCTCAATAGTAGCCTGCATTCAACGCAGGTCTGGCTTCACTGTGCACAACTTCTAAAGAATAAGGATCCGCTTCGACTTTCAAGAAGATCAGTGATTGGTGTGATTGGGCTGATTCTGGCGGTCCTATCTGCCAGGCCGGCAGCTGGCCAAATTGGTGGTCCGACGTATGAATCACGAGAGATCAGTGGCTGGGAACTAAATATTGACCGACAGCTTCTGAGTCAGTATTCGTCCGAAACATTGACTGCGGCTCGTCTATTAAAGGCTCAGCTTGATGAAATCCAAAACGTAGTGCCAGCCAAAGTTGTGATGCGATTGCGGCGGGTCAGGCTATGGTTCTCAATGCCGTATGTGGGGCAAACGCCTCGTGCTGAATACCATCCTGGACGTGCGTGGTTGGTAGAACACGGCCGCAATCCGGATATGGAGAAGGGAATTGAGTTTTCTAATATCCTGAACTTTGACAAAGAAACTCGCCGCATGCCGAATTTTGCCCTCCATGAACTAGCCCATGCCTACCATCATCAAGTATTGGCAAGTGGATACGACAATCAGATAGTCCAGCAGGCTTTCGAGCGTATCAAGAACGACGGACGGTATGCAATTGTCGAGCGAGTTGACTCATCGGGCAATAAATCATTGGGACCTGCCTACGCTCTAACTTCACCTCAAGAGTATTTTGCTGAAAGTACAGAGGCTTTCTTTTCTCGCAATGATTTTTTTCCATTTGATCGTCGGCAGCTTTTAGATTTTGATCCTGAAACCTGCGAGTTGATTAGCAGGCTTTGGCAGGTGGAATGATGATATTTCGACAGTAGTGGTTCATGAATGCTCAGCTCGATTTGTGTTTTTTGAACAAAAAAATACCTCGCGGATTTGGAAACTCGGTTAAGGCAAACAAATGCAAGTTTTAGTGACGGGTGGATACGGATGTATTGGAGCTGAAACCGTCAAATGGCTGCTGAGAAACAGTGACGCACGAGTCATTGTTGCTAGTAGGCAAGTAAGCGAGCAACGCACCGAGCGAGTTTTTGATAGTGAAGATAGGACTCGGATAGAGGCAGTAACGCTAGATATCGCTGCTCCGGCCCAATTGGTAAACCTTTTGAACTCGCGGAGCGTTACCCACGTGGTGCATTTGGCAGCGCTGCAAACACCGGATTGCAACGCGAATCGCAATCAAGGTTTGCAAACTAACTTGGCAGGTACGCAAAACCTTTTAGAGGCGGTCAAGCAGGCATCTGGAGTAGTTCGCCGAGTCGTGTTCGCAAGTTCGATCGCCGTTTACGGCCCTCGTTCGGCCTACCCGGTCGGAGTTGTTCCCATGGATGTCGAACCACAACCGGTCAATGTGTATGGAGTGTGGAAATTGGCCGCTGAACATGTTTGCAGGCTGTTTCAGCAAGAAACCGGAATACCGACTGTATGCTTGCGTCCAGGTGTATTGTATGGTCCAGGACGCGACTTAGGCTTAACGTCCAGTCCAACAACTGCCATTAAGTGCGTGGCCTTGAACTTGCCCTACGAAGTGACATTTCGAACACAACAGGATTATCTATTTGCGCCAGACTCAGGTGCTGTTTTTGGAAATGTGTTATTGAGTGACTACGACGGTTTTGGTGTGTTCACGATGCCTCGTGAGACGATCAACACCTATCAATTTGTAGAGTATTTGCGAATCGCCGCAGAACACTGGCGAGTGGCTGAAAATGTCAGGATTAGGGTCAGTGACGGAGAGGCTCCGTTTATTTGCGAGCTAGACTATCAACCCATCATGGACGCTTTTCCCAGTTTGAAACAAACTCCCATAGCACAGGGGATTCGACAGTCGCTGGGGACTTTCCTAAAGCAGGTCCAGCGAGGTTGGTTGAGGCCAGCGGACGTTGCGCAATGATTCGTATGCAGGCTGTGTGGGTCAAATGACTCTAGATTGGCAGACGACGGGGAACTCGATTGCCGTTATACTTTGGTCAAACGTCAGTTTTTTGGGCGAATCCTGACGCTATTCGCCGAGGTAACTGTATTAATAAGGGAGTCGAGGTGCGAGGCCATAGCACGGACGAAATGTTTGCAAATCTTAATCGGCTACCACCGGCACCCTTGGAGATCAACGTTGCGAATGTAGCCAGTAGGTTGCAGCAGGTCGCGTTGCATAATCCGGCGGCAATTTCGATGGCTTCTCCTAGTGGACGCTATGTTCCCGGTGCCTCGCGAAGATACAGAACGCTGACGTTTGCGGATTTGGAATTGCAAACCAATTCCATTGCAGCTGGATTTCAGCAGCTTGGGATAGAGCCAGGCATGCGAATCGTCATGCTGGTCCGATTTGGGGCGGATTTCATTTCTTTGGTGTTTGCCCTTTTGAAGGCAGGCGCTGTAGTGGTGCTCATCGATCCGGGCATGGGACGCAAGAACTTAATTCGCTGCTTGGAAGCGACCGATCCTCATGGATTTGTAGCCATTCCCGCAGCCCATATTATTAGGATGGCTTTGAGCCATCGGTTTCCTCATGCCAAGTTGAACGTAACGGTAGGTCGTCGATTTGGGTTCCTGCCCAAACCGAGTCTCGATATGTTGGAGGGCACTCCGTCATCGTTGTACCGACCTCCGTCCGTATCGTTGGATAGCCCAGCGGCAGTGATTTTTACAACCGGCAGTACGGGACCGCCAAAGGGTGTGGAGTATACGCATCGGACCTTTAACAGTCAGATTGATCAGCTTGTCGAACATTATGGTATTACTCCTGGAGGGCGAGACCTGTCGGGGTTTCCACTATTCGGACTTTTTAATGCGGTTATGGGAACGACCACCGTGATCCCCGATATGGATCCTACGCGACCTGCCGACGTAGACCCACCCCGACTGCTGGATGCCATTGACCAATGGGAGATTAATCAAGCCTTTGGTTCTCCGGCACTGTGGACGAAAGTTGGCAAGTTCCTAAAGCAGCAGGGCCGGCTAATCAGCAGCTTGCAGCGTGTTTTTTCCGCAGGTGCACCCGTACCGCCCCACGTATTGGAATGGATGCGGGATCATATGCATCCGGATGGACAGATGTATACGCCTTATGGAGCGACCGAAGCTTTGCCGGTTGCTTCGATCGAGTCACGCGAAGTCTTGTCCGAGACTGCGGAGAAATGCCGTCATGGGCAAGGGACATGCGTCGGGCGAAAATTCTCTGGTATTCAATGGAAAGTTATCAGTATCGATGACGGACCTTTATTATCAGTTGACCAGGTGAAAGAGTTGCCACGTGGTCAAATCGGCGAGCTGATGGTCAGCGGCGATGTTGTGACCAAGCGATATGTAACGCGTATCGACCAGAATGCACTACACAAAGTGCAGGATGGCGATCGTACATGGCACCGCATGGGTGATGTCGGGTATCTCGACGAACTGGATCGTTTTTGGTGCTGTGGGCGCAAATCGCACCGTGTGCAAACAAACTCGGGGACTCTCTTTACGGAGCCCTGCGAGGCCATTTATAACAACCATCCGCAAATCCATCGATGTGCTTTGGTTGGTACTGGAGAAAAACCGCTTCATCCGGTGATTGTGGCCGAACCCTGGCCGGAATTCGCCCCAGCTGATTCAGTCGCTGCAGAGAATTTGGCTGCCCAGTTGAGGAGACTGGGGCAGGAAAACGAACTGACTCGCATGATCAATGACGTGTTGATTTACCCAAAGCGATTGCCCACGGATATCCGTCACAATTCCAAGATATTTAGAGAGCAGTTGGCTCCTTGGGCAGAACGACAATTGCAACCCAAACATCGGCGCTAGAAGTAGTTCATGGATCGCCGCACGGCAGTGATTGCTTTGGTGCAAAGTTTCTCAGGAAAATGCAATGGACTTATTTGCCCAACAAGAAGAGGCCAATCGTCAAGCCGTCATGCCTCTAGCAGCTCGTATGCGTCCGAGCAAGATTTCCGAATTTGTAGGGCAACAGCATTTCTTAGGTGAGGGTAAATTGCTGCGACGCCTTTTGGCTGCACGCCGCTTGGGATCCATACTTTTTTACGGACCTCCTGGGACGGGCAAGACTACGTTGGCTCATCTTTTGGCGGTTGAAACTGGAGGACGATTTCAACAGCTGAATGCAGTGACAAGCGGTGTCAAGGAGCTACGCGATGTCTTAGCCTGGGCACGCGACGAAGTATCTACTGGAGGGGCTCGTCCATTGTTGTTTGTGGATGAAATTCATCGCTTCAGCAAAGCTCAGCAAGATGCACTCTTGCCGGACGTTGAGTCGGGAGTGGTCAGTTTAATCGGAGCTACTACAAGCAATCCCTTCTTCTGTGTGGGCGGAGCTTTGCTTAGTCGAAGCCAGATTTTTCAATTTCATAGCCTGTCGGTGGATGAAATCTTGACGCTAGTTGAGACCGCCATCAAAGATACCCGCCGTGGGTTAGGGCACTTGGATATCGAGTATGACATGGCGACCCTCCGTTATCTGGCTGAGTCAACTGACGGAGATGCGCGGCGTGCATTAAGCGTTTTAGAAATTGCAATTCTCTCGACTTCATCGAGTCCGGTTTATTTGACGAAGGAATTGATTGCCGATTCGATGCAGCAGCGAATCATCCGCTACGATCGCGATGGCGACGAGCATTACGATGTTTCTAGTGCCCTCATTAAGAGTATTCGCGGAAGTGATCCGGACGCAGCCGTCTATTGGCTGGCGCGGATGTTGGAGGCTGGGGAAGACATCCGTTTTGTCTGCCGCCGGTTGGTCATCTTGGCTAGTGAAGACATAGGTAACGCCGATCCGCAGGCTCTCGTGGTGGCAGTCTCGGCTGCCCAAGCCTGCGAACTTGTAGGATTGCCGGAGTGCCAGTTGACGCTTTCCCAGGCGGTTATCTATTTGGCATGCGCAGAGAAAAGTAATGCGGCTACCCTTGCTATTGGGAGTGCATGCCAGGATGTGCGCGAAAAAAGTGTTCTGCCAGTTCCTCGGCACCTTAGGGACGCGCATTACGAGGGAGCGAAAACGCTCGGACACGGCGCCGGATACCGATACTCTCACGATTCGGAAAGCGGAGTGGTGGATCAAGATTACTTGGGGGTGGAAAGGCAGTATTTTTATCCATCTGCGCGCGGTTGGGAGGCAAAAATGGCTTGCCGACTTGAAGCTTTAAGGACTGAATCGCACTCCAAAAGGGAGAAATAAAATTACAAAAACGTAATAAATGAATATAGGCGAAAAATGTCGAAAAAGTGCGGTACTTTTTGGTTATGTGGGTGTTAAATCAAAAACCGCAGTCTCATCATTTTTGTTTAGGTGATGCATTATGCTCTCCAGTTCGCCAACACGGATTCTTATTGTTGAAGATGATCCGATTCTTGCCAGGACGATTTCAAACGGCTTACGCGAACAGGGGTACGAAGTAGAGTTGGCTGTGTCTGGGCCCCAGGCGGTCAATCGAGGAGTAGAGCAGGCTCACAATATTGTGCTGTTGGATTTGACTCTTTCAGATGAATCGGCGCTAGGTGTACTAAGGTGCCTGAGGGAAGGCAATGAAAATGCCAACATCATCATGTTGACTCCCATAGATTTTCGGCAAGAGAGAATTGCCGGACTAGAAGCTGGGGCAGACGACTTTATTGTCAAACCATTTTCTATGTCTGAGCTGGTTGCGAGGGTTGAAGCTGCTCTTGTTCGAGCTCGTAGCCGTCCCAAGTCGATCCTTGAGATCGGTCAGATATCAATGGATCTAACGACACGTAAAGTAACTCGGTCAGGACGTCCTGTTCAGTTGACTCCGACCGAGTTTCGCATCTTGGAAATCTTAATGCGCAATCAGGGTAAGGTTGTTACCCGTAAGATGCTGTGTGAGTTTCTTTGGAATCCTGAATGGGAGGGAGTCACGAATGTGATTGAAGTTCACATCAATCGCTTACGTGGCAAAATCAACAATGGTCGGGAACCTCAGATGATTTTTACTGTCCGTGGCAGTGGGTACACGTTGCGTTGGGATCCCGATGCAGCCCCGCCTCGCCAGGATTATTTCGCGTCTGCGGAACCTCATATCTAGGCGAGGGGCGATTCCGTTCGAGAAACCGCAAATCTGATTTGCGATTTTCTATCTCTACTCTTCTCAGTCGCTGTGTGATTCTGGCCACTACGACGCCTTGCCTGCTCGCTTTTGCGGCTGCAAATCGTTTATCATAAAGTGCCCTGCGGGGTAGCCTTGGTGGCTTGTTCGAGGCAAGGTGTGCTCTGACTGTGATATGAGGTACAGTTTGGGTCCTTCTTCAATACGCTCCCAAGGGTGTTCGTTCTGCTTGGTTTATTCCAACAGCACGATTTAGGTTGCTGCGCCGCCGTGGGTTTGTGAAAGGACTGATTCATGAGATCCTCCAGCTGAGCTGAAGATGTTTGTATTTGAAAACCCAGTATTACAGCGAGAATTATTGACGAACCTGCGTGCCAATCGATCATTTTTGCTGATGTTATTGTACCAGGTGGCATTATCAGTTGTGCTGTTAGTAGTTTATCCAACAGGTCAAGTGTTGGATCTGTCCATCGATTCTTCTGAGGCTGTTCAGCTAGTCGACTTTTTCTTTTTAGGGCAATATGTAATTGCTTCACTCATGGCACCCACTTTCGCGGCAGGTGCAATCAGCGGTGAGAAAGAGCGAAAAACTTATGAAATGCTTCTAGCCAGTCCACTTCGGCCCTGGGCGATTGTAATCGGAAAGATGGTGGCATCGCTGACTCACCTAGTGGTGCTCATTGTGGCTTCGTTGCCCATCATCATGCTCGCATTACCGTTGGGTGGTGTCAGTATCTGGGAAGTTCTGGGAGCCTACTTGTGGCTCGTGTTTTCCATCGTTCTTTTCGGAGCGATTGGCTTAGCCTGCAGCTGTGCATTTAAACGCACGGCTTCGAGCTTGGTGGTATCGTATCTTTTGCTTCTGCCCATCGTCATTGTGGGGGCCATGTTTTGGCGGATTATGGCGACCGCAGATATTGCTTATGCCGGGGATATTCGCTTCTATATCGTGTCCCTAGTATTGCCATCGATCTATGTCGCTATCAGTATTGCACTTTGCTCATGGACAGCCCGGCGATTGCTGCATCCTCCGGACGTTGGTAGCGGCGGCAATGACGTGGTCGACTTGGAGGAAGAAACAAAGAATGCAATTGGGATGATCATCCAGAGGGATCAAATTCCTGATCGATTTTTCGCGCCCCCACGACGGGCAGCGCTCATGAAGGATGATGCCAATCCGATTTATGACAAAGAAATACATGCCGAGCTATTCAGTCAGGGTACGTTGATGTTGCGTCTGGTAATACAGATCAGCATGTTGTTAGCTATACCCTTGATGGCCTATTTTCTTTTCATCCGCTATGACCTTTGTCCGTGGTATATCTGCTATGTTTTGGTATTCAACATTCTAGTTGCGCCAGTTTTTTCTGCTGGCGCGTTAACCAGTGAGCGTGAACGGCAAACGCTTGAGTTGCTGTTAACGACTACTTTGCAACCCTCGCAGATTCTCTGGGGTAAGCTGCTGAGTGGATTTCGCGTTTCCTATGTTCTGACCATGTTTCTAATGTGGCCAGTTGTGCTAGCTTTTTTCCTTGGATTTCCCACACATTTCGGGACCAACTGGATTACGGTGTTGCTATTTTTTATCGTCGTCCTGGTGGCTGCCATTTTCAATTCCGTAAGTGCGCTACTGTGTTCGGCCATTTGCCGCAAGACATCCGTAGCCATGCTATGCAGTTATTCCATTCTGATCACGCTGTACATGATTCCCGTCGCAGCCTGGTACTTAGGAGTAAACGTTTCTGGCACAGTCGAGACCCGTGAGGCCCTGCAATGGGGCGCGCTGACAAGTCCTTTGATGAGTGTTTTTTGGTTACCGTTGGACGGAAACTTGACAGAGCTAGCAGGGAACTCGGCAGGCTTTGCTGGTAATTGGTACTTAGTAATGGGCTATTTAGGTTTTTCAGCATTTGCCGTTGCAGTCATGTTTGCGTTGATCTCGACTATCCTTCAATTCCGTTGGGGCATGACTGGTAGATAGGCTATGTCCAAATGTTTGCTTGTCCCTTACAAAGCAGAATTGGTTGGTGTCGGCCTTTCAATTAGAGCAGCATTCATCTAAGTGTAGCGGTAGCCACAGTGTTTGATGTAGTTTCTACATTCGGGCTCTTTGAATAGG